>JBLIML010000069.1:0-16939 GCA_047638675.1 Planctomycetota bacterium | reverse complement strand
TCTTTTACCGCTTGTCGTTCAGCCATTCGCGCCTGATAGGCCGTGATATTCTTGTATTCAGAGATATCCATCTTCAGCATCAAGGTGGGCCAGGTCAGAATAATGTAGAGGTAGGCATCCGCCACTGAAACTTTATCCCCTAGCAGATAATTGTTGTTCGCCAGGTGGTCGTCGACATATTTAAGACGTTTATCTTTTCTTTGTGTCATGAATTCTTTCATTTCTCCGTCAAGGGCAGGTGAAAAAAACATACCGATGGTCATATGTAATTCGGAATTCAGGTAGGAGAGCCATTCCTGCATTCGCACCCGTTCTAAAGTACCATTTGCTGGCGCGAGACCAGATTGAGGATGTAAATCAGCAATGTATTGCAAAATTGCACTGACCTCCGTTAGCAACTCGCCATTGTCGAGTTCGAGTACCGGCACGCTACCTTTAGGATTAATATCATTAAAATTGCGTCCATCGGGTAGAATACGATCGCCGAATAAGTTGAATTTAACCAACTCGAAATCCTGACCAACTTCATTGAGTGCGATATGACAAGCGGACGAACAGGAACCAGGGTGTGCATAGAGTTTCATATTATTTTTTCCGTATAGAGATTAATTTCAAGGTTTATTATACCCTACAGAAACTAAATCAATGGTCATTTCATGAAAGACATTCCCTTATCCGTTCTCGATCAATCCCCAATACGACGTGGTGGCACGGCAGCCGACGCTATCAATGAAACGCTGGCATTGGCACAGCGCTGTGAGCAATGGGGCTACCATCGATACTGGCTCGCGGAGCATCACGCCACGGATGGTCTTGCAGGCTGCTCGCCAGAAGTACTGCTATCACGCCTGGGCGCCGAGACGAAGACCATACGCATAGGTTCCGGTGGCATTATGCTGCCCCACTATAGTCCATATAAAGTCGCGGAAAATTTTAAATTATTGTCAACGATGTATCCCGGTCGTGTTGATCTCGGTGTTGGTCGGGCGCCTGGCAGTAGCCCCTATATCAATTCCGTTCTGGCTTATGGATCGCAAATTGGCTCACAATATTTCCCCCAAATGGTGGACGATCTGGATGCCCTGTTGCGGGATGTAGAGCCATCAACACCTGGCATGGAAAAGGCCCGTGCTTATCCTTTGGTTGATATCCCGCCTGCCTTGTGGATGTTGGGCTCAAGCGATGACAGTGCCCAGCTGGCCGGTCAGATGGGATTGCCCTATTGTTTTGCTTATTTTATTAATTCAAATATTCGACCGGATATTATTCACTATTATCGCGATAAATTTATTGCCAGCGAGGTTTCTGAAAAACCATATAGCTGTTTATGTCCTTTTGTTATCTGTGCGGAGACCGACGCTGAAGCAGAACGCTTATATAAAAGCCGGGAACTCTGGTACCTGGGCTTGTTAACGAAAAAGGAGCCCGGTTGTATTCCAAGTGTTGAAGACGCAGAAAAGTATCAGTATAGCGAGCACGAAAAGGCGGTTTTAGCGGCCAACCCACGGCATTTGGTAAAAGGTACGCCTGAGGCCGTGAAGGCTGAGTTGTTAGCTATGGTGGAGAAATATGAAGTGGATGAATTGATGATATTGACCATCACCTATGACTTCGAAGCGCGTTGTCGTTCGTACGAATTGCTGGCTGAGGTATGGTCCTCATAGTATGGGAATGACTACTTATCTGCAGGGCAATCAGGAATTATTATGGATTATCACGATATTTCTTGATCTGGGTTTTGCTGTGGCGATGTATCGATTTTTTGGCCGATATGGCTTATACGGCGTTATCGTTTTTAGCATTCTGATGGCCAATATTCAGGGTCCGAAGTTGACGATGATTTTTGGTTTGCAAACCAGTATGGCGGTGATTCTTTATTCGAGTATATTTTTCGCCACAGATCTCTTAAGTGAAAAATACGGACGCGAAGAAGCCCAACGTGCCGTCATGTTGGGTTTTGCTGTGAGCGTGATGACTGTCGTGCTAACACAAATTAGTCTATTATTCCTGCCATCTAATCAGGCCAATACGGCCGAATTCGCACTAAATGTACATAATGCCACCGTGGTGTTGTTTGATTACACACCTCGCTTCGTTTTTGGTTCATTGCTTGCCTATTTGATTAGCCAGAGCTTTGATGTGTGGGTTTTCCACCGCATCAAAGAGGCAACTGGTGGTAAACACCTCTGGCTACGCAATACGGGGTCAACTTTACTATCCCAGCTCATCGACACACTAATTTATGGTCTCGTTGTCTGGTGGGGTATCGTGGATTTTACCACCGCCATGCAGTTGGCGGCGGCAAAGTATGTTTTCAAGTTCGTTATCGCTGTCCTTGATACACCTTTTATTTACCTGGCGCGCTCGTGGCCTGTGAAACATTAACGGCTATCTCGTTAGACCGGGCACTATCCCAAAGGCACAGCTTGACTGCCAGCTTAGTTCGGATATAACGTGGCATGTGTCGTTATTTAAGCGCATCAATCATTCGTAATAAGGGGAAAAATGGAACAACAATTCTGGCAGGAAAAATGGGAGGCCAATGAAACAGGGTTTCATCAGGACACAACACATCCCTTACTGGAAAAATATTACCCCAAGCTGGATTTGGAAAAGGGTACTCGTGTATTTGTACCCCTATGTGGCAAATCCATCGATATGATTTATCTGATGAGGCAAGGCTGTAAGGTGATTGGGCTCGAATTGAGTGAAGTTGCCGTACAATCCTTTTTTATTGAAAACGATATAGAAGTGAGTATTGCTAGTGCTGGCGAATACAAACATTTTCAATCGTCAGACATCCAAATATGGTGTGGCGATTTCTTCTCAATGTCGGGTGAGCTCATGGGGGGCTTTTCGACTGTGTACGACCGTGCATCACTCATCGCTCTGCCTCCCGAGATGCGACTACAATATGTAGATAAAATGAAACGGCTATCTAGCTGCGGGATTGAGATACTGCTAATTGCTTTAGAATATGAACATGGCCTTGTCAATCCTCCACCCTTTGCCGTTGTGCAAGACGAAGTTGAGAATTTATATGGCAGTTGGTGTGATATTGAATTGTTGGAGAAAGCCCCCGCAACTGTGAAAGGTAAACCTTGTTATGAACTGGTTTATCGGCTTAGGGTTCTGTAGGGCGAAGTTCGCTTTCAGTGTCATATTATTTGGTATACACGGGGTTATCGAATTCGCCTCGTAAGGGTTTCAGAAAAAAAATGCTGAGCAAGAATAAGTGATTCAGAATTCAGTAATTTAAACCCGGCGGCACTTTCTTTATTGATGTAGTAGGTGATGACATGCAGAAGCAAAATAAACAGGTATCCATCCTCTTCGTGTGCATGGGCAACATCTGTCGTTCCCCCGCAGGTGAGGGTGTATTTCAGCATTATGTCCAGCAAGCAGGTCATGAAGACAATATACGCATCGATTCTGCCGGTACCATCGGCTATCACACCGGTGGCCCTGCCGATGCGCGAATGCAAGCCGCCGCAAAAAAACGCGGATATTCTCTAAATTCTATCGCAAGGCAAGTCAGGGCAAGCGACATTGAAGACTTTGATTTGATTGTCGCGATGGATGTCGAAAATCTGGAAAACATCGACCATATTGCCGGTGGCAGAATGCCGCATATTCGCATGCTAGGCAGTTTTCTCGAAGACAGCGACGATCTGGTAATGGGACGTTCGGTGCCTGACCCCTATTACGGTGGTGATGCCGGTTTTGAAGAAGTGCTGAATATGATTGAATCAGCGTGCCCGGCCATGTTGAAACATTGTCTGAGTCTACTGGACAATAAGTAGCAATGTCACTACAGGCTCGCATCGAGTCTGCTATCACCGAAGCCACAGGTGAGTCTGCATCACTATCAGATTCACGTTATGCGCACGGCGGTTCGATTAGCGATAGCCGGGTTGTGTCTTTACGCGATGGCAGGCAAGTTTTTATCAAGACCCTCGCGGAAGCCGCAAATTTTCCGGATATGTATGCACTGGAATATGCTGCCCTCAAATTGTTATCTGCACCCGATGTAATACGTGTACCCAGACCGATTGCCTATGACGATGATTTCATTGTTATGGAGGCTTTTAACGAAGGCACTCGTAAAGATGACTGGGCAGAATGCATGGGCAGACAATTAGCGCAGCTACATCAATCAACACAAAAAGACCGCTATGGTTTTGAACAGGATAATTATCTTGGTATAAGCTTACAGAAAAACACGTGGTCGAATAATTGGCTCGCGTTCTGGCGAGAACAACGTCTCGGTATTCAATTAAAGTTATTTTTCGATAAATCAGGCAAAGACGAGCGACTCGGTAAACTCGGAGAACGTCTAATGGAGAAGCTTGACGTTTATCTCGGCGAAATAACTGAAGCTCCTGTCTTGCTACACGGAGACTTGTGGTCAGGTAATGCGGCCGCCGATGAAAAGGGCGAACCCATCATTTATGATCCCGCCTGCTATTACGGACATCGCGAAGCAGAAATAGGCATGATGCGCTTGTTCGGTGGTTTCGGCCCAAAATGTGAATCGGCTTATGAGGAAGTCTGGCCCCTTGCGGAAGGCGCCGAAGAACGCATCAGTCTTTACCGTCTCTACCACGAACTCAATCATCTGAATATCTTCGGCAAGAGTTACTATCAAAGCTGTATTTCAACAATGGAAAGCCTACTATAAGATAGGGTCACAACTTGTTGAAGTCATTTCCCTCACCAGCTCCCACGAAGGACGGAGTCATGGCATGCAGCCGAATGAATTCAGATCGACGCGGATATTGTAGGGTCGAATTCATTCGACCACGGAGGCCGGGATGCTGGCATGCGGCCGAATGAATTGCATCCTTAGCTTCGTAAACGGTACATCCCTGTACCACTTCTCAGCCCTACGGGGCAAACCACGTCAACGGGTCAAAAAATCATCTTCTGTCGACGTCGGATGAGGCTGTACTGTTGCGAATTGCTCTATATCACCGGGCTACTGCCATTGGCGTCGTAGTACAAATCTACTCATACGACAATAAAAAAATAATGCGCCCCGGGTTGTAATAACGTCGATATTCCATATCTCTTCTCCAGCGGATGGGCAAAACAAAGTGAGTCCATCAATAAGCAAGCTATCCCAACCACTCCAATGAAGGCTCATTCAACATGGCCGCCTGTTCGCGTAATGATAAAATATGTTCTTCCCAATACTTCTGCGTATTAAACCAGGGAAAGGCGAGGGGAAAGGCTGGATCATTCCAACGCTGTGCGATCCATCCAGCATGATGCATGATGCGCATAGTGCGCAGCGGTTCGATTAATTGTAATTCGCGACGATCAAAATCACGAAACTCCGAATAACCTTCCATCAGATCATAGAGGCCTGTTGTCATATAGGAACGATCACCAGAGAGAAACATCCACAAATCCTGAATCGCAGGGCCCATACGGGTATCATCAAAATCAACCAGGCAGGGTGAATCATCTCGCCAAAGTATATTTCCAAGATGACAATCACCATGTAGGCGAATGAAGTTTAAATCACCTGCTTTTTCAAAAGCCCGTTCAATCTGCCCGATAACATCCGTCGTCAGGCTTTCATATGCTGGCAGCAGGTCATTGGGCATAAAATCATTCTCGAGAATATAGTGACGCTGTTCGTTGCAATAAGCATTGATATTGATAACAGGACGATGCTCGAACGGTTTTACTGCACCCACATTATGTAAACGCGCAAGGCAGTGCCCTAGCTGCAAGAGGTGGTCAGGATTGTCGAGTTCCGGTGTACGCCCACCAACACGGGGGAAGAGCGAGAAGCGATAGGAAGCAAAGCGAATAAGAGACTCGTTATTGGCACTAATCAGCGGTGCCACCACCGGTAGTTCATGTTCCTCAAGCTCTGCTGTAAAAGCATGTTCTTCAATGATACTTTCATCCGTCCAGCGACCTGGACGATAGAATTTGGCGACAATATAAGTGCCATCTTCCAGGCCAATCTGATAGACCCGGTTCTCATAACTGTTCAATGCTGACACATGACCATCCACCACAAAACCAGCGCTCTCCACTGCATCGAGGATGGCGTCTGGTCCAAGGTCTTTATAAACGAGCAATTCTGAGTCATCCGTCATATCGTTTGTCACATCTCACTTAACTTATTGATTAGAAATAAAAAACCTCAGTCATCTGCTGGGGTTTCCATGTTTATTATCGAGCGACAAGGTTAATGCCAAGATGAAGAGTCTGCAACGATTCATTTCAAAGTAAGGTGTACCCTCTGCATAGGCTAAAAGCTTAATTGTCGCGATTATCTCCAGAGCAGGAATACTCGGGTGCAATTAGGTGGGATAGTTTTATCTAAATGCCAGTCAAGCTAGATAAGAGTTAAGCTTAAATGAAGGGGGAATATAATTTATGCCCATGAGCGTTACTAGTAATCGCAATATGATCCAGAAAGCCAGGTTCTGTTTTTTTATCGTTTTACTATTATCTTATGACAGTGGTGTGGCTAAAACACCCCTAGATCTCCTTGGTGATAATTGGCTGGAAGTGAAGACGGATAATTTCCATCTAATTACTGATTTAAAACAAGAACACGCTAAAAATTTTGCGAAAGACCTGGAGCAATTCCGTTTCTTTTTTTTACAGTTAAGTAATGTAAAAATGAAAGAAGACATCTCTCCACTAAAAGTTTTTGCGCTTGCAAATTCATCTTCTTACAAAGCTTTCAAACTTCAAAAAAATAGCGCTGGCATATTTCTGCACCGTCCAACTGGAAATTTCGCCGTCGCAAATATGAGCGGCTATCGGCCCGGCAATAAAAAGCAGAATTTTGCGCAGCAGGTGTTGCGACATGAATATGTGCACTTCGTGTTTGATAATAGTTACAACGACGTGGCTTCTCCAAGATGGTATCAGGAAGGCATGGCGGAATTTTTATCAACGCTACGTGTTGTCAACGGTGTTTTGCATTATGGTGAAATAAATGCTTCGCGGCTAGCAAGTGTAGATTTTGATAAAAAAATTGATCTCGAAGCCTTGTTGAAGGCCGATAGAATTCCTGAGTCGCGCTTACGTGGAAACGATTATTATGCACATGCCCTGACACTGATACATTATTGCAATTTTCATTCTGGTATGGAGGACAAGCTATTAAAGTATTTGAAAATGCTGAGCCAGGGCGATTCCGTTGACACCGCTTTTGTTGGGGCATTCGAAACGGACTATGAGACCTTAGGCAATGAAATTAGAAATTATTTGCGAAAAAAGAAGTTCGACTATTATAAATATGAACAAGAGAAACCTTATCTGATTGGTAATATTGAAATCAGCGCTTTGTCACCAGAACTGCTTGCGTTCTATTTTGGTGAACTCATGGTTGCCAATGGTCTAGATGGAGAGGATGAAAGAGGGACTGCAATATCGCTCCTAGAAAAATCGCTTCAAAACAAAGGACAGGAAACCGGCCCAGCCTGGCTTCATTTGTTTCATATCCAGATGGATAGAGGGAATCTCGATGCAGCGGAATCCATTTTCTATCGCATGGAAGAGGAAATACCAGGCTACCCTGGTACCTATGATGCGGAGGCGGATCTTTTTGCCAATAAAATGGAAGAGCTGCTGAAACTAAATGATCCGGAATGGCGCACCTATTTTGAGCTCGCTAGAGGAAAGTATCGAACTGCCATACAATTAGATAAGGCTTTTTTACCCGCTTATCTCGGCCTCGGAAATATTTACTTTAACAATATAGATGGGGATATAAGTTTGGCAGAGGGAATAAGTGCTTTTAGTGAGGTTACCCATTTTCTAAACTATCCATACTTTGATTATCAATATGCCGTTTTACTGATGCGTTATGGAAGATCAATAGCCGCCAGGAATATGCTCACTAAAGTGATTGCAAGAACTCCGGATGAAAAGCTGGCGGAAATAGCTCGTAATCTCAAGCTGGGATTATTTATTAATAACGCAGAAACAGACTCTGATTTATAAATCAGAGCTTTTGAGGAGGAGTAGATAAGAAAGTAGAAAAAGATCGCTATGAAAGCAGACAATGCGATTAAATATATTTACTGAGCCCATTCTGCATTGTCGGGAACGTTCCATTCAAAATCAGGTTCTCTAATTTTTTCATCTGCTCCGATGTTTCGATTGTATTCAAATCTGATTTTTTCGTAAAGCAAAGTGATATGTTCTTTAAAAAAATCATCATCAATACCACCCCCTGTGATAATAGATTTTATCACAACATTTTCCATTTTTATGTCGACGTAACTTTTCGCAGGTTCTCTCTTAGCGACAACGGGTGAAATACTGAACTCAACATTCGGAATTGTTTTCCCTTGCGCAAATAATAATCTGATCCCAGAGCTATCATTGCCTATGACTTTTATAATGGATAATTCGTTTAAATTTGTTTTGTCTCCATCTACGCCTTGCGAAGATTTCCGATTACTGGTCAAGCCCCAATTCCAGGAAAGAATATCGGCCCAACCTTTATGTTTAAAGCTTTTTGAGTCACCTATGACTCCGTCGATTTTCATCATCATTTGTAAGGGCATAGGGACTCCGCTGTTAGGGAAAGGCATAAGGAGGAACGTTTTCTATTAGAGCACTCAATACAGGTATTACCTAGCATAATCACGCTTTACCAACAGTATTTGTGACTACAAAAGCCAGATAGCTGGTCCAGAGTCGATAGTAGTAATAATAGAAAAGAGATTCTCGTCCTAAATTGAAGCCAATTTTGAAAGCTTGGCTAGCCCTAATTAATCAGGAATTTCACCCTGACGTGTGCATTGTATTGCTAGTGTGAATTCGTCATTGTCATCTGGAGAACCGGTAATGATAAAACTCAGATCGTCATATTTACCTTTTGCGACGAACACATACTCATCTTTGTAAATACCTTTGACCTCATCATTAATTTTCTTCACATTGACTCTAAATGAAATTTCATCTCCCCTGAGAGAATATTCACCAATGTAGGTAAAGCCGTGATTGCCTCCCAGAACCTTGTTTCTATAAAATACAACAACGCCAGCGCCGTGACGTTCTTTATTATCTATAAATTCGAAAGACCACAGTGCATCAGGTGTCATCAAGAATTTCTACTTTTGGCTGAATGTTGGGATTATTTTATAGACTGATGACAGTATAATATACCGAAAAAGACTATAGCTATTATTAAAAGCTGTCCGTTTAGCAGGCACTAGACGCGGAGAAATACAGTAGAACGACAGGTGTCAGGACAGGGGCTTAAAAGAGCTCTGGTTTGTCAAAAGCGACAGGGCATAGCCTGGCTTCAAGAGCGGTATTTGGTATTCAGCTAGCTCACCATGTATAGTAATATTCAGTTTAACCTGCAAAGATTGAAAATTATTGTATTAATATTATGTCTTTAGATATTTCCAATTTAACCAAAGAAGCTAACGCTGGCGACGTTGATGTACAACTGCAACTGGCAGAACTGTATGAGACAGGATTTGGTGTGCCAATTGATCGAGGCCAGGCCGCGTATTGGTATCGACAGGCAGCAGAGAAGGGTTCAGCGAAAGCACAATCGACGTTGGGACAATTGTACATTCGCGGCATCGGTGTGCCGGAGGATTTCTCGGAGGCTGTGGTTTGGTTACGAAAAGCGGCAGAGCAGGACGAAGCAGTCGCGCAGGCAAACCTGGCCTGGTGTTATCAACAAGGATTAGGTCTTGAGGTTGATGCTGTTGAAGCGCTGGAATGGTATTCGAGAGCGGCTAAATTGGGTCATGCCGGTGCTCGTTATAATCTGGGCTACATGTATTCCAATGGTCTAGGTACTGATCGAAATTATGCTGAAGCGGTGTCCTGGTATAACAAGGCCGCCGAACAAGGTCACATGAAAGCACAATTGAATGTTGGTTTGATGTATGCGTTTGGACAAGGTGTTGAAAAAAGCGAAGAGACAGCCGTAAAGTGGTATCAAAAAGCCGCAGAGCAGGGTTATGACAAGGCACAATATAATCTCGCATTAATGCATGCGGGCGGACATGGTGTAATTCAGAACGACAATATCGCCGCAGAGTGGCAATTGAAAGCAGCTATGCAAGGTTATGCGCGTGCCGAGTTTAACCTGGGTCTCTTATATAGCTATGGCCTGGGTGTTGAACAGGATTATGAAAAGGCAGTTGAATGGTTTAAGCGCGCCGCAGAACAAGGATATGCCAAGGCGGATTACCAGTTGGGCAAGTTATATCATGACGGTCTTGGTGTCATAGCCAATGAGATTGAATCAGCAAAGTATTATCAGTCTGCTGCCGAAGGGGGCTATGGAAGGGCCCAATACCGACTGGGTCGCCTTTATCTCGATGGGAAAGGCGTGCAGCGTGATGAATCTATTGCGTGCGGATGGTTTGAGAAAGCCGCAATGCAGGGTTCCATCAAGGCGCAATATATACTGGGTGTGTGCTATGCGCGGGGTATCGGGCTTAGTAAAGATTATGTTATGGCGTATGCATGGTTATCGTTGGCGTGTCAATCAGGTGATGACTTCATGCAAAAAGTCTTCGATAGATTGAAGGGCAAGCTCAGCGAGGATGACAAAGCGGAAGCAAATAGATTGGCTGGTGAGTGGCAGGCCGTTTATGAGACAAACTCTACAATAGTGGTGAGTCAATAATAATCGTATCAGCGAGCTGCGGCGCAGGTGTTCTATTTTCCTGGGTAAGTTGAACCAGAACATTGTAATACTTTCTGATTTTTTCAACGAATTTCACAGGCTCGTTACCGCGAGCATAGCCATGTTTAGTTTGCTTGTACCAGACTCTTTTGCTGAGTAAAGGTAAACGCAATTTTACTTCCTGCCAAAGATCTGCATCACCACCGTCTTTTTGTGTAAGCACGCGCGCATCTTCCAAATGACCGAAACCCACATTATACGCTGCCAGTGCGAACCAGCTTCGGTCAGGTTCCTTGATACGTTCCGGCACGCGTTCAATCAAGGAGCTTAAATATTTGGCACCGCCTTCTATGCTTTGTTTAGGGTCGAGTCTGTTATCTACACCAACTTGTTTTGCGGTAGCTTTCGTTAACATCATCAGACCTCGTACGCCCGTATATGAACGGGCATTTTTATTCCAGTGTGATTCTTGATAGCTCAGTGCCGCCAATAGGCGCCAATCGATGTTGTGTTTTTCAGCACTGTGTTTAAAATATTGTTTTAAACCGGGCAGGCTACTTCTATATTTATCGATAAATTTTCTAGAATCAACATAATCGAAAAACCCGGTGGGACCATAAAAGCGTTCAACCAAATCGGCTAATTGGCCATTATCCGCTATCTCATTGTGAAATTTTTCAATCTCAGATAGTAAAGAGAAATCGGCAGAATTCTTTACAGCCCAGGCCAATGGTACGGGGCCGGTTATATTAAATGCCGGGCGAATTTCAGGGTACGATGCGCGGGCCAGAATAATGTCATTTGAGTAAGCTACGGTATAGACAATCTCACCATTCTCGATCATAGCCAATAAATCACTGTTTTCTTTATCATCGTGAATAAGCCATGAGAGAGACGGTGACTTCTTTTGTAGTTTCTCCAGTGTCGATACCGGTACCGTCCCGTCAGCAATATCCAGTTGGTCTGGATAAATATCATCCAGTGACGTTGGTCGCCAATGACTTTTACGGTAGACAATTTGTCTGGTCACCCAATGATAGCCCGGGCCATATATTAAGAGTGCATCTGGACTAAAGGGACGATTGATGCCACCGGCAGCAATGTCAGCCTGACCGCTTCTAATGAGCTCATTTACCTCAGCACCATTCCTGGCAACAATGAGAGAAAGTTTAACGCCCAGGTGAATAGCAAAACGTGTTGCCAATTCATACTCAAGACCCGTCTCGCCATCTTTATCCACATAATAAGTAGAGGGCCCATTGTGAGTAACGATTCGTATTTCGCCACGTTGCAGTACCTGTTGCAGTTTCGAAGGCGGATTACTACAGCCCGATAGAAAAAGGCAGGCAGCGACGAAGCTGATAGTAGTAATAAATAGAATCGTTTTATGCAGCATAAGTAATCAATTCATCACGTTTCCAATCGAAGGTTCTCTGAAAATTCTGTATTGCATTCGGGTTCAGATACCTCAAGGATAATACCAAGCAACGAATACAGGAACTTTAATATGTCATTTATGCAGATAATTAGTGCAATGACTACCCGAAAGCCAGTAGAGTAAGCACAATAAATGGATCAATTATGTTGTGCGGCAATGCCCTGCATTGCCTGATAGTAAAAATATAGATTTCTGGAGAGGTGCCGGAGTGGTCGAACGGGGCAGACTCGAAATCTGTTGAACCTCTAGGGGTTCCGTGGGTTCGAATCCCACCCTCTCCGCCAATTCAAAAGGTCCGTACCAGAAATGAAGGTAATGCTTTATATCGAACGCGCCTTATACATTGCTGTTACAAGTGCCAGTGAAATAATTACACCTTATTAAAACACAGGTCCAAAGCCGCGAGTAATTGGTCAGCATTAGCCTGACTAAAGATCATGGGTGGTCTTATTTTTAGTACATTATCGTAACGACCATGTGTGGATAGAATCACACCTTCGTCTTTCATCAGATTAGCTATTTGCTGTGCAGTTGTCGCGTCGGGTGTTTTCGATGATCGATCCTTCACAATATCCAGGCCAAGGAACAGACCACGTCCGCGCACATCACCGATAATCTCATTTCTTTCCTGCAGGTTTTTTAATCCCGCCTTCGTATAGGCGCCAACCTTGACGACATTTTCCAATATGTTTTCCCTGTCAATTATATCAATGACAACTTCACCGACAGCAGTGGATACCGGATTTCCGCCAAAGGTGTTGAAATAGCTGGATTTGGAAGCAAATTTTGCGGCGATCTCTGGCGTCGTGACAACAGCCGCGAGTGGATGGCCCGCGCCCATAGGCTTACCCAGCGTGACAATATCAGGTACCACATTGTCATGTTCAAAGCCCCACCAAAGGCCTGTTCGACAATAACCAGACTGTACTTCGTCCGCGATGACAAGACCGCCAGCCTCTCGTACTGTCCTGTAGACCTGCTGGAAATACCCAGGGGGTGACTCAATTGTGCCAGGGCTATCAAAGATACTATCAATCATAATTGCAGCCGGCTCATGGCCTTTTTTCTTCAGGGCGCTAATGGCATTACGTACAGAGTCTACGTAGTCTTCAAGCAGATCATCTCCGTCAAACGCGGGGCGATACTGACAGGGAGGCTCAAAAAGTGCCAGCCAGTCTGGACGCCTGTCACTATCAGCGCTTGAGAGGGTGTGTACCAGTGTAGAGTTTCCGTGATAACTAAATTCTGACACCATCATGCCTTTATTCCCTGAGCAGGTGCGGGCAATGCGTGTCGCCAGGTCATTGGCTTCGGTGCCGGTGCACACGAACATACATACACTTAGGTCCCCAGGCATTTTGGAAGCTATTTTTTCAGATAGTTTGACAACATTTTCATGCAGGTAACGTGTATGGGTGTTGAGTGTTGAGGCCTGTTCGGTGAGCCTTGCAATAACATCTTTGTGGCAATGTCCCACCGAGGCAACATTATTGTAGCAGTCCAGATATTTGCGTCCCTTTTCATCCCATAACCAAACGCCCTGACCGCGTACAATTTGAACAGGGTCATCGTAAAAAAGATGATATGACGGGCCTAAGGCCTTATTTCTGCGTTCCAGTAAGTTTATAGCCTTTCTCCTTTAATAAAAGCCACAAGCGGCGCGTAATTTATTGACTATCGAATTGTGTTGCACTTGGCTAATCAGCACAAGCATCTCGTAAGCTTCGCTTCTGTCTGCAAAAGCATCAGGATATTGATCTGTGCCGATGCCCACTTTCATATCACTAAGCAGGACTGTGATTAGCAGTCGTAAGATGATGGCATCCCACAATAAAGATACCTCTGTGTTTGAAAGGGGATGAGTACGATGGAATCCGATCAGTAGATTTTCAACTATACTCAAGTCTTCTTTATCGCGTCGTTGAAAGGTGGTGGCAGTTACAGCCAATTCATTAATGATGGGCGCATAGACCATGTCACCAAAGTCAATCAGGCCAACCACCTCCTGTGAAATGGCATTAGCGCGTAACAAATTATAGGGGTGACCGTCATTGTGTATTACCTGTGATGAACAATTGTTCAGCGCGGGCAGAACCTCATCGCGTAATCTATCCAGCATGGGTGCCGCCAGGGATTTAATGTCTTCATTTGCCTCGATCCACAAGTCATGTGATACGGCGATGCCGTTAGACAGATTCCAGGGTGTAAAATGCTTTGAGGCTTTGTGCTCAAAACCTTTAAGCGCTATCACCATTTTCCCCATAAAGGCCCCAATCTTTTGCAAATTTTCTGCATCGGGAAAGTCCCCGTCACCATAAGGGATCCCATCAAGATAGCTCACTACGCGAATCGCATGCTTAACACTTTTTGTGTCGATAATATCACTCAAACACTCGCCAGACTTTGTGCGGATAATACGGGGCAGTGGGATTTGCGGACTACCATTTTCCAGATAAAGCAGTGCTTCTACTTGAAAATTGGTGATATCAGGTTTTTCATCAGGACCAGATATTTTAACAACATATTGTTTTCCATCGTGTGCTTTTAGTCGATAATTTTGATCGCGTTCCCCATTCAGTGAAGACCATTGTCCTTCAAAGCCGTATTGCGCCGCGATTCTTTGCGCCACTTCTGTTTCATCAAATGTCGGCGGGTTAAAGCGCATATCTTGCGCTGTGATTGAATCGATATTCATAAAAAATAACTGCGTCTTATTATTTCAGGTGGATGAATCTCTGTTTTTATTTAGCGAGAGAGAGAATTGCCAGTCCATTCGGATAGAGATCATAGATCTCCCCAAGAGTGGAGTGGAATGATACCCTGTTGTTAATGAAAAAAACCTCACAGAAAATCGTTGTCATTGGTGCTGGTATCAACGGCCTGGTAGCGGCCAACTATCTGGTGCGCGCTGGACATCAGGTCACTATACTCGAGCGTAGCGATCGAGTTGGCGGTGCCTGTGTGTCGGAGACGGTTGTGGTCAACGGCATCCAGCAGGATTACGCTCTAGGCGCGTCGACCTTGGGTTTGATGCAGGATTTTGTATGGCAAGAGACCGGTCTGGGGGATCGCTTACAGACTTGGGTGCCAGACCAGGCGGAAATAGTGTTCTTTCCTGGCGACCAACAGCCTACCCGGTTCGTTGCTGATGCAAAGCAGTCGACTCTGGAGTTGGCCGAGAGGTGGGGAGAACAAGGGGATCTAGCCGCTTTTCAACGAGATCAGGATCGGGTCGTGTGCTTTCTGCAGGCAGGCTATCGCGCTGCGCGACCGCCCAGTGTGGATGATGCGCGTGCGGAATTGGGGGCGGATCTGACCGCACTGTGGATCACCGGTAGTGCCCGGACACTATTGGATCACTATCTAAGTGCTGAACGCACCAAGTTGTTCATGGGCATGGTGGTCTCGGAAAGCGGTCCGGTTTCTCTAAGTGAGCCTTACTCTGCGTTCATTATTCCAATGATGGCCTCCGGCTCAGTGTTCGGTGGCGACTACGGCTTCGTGCGCAGCGGGATTTGGCAGGTGACCTCCGAACTCGGTCGGATCAACCAGGAACTCGGTGTGGATATTGTGTTGTCCTGTACTGTGAACGAAGTGGATACAAATACCGGTATCGTGCGCTATGAAGATGCTTCCGGTTCGATTACGCTCCACTCACAACAGCTGGTATTTGCCACCGATCCCCAGACTGCGGCGCGACTGACTAATGACCCGGCCTTGCTGCAACATACTAGCCGGGAACGCGTGTTAGGCACTGCCGGTAAACTCAACCTTATGTTCCGCAGTCCGGTGATCTGGAAACACGCTAACGAGGGCCCGGGATCCGACACGGCTTTTCGTTACCTCTTTGCGGTAGATACGGTGTCGGCGTTCGAGGCGGCGACCCTGGCGGTTGTGGATGGAAAGGACTTCGTACCGGGCTACTTTCAGATCTACTGTGAAGGTGCAGCCATGCGTCAAATGGGTCTCGAGGAACCCTTTGACCGCCTGACGGTGTTCTTCAAAAATCTTGCACTAGGGAAAAGTGGTGAACAACTCATAGTGGTGGAAGCGCAGGTGAAACAAATCATACTTCGCTACATTAGCAACCCCGAGGATTGTGTCTGGTCGCGGCTGCTCACACCCAGAGATTTGCAGCAGACCTTTGGCTTTCCTGGCGGTAACATTGAACACACGATGCTTGTGGAGGGACAAAGTTATTTCGACCGGCAATATGCGGAGGATGCAAACCGACGCTTCTACCAATTCGGGGAATTCGAGAATGTGTCCATTTGTGGCTCAAGCACCTACCCCGGCGGATCCGTAGCCGGAACCCCTGGTTACATGTGCGCCACCGAATTACTACGTCACTTTGGTACCGGTCACTGAAGTTAAGTTGCCTGTAATAATTAATTGATTTGATTCAGGCCGCAGCTTCTATCGATTGCCCAAAGACATCCATCCGGAGTTTTTTCATAATGTCGAGTAGCAAAGATTAGTCAACAGACCAACAAGAGAGAATTTCCGATGACAGATAAAAGACTGCAACTCTGGCACAGTGTCGTGAATGAAAAGGATATGACCTTATTGCATAAAATTTTGCATGAACAAGTGGAGTTTCACTCTCCAACCATCTGGAAACCGAAGCTGGGTCGCGATATAACGCATTTTATTTTAACGACCATTATCGATATATTTCACGACTTTAGTTATCACAGGGAATGGGTAGATGGCGATAATATGGCGTTGGAATTTTCAGCAACTGTCGATGATAAAAAGATGGGTCTTCATCAAATCGAGTGGGTGAAATCTATCGAGTAACACCCTCTGGGTACATATCCAGTCCACCAAGATGGAAATAGATAGCGCTCTTGTAACGT
>JBLIML010000068.1:0-17211 GCA_047638675.1 Planctomycetota bacterium | reverse complement strand
GTCGTGTGAACAATAGAACTGCATTGGTCCGGAACTGGCTGCGTTAACAGTCTGCTGTAGCGGCGCAGGTATCGGCGCTACACCAGCGGGCGGCGCAGTGCCCGCCCGGGTAAAGACGAGTGTGCAGGCGACGAACGACGTGGAACTGATTACCTGGATAGTGCCAGGACTGTATCTGACAGCATACCGCCCTGGACCGCCCTGACCGTCCGCCATGGCCTCCACAAGGGCCTGTGCAAAAAAATCACCAACGGATTGCGAGTTATCGTTGGGGTTAAGCGAAGATGGGTTGGGGTCGTATATCTCGCCACAGTGCAAATTCCCGGTATTGCCGTAGAGAACACCGTCGAACGCCTGTGTGTTGGCCTGTAGACAGACATCGGCTGCTATTGTTTTCGCGGAGATTTGTTGTCCATACTGACTTATCCGTAACACCAGTGGCAGGGTCTGGCCTGAAGGGCAGGTGTATTGACTGCTCCAGTCGCCATTCAGGTTCACAACCTGTGCCATTGCATCACTCAGCGGCAATGTGGCCGCAATGATGCCGCTCAGCATGACAACGTAGAAAAGGCGTAAGGATCCGTTATTTTTCAGCTTACTTGACCGGCTTGCCGGTATTCGATCTTTTGCCAACATAGTTACCATATCGGTGCTCCCGGCGGACAGTCATCACATACAAACGTCAATTGCCTCGGACACGTAACTTCGTCAGTGTTTGATTCAACGATAAATACGAAGGCGCGCGCGCCGTCGTAGGCCAGTCTCTGTGAGCGACCCACCCCAAGAACAGCACCCTGGCTGTGATTACCCCATACCACTTCCATCTGGTAGTTGCCGTCGTGATCGAAAAAGCAACTGGCCTGCTGCGTAGCTGCCTGTTGCGGAACTGCCGCCGCCGCAGCGGCGGCTTGCCGTTGCTGTGCCGCGGCAGCTTGCCTTGCCGCCTCAGCTTGCTGTTGTTGTGCGGCTGCTGCTGCAGCTTGCTGCTGCTGTGCGGCAGCCCCAGCTTGTTGTGCCTCCCATTGCGCTCGTCGTTGCGCTTGCTCCTGTCCTGCCTCCCATTCGGCCTGCTTTCGCGCCGCTTCCTGCTCCGCCTCCCATTCGGCCTCCTTTCGCGCCGCTTCTTGCTCTGCTTCCCATTCGGCCTCCTCTAGCGCCGCTTCCTGCTCTGCTTCCCGGGCCTTTTTATCCCTTCGTGCCGCTTTTTGTTTTGCCTTCCTGGCTTCTTTATCCCTTCGTGCCTCTTCCTGTTTTGCCTCTCTGGCCTCTTTTTCCCCTCGCTCCACTTCCGGTTCTGTCCACCGCCTGGTCTCTACTACCATTTCTGAAGTCTTTTCTACCATTGGTGCCACTGCCGGTTTTGCCTCCGAGGTCTCTTCTTCTTTTTCGAATTCCTTTCTTAGTGAATCTAAAAGCGCTTTCGAAAGTTCGCCGGTGGGTCTCATTCCCTTTCTATCGCGGTATTCCCTGGCCGCGTCGTGCGTCTTCTCCCCCGGAACGCCATCGACAGGCCCAGGATCGTATCCAAGTTTGCGGAGCCTGCCCTGAATTTCTCCCACCAACTTTCGCGATGATACTGACTTTCCATCCCGCGCAGCGGTCTTATATGTGTAACTGTTATCCTTAGCGTTCTTCATACCGTCAAAACCACCCGGGTAACCTTTCTTGGCCTTTTTGTTTAACCAAAGAGCTCCGTCGTCGTTCACTACGAATGCCTCTTCATTTTTTCCCTTAGCGACAGATGGACCCTCAAAGAGGATATTGAAATATCCCAGAGATCCCTCACAACCGAGTTCCTGAGGCGTTATCAATGTTATGGTCAACTGCTGCTTTGGCTCTAAAAGTAGAGGCCGTTCTACGACGCGATCTCCGCGGTAACGTGCGTCAAAACACGGATCGCCATTTGACGAATCCGGGAGGATCGTGATTTCCATACCCTCCGGACTGATATTCAGTATGTGTAGAGGAAATTCACTGTGCTGTGTCTGCGCCAATGCATTACCGGAAAAAAATGCAATCGTTGACAGGTTAAGTATAACCATTCCGATTATTTTGAGAATTTTGCCGCTGTATTTCATCGTTATTTTATCCATGATGCGAATTGAACATAGGTGGAACAAATGCCTTGTTCGATATAGTGCCTGGGTATTCCCGGATAATAGAGCGGCCATCGACGCAGTGTCGACTTCCAGAGTCGGGAGAGTCCTCGCGGATCAGAAGAATTTTCCAATTGCGTCCAGCGCCAGCAAGACAGCAAGACAGCAACATTACCACGTCATTGGTATCGCAGCTAACAGTATTCCTGTAAGTGCAAAGTGATCGTAGATTGACATTATCACAAGGTTTATCCGTTGGGGAAATACTGGCGTTTGCACACTGAGCGAAGCTGACACTAATTGGTGTGTGTTTTTGTCCTCACCGAAAACGCTTTTGTGTTGTTTTTCATTACTCTCAGAACTTTGATAATTGGTGTACTTGCCTTGAAGTCAAAATAAGCGAATTTCACGGGGAGCACCTGGCTTATTAACTTAGCGGAATCGCTTTTTTTAGTATGAACAACGGTTGGACTGTCGTCAGCACATCAGCTTGCTATCCTGAAGGTGAGGGCGTAGGTAGCAATGTTGGTATTATATCCCAGATAATTTCAATGATGACAGACAAAGCAATCAAGTCACTAACTTACACAACAGCAAGCTTGTGCATTGTAGCAGTTGTAATATTGAGTTTTCCGATTAGCCATGCCGAGAATAATCCCAGGGCCGTACCGCAGACCAGACTACTGGAGCGAATTTCAAAGTGCTAGACTCGAAGGTCATATCAGAAAAAGTAGTAACGACTATTGTAAGTGCTGATACCGAGGCTAGCATCATCGCACTAATCATTGAAAACGCACAGTATCAGCCGGAGCCTGTCCGCGGTGTTCGTATCGATCTAAAAAATAAAAATTCAAGTGACCAGATATATCTCGATGAGAAGGAACTTGTTCGTAGTATGCATGAGCTAAATAAACTGGATTGCAGCGTAGAGATGTTGCGAAACAAAGAAGAGGCGAATAAAGGAATTGCCGGTATTGGCAGATGTAGACCGTCAAATGAAGCACAGGCATATTGTCCTGACTATCGTTTCTGGCCGAATGAAGCGCTAAATCTCTCGACCCATGGCGGACACAAATTTACCTTCGTTTCAGTGCGGCCGTCTGTCTTCGCTGAAACAATCGATAAAGTACTGCGGGCGTTTAATATTGATGACAAGATCCCTGCGCGAAAGAATATCGAGTTGCCAGCTGAAGAACTCGAACGACTTTTCGCATCCGTAGTGCGCATCAGGCCGGAGCTGGCTTCCAGCAGCGGTTTCAAGTTAGCACAGTATGGTTCCCGGGGTAAAAAATCAGTGACAGCGATATTTTGGCCATATAAGCGCAGTGGTGGCATGGGCCACTCGTACTACGTGGAATGTCAGCTTAAGGATGAAATACAAAATAACTGGACCTGCGATACGGTGATGCGAAGAGGATATTTAAAATTGCCCTATCAGGATTTTGAAGTCGTGATCATCGGTGCACTCGAACCGGACAAAGCCCTTGCCCTGATAGATTTTGCAACGATCAAATTGCAAGATGAACGAAAAGATATTGATTATGATCGTTTTAATATTGTCTCCATTTTTCCGCCCAGTGAACTAATGGAACTTGAGTTCTATGAAGTTGACTGGAGTAACGGTGTCGAGGAGAGCTTTTCCGTCTCAGTTAGAGATGGCGTCGGAGATGCAAGTGACGATTTTGAACTTGTTAAGGTGCTTAGCTATAAACAGCCTGTCTGTGGCAAAAATAGCTACTAAGAATTGAGAGAAAAAGCCGTGATACAACACTATGGACAGCGGGACCAGACATACGATTGGCATGAACTACACAACTATTTTGAGACTGGATCGCTCAACTCATAAGCAAATACGCTTTGTACAAATGACACTCTTATCGAGTTTCAATTGATGTCTCTGTGAATTGTAAGGTCTGACTCAGGACCTCCGAAACATTCGTCTAGATTTTCGGAGTTTAATGCATTACTTTACAAGTTCAAATCCATTAATCAGGATTAAGACTATGCCATTAAGAGCCATCGTCATCTGTTTACTTCTATCTGCGCCCACTTTTTCTGCAATGGCGGACGCCGATGTGAAGTATTTTCGATCAGAGACATTCAAGGAAAAAAAATTACCACTTTCTGAAGCTGTTCGTGTAGGCAACTTGCTATTTGTATCAGGGAATTTAGGCATCGATTTTTCCAAAAAAGGCCTGGAGCTGGTCCCTGGTGGTATTGTCGCTGAAACGAAGCAAACGATGCTAAATATTGAAAATACGTTGAAAAGCAGTGGTTCATCACTCGCTCAGCTGGTGAAGTGCACAGTGTTCATGGCGAATATAGACGAGTGGTCTGAACTAAACAAAATCTGGCCGTCTTTTTTCACTGAAAATTTTCCGACAAGAACCGCCGTGGAAGTACAAAGATTATGGAGGGGGGCAGCTGTAGAAATTACATGTATTGCCTATGTCGATTGAAGTTCCATTCTCTTCATCACCGAGTTTGGTTAAAATGATGCCTGATAAACTATCTCGGCGATGGTTTATTCTTACTGCATATTTGAAATATCGCTTTTGTGCTTTTTACACCAAAAGAAATTTCTCACGTCAAACAACGTGACAATGGTAGACCTGATCCAGAATCCACTTTTTATTAACGAACAGTAAAACGAATCTACTACCGGTAAACGAATTTCAGTCATATGAATAAACTCGCTGTGATCACGGGTGCCACGAGTGGTATCGGCGCTGAATTTGCCCGGCAACTGGCACAGACGCACAAAACGCTGTGGTTGATCGGCCGGCGAGAACAAAAACTCAATCAATTGGCAGAGAATTTACGTTCGCGATATGGTATTGAGGCGCTTGTGATGATTATGGATTTATCTGATCAGTCACTTATTGATGAACTCGCCTCACAGCTCCAGGAACAAACACAGCTCAGTACCCTGGTTAACAATGCGGGTTATGCCGAAGACGGCGATTTTCACAAGCTCGACTGGCGATTACATCAGGACATTATGAATGTTCATGTGGACGCAACATTAAAGTTGAGTTACGCGGCACTAAAAGTTATGTCCTCTAATGGTCAGGGCACGATTATCAATGTTTCCTCGGTAGCCTCTTTTTTACCCACACCCAATAGCCCGCTATATGGACCGACCAAGGCCTTTATTCGAAGCTTCTCTGAAACTCTGGCAGTGAAATACAAGGCGCATAATATAAGAATACAGGCGCTTTGCCCTGGATTCACGATCACCGACTTTCACGAAAAGATCGGTCTCGATCCTGATAGTTTTTATAAAGATAGAGGGATTATGCGCGCGTGGTCTTCAGAGTTTGTTGTCAAAAAATCGCTACTGGATTTACAGAAAGGGAAAGTAGTGTCGGTTCCAGGATGGAATTACAAGTTAATTGTTATGTTACTTCGTATTCTGCCAATTAGCTGGATATCGCGTATGGTCTCCGGTGGGGATACCAGCCATCGCTATTCAGAATGAGTGTAGTGGTGTCATGACAACGGACACCGGTATAGTTATTCACTGACCAGAATGTCACATTTGAAAGATGCGTCATCGTTGGCAGCGGAGCTACGTAGCAATTTTGGCAACAAAGCCAACATTTTTTCAAACAGACCCCACGGTGGGTTGACAACGATCATGCCTGATGACGTCATGCCTCTTTCATCGGAGTCAGTTGATAAGCCAAACTCAAAACGCTGAATGTCCTTGATGTCACTTTTGACAAAACTTTTCTCCAGCGAGTCGATCTTTTTCCTGTCAACTACCGGGTACCAAATCGCATATGTGCCCGTGGGAAACTTTTTATAAGCTTTAACCACGCTTATGAAAACTTGTTCATAGTCAGATTTGATTTCATAAGAGGGATCAATTAATACCAGGCCTCTTCGGGATAGAGGGGGCAATAATGAAAGCAGTCCCTTGAATCCGTCCTCGCGTAATATTCTTATCTGGGTCTTTTTCCTTGTATTGTGCCCGAGTAATTCAAAATCTGTGGGATGTAATTCATATAGCCAGGCTCTGTCCTGGCGACGTAAAAAGTGCATAGCGATTAAAGGTGAGCCAGGGTAGAAGATTAAGGATTTGGATTCATTGTAAGCTTGAATCACCTCAAAATAGGCGGATAGCTCAGGCCAGTCTTCAGGCGACAGGCTGCCGATCCCCAGGGCATGTTCTTTGAGCTTGTTGGCATGCTCGGAACGCAGATCATAAAGACCGGCACCTGCATGGGTATCAATATAATCAAACGGTTTTTCTTTTTTCCGCAGGTGCACGAGAATTTCAACGAGCACGATGTGCTTGAACATATCCGCAAAATTACCAGCGTGGAACGAATGTCGGTAGCTTAACAAAATAAACCCATGGTTCAGTTATGACCTTCCCTATGATAACTGGTAGCAGATAACAGCGCGAGGCACGCGCGATCATAATCCAGCCGCCACGTTCTATTCAGGTGCCGGCTTCGTAAATTACGAAGTGTTTGGTAGTAGTTTCCACCACTTCCCATGTGCCGACAAAGCTCTCAGCTACTGTGACTGTCAGCGGATTTTCAGTTGCATCGGTGATGATGCCCCTGCCTTCGAGGATATGACAATGCTCGTCCTCGGTGTAGGCAATCTTCCACTTGCCGGATTCACTCTGCCATTTGCTGGTGAAAAATTTTCCGCTTGCATCAGTGTAGTGTGTCCACGCTTTCCGTAAGGGATTGCCAACGAGCAGTTTTTCGGCAGGCAGAAAAATACTCCTCAAGCTCAAGCAGCGAGTCGCTAATCAAGTGTACGCAACTAGTTGTCATATGAGTCTCTGTAGCTTAGTGATTGCTGAACGCATGTAATGATGATGGCTGTATGCAGGATTTCTTTTAAGTATGAAACGACGATGAAAACTATACCTTAAATTAATGGCTTGACGCGGCTGATTTGACGATGCATCCATGTGTCGCAAAGAACCTCAGAATCAATCAGGGGTTCTTTGAGTAAACGATCGTTTAAGACGTCTTATACCTAGATATGCACCGGTTGAACTGAAAATAAATCCCAAAGTCAGCAGGCTAAGTATAATAATATCCCACAGCGGTCGGTGTTCGGTCAAGCCTGGAAAATCCAAACTGTGAAGACCGTTATATAACCAACGGTAGAGACGACGACTACGATCCATCACTGAAGCGATTTCACCGCTTGCGGCATCAACATGAACCCAGGTCTCAGCCGGGTCATCCAGCTTCACACGAATGGTTGACATGGGGAGTTCATTTTGTCGTACCTGTCTATACACATCCTCAAGCCTCATTTCCTCCACGGACTGAATTGTATATTCTGGCCATGCTGCCTTTACACCTTCTTGCACGAGTGATTTCGGCAACACGCCACCCGCGAATGCCTGGCGACTGCTGCTGACCGGGTAAATGTCTTGTTTATCACGTGAGCGGACGATCATCACGGGAGTGGCTGCAATGCTCTTGATTTCCAGTTCCCGAAAAGATCCCAGACGCGAAATAGAATGCACGCTGACGTTTTGTGAAGCCTCGGTCAGCGACATTCCTCTGAAGCGATCTAGCTGTTGGGCCGTGGGATCGGGCATGGAAAAAAGCCGACCATGATCCATCGACAACCAACCACTGAATATCCATGTCAGGACGAACACGCTAGCGAGAAGCCCGAGGACGTGATGCCACTTCATCCAGCCTTGATAAGCGTTAATCTTGCGAGGCGTTGAACGTAGCGCTTTGATCATGTGATCAAAACCCAAGAAAATACCGAGCATCACAACAACAATACCAGCCAGTGACAACCACCAGACGACCTGGTCCCAGGTTGCCCAGTGGCGTCTGAGTGCGGTTGGGTAAATCCAGTGCACCACGGCACCTACATAGTTCCACCCGCGTTGGCTTCGGGTGGTGCGTTGCAGGACTTCTCCACTTGACTGCGAAATGTAAAGTACGGTTCCAGCCGAGTCATCCATCTGGACACGCATATAAGGCCGTTCGGTGTCGAATCCTTGATGTACGACCCACTGATCGTATTCAATCGGGCCGTCAATTTGGCGCACGGCTTCACCACTAAACTGAGCTGCAATATCACGGACGCCTTCCTCAAGGTCCAGCACTGCCTGACTTCCATCGTCTCCCCAGATGGCCGACACTTTTTGTCCCCTATCTTGCACGAGGTAAAGCGGCCGCCCGGCTCTGGCAACCAGACGTATGCGCTCGATCACTTGCTTGCCACCGTGGCTGCGAATCGCATCTGCGGGCGAAAGCTTCAGATCCGAAGTGTCGACGTCACCAGCCCGGTCGAGACGCTCGGCCGATGATAAGGAGGGAAACGGTACATAAATGAGCACTACCCCGCTGGCAAACCAGGCGGCCATAAAAAAGCACAACACCACTCCGAGCCAGCGGTGCAACAGTATTAAAAAATGCGGTATGCGCACCAGACTACTGACGGTTTAGCTTGAACATATGTGCAATTCAAAAGCTTGTGTACAAACTTATTTCAAAGGTACGAGGGCTCCCCAGTACAATCTGATTGGGATAAAAAACATCCGCCCAGGGTGAGAACTCCTGGTCGAACAGATTGCGTACTCGTATCATTAGTCGCGATTTGCCGATGCGATAAGCTGCAAATGCGTCGACCAGTGTGTAGCTCAACAACGTGACAGTGTTGCCTGAATCGGCACTCCGATCGCTGACATAGCGGGCACTGCTGCCCAGCTCTAAAGGCAACCCGCCGATGTCGTTAATGCTGGTCCAGACGTTGAGGGCCCATTTTGGAACATTGGCTGGTCGCATACCGGTGGCATCTATTCCGAAGTCGGGGTCGAAAAACAGATCATATTTTGAATCAATGTATGAGGCGTTCCCACCAATACGCCAGCGCTCCGTGGCGTCAGTCGCAATCGCCAATTCCGCACCCATCGAGCTTTGCTTACCGATATTACTCACTTCGGTTTGCGAAATCTGCGTCAAGATGTTGTCTCGATTGATGTCATAAATGGAGAGTGTAACTTCGGTCATTTTGGCGCTGTTTGCGTTCTCAAATTGTGCTTTCAATCCCACTTCCCATTGATCGGCTTCGCTTAAGTTAAAGTTTTGACCCGCATTCACCAAAAAGAGGCTTGAGGAACTTGGGGGATCCTGTGCTTTACTGTATTGACCGTAGACTGACATCGCTGGAGTGAATTGGTATACGGCGCCAAGCCTCCAACTCAAGGGTTTATAGGAGTCTGTGAAACTCGAAGCAGAATCGAAACTGCCATCCAGATTGAAATTTTCACGAGCGAGATCGATGTGATCATATCTTAAGCCACCGATCAGGCTCAACTCGTCATTGATTCTCAAACGATCTTCAAAAAATACGGCGATGGTATCCATCTTCGTTGGAGAGCGACGTTTATCCAATGGGCCGAAAAAAGCGGAGAGGGGATTAAGTGGGTCCACGCTGTCGCCGTCAGGGAAGCCACGACTGCGGACAAAGTCGAGGCTACTGTAATCCACGCCCACCACTACCGTATTTTCCAGCTTGCCCAGAAGGTGGTTTACGGTGATATCAAAGCGATCACCAAACAGTTCCTGGTCGTGCAGCACAAAAAATCTGTCGCGATCAATTAAATCAGTCTGGGTGTTAAAGAGGTATTGTTCAGAATTGATCCATTGGCGGTCCGCGTTGAAATAGTAGAATTGATTGCGCAGGGTAAGGTCTTCAGATACTCGCCATTCTGCCAGAAGACGACCCCAAAAATGGTTGGATTTAGAAACATGGTCGGACACATTGTAATTCAGAAAACGTGTTCGCCTGTCGATGGTCCGATCGTCTGTTGAGGAAATCACATGGCGCATCGCATTCTCTCCTGCAAAGCTGGAAGAGACAAAGGGCGTTCCCCAGTAGGACGGCAAGTCATCATCCAGATAGTCACCGGTCAGCATTAGGTCAAAATTGTCGGTGATGGCCCAAAGTATTGCCCCGGTCACATTTGTCGAGCGGGAATCTGCTTTGTCTACCCAACCATCAGATTGTGCATTGTCGATGTCCAGTCTATAAGCCACCTGGTCGGAGAGGGAACCCCCGGAACCCAATCCAATCTCCCAGTTATTATAGCGACCGTATGACAGGAGCAATTCTGATTTAGTTTTTTCACCCAAAACGGGTTTCTTTGTGACCATATTAATGGTGCCCGCAACCGCACCTTCGCCATAGAGAACAGAACTGGGTCCCTTCAGAATTTCGACACGCTCAAGATTAAAGGTATTTTGCGGCCGCATCGTCATGTTATGCGGACCCGCACGCAAGCCATCGCGCAACTCCGTGATTTGATTTTGTTGAAAGCCGCGCATGGAAAAACTCGATGGCTCGCCGGGCGCCTCGCCGGAAAGCACGCCGGGCAGGCTCTCCGCCGCCTCGGTAACGCTTTTGAATCCTCTCATCGTCATGGTGACCGAGTCTATGACGTCGATTGTCGCGGGTGTCTCAAACGAAGTAAGACCAAGTCGGCTACCGGTGGAATTTTCACTATCCAGATCAAGACGCTGAACATATTGGCCGCTTACAATGACTTCCTCAATTAACTCCGGTTCAGCCTGGGTGTTGGAGTCGGTCTGCTGCGCAAACACGGCGTTAGTCAGAACGAGGAAAGAAAATAAGAAGGAAGATATATTCATACTTTATGGGAATTCTAATAATTGAGTTGGTCTATTATTGCACCTGATCAGCAAAAGGTGTTTGCGCTAGATCAAGTTCAAACAGATCAGCGGGAAAATTGCATTTTCGATCAGCTTTCGATGGACCAGGTTCACATTGATACGGAAATACTAAGCACCATGTTCACGCATGAAAGCTTCAATGGCGGAGACAAAGTAAATCGGCATTTCCTCCATCAGGTAATGTCCTGCGTTTACACAGATTTTTATTGTCGCATTGGGATACCAGCTTCCGAAGGTTTCCGTCAGGGCAGATTCGGAAAGCGATTCGTGGTCATATTCACCGCCCAGAACCAATATGGGAGTTTCGATGCCCTGCGCTTCAGCAGAAAAATCCGTGGAGGTAAACATTCTTAAATAATCACTGCGGGTTGCAAAATCTGCGCTGTCACGGCAAATATGAAGTTTATAATTTTGCCAGGTTGCGGATAACGCCGGACTGACAATACCCATTAATAAAGTCTTGAAAGCAGCATCATCTCTTATAGACGATTCAAAAAACGCGAGATTATCAGCGGGCATCTTGATACCACAGGCCGGTACCGGGTTGGCAGCGACGACACTTTTGATACGCGGACCCGCATCGATGGCGATGCGTTGAACGACCATGCCGGTCATCGAGTGACCCACCACATGAAAGCTGTCAAAGCCCAGTTGCTCAGCGAGTCCGATTGCATCAGCTGATGCTTCTGCCGCTGTGTGTTCACCGGCTATATCTCTCGACCAACCATAACCGCGTAGATCCATGAAGGCATAAGTAAAAGTATCCGTATCGAGATAGGGAATAATGCCGTCGTAGTTTCTGTGGTCTCCTTGCCAGTCATGCATAATAATGACCTTCTCGGATCCGCTTCCTTTTACTACATGTCCAATATTCATGTTATTGATTTCATCATTGGGTTTTAAGGCATTGTAGGTACATTATCTGGGACATCTTAATCAAGTTGATTGCCTCTGTACAAGGAAGAGCGTCAACGATTGCGAGGAGAACCACCCGCAATCTAAACGGGTAATCTGAACTGCTCTTAAGGTCTAGTTTGTCGGAAATTTAGCGTTGATAAGCTGCTGTGAGCCGACATCCAGTGCGGTCTGTTCCGCGATTTCTGCCTCGACGCTGAGTGCGGCTTCAAGTTCCGCGCGCAGTCCGGTCGTCACAACTTTTTTTAGTTGTCGCAGGGCAGCCTGTGGCACACCCGCCATGGTCGATGCGTTTTCCATCAGCTTCTCGTCAAATTCCTCGCGAGGGAATACCTTCCAGGCAAGACCGAGTTGCCATGCGCGCTGAGCATCAATCTTGTCACCGCTCATTAACAGTGATTTACTCTGTGACAAGCCAATCATTCGCGGTAACAGCGCGGTCACCCCGCAGGTCACGAACAGTCCCAGCGACATTTCAGGGAAAAACATTCTTGCGCTGTCTTCAAGAATGACCAGGTCGCAGTTGATCATTAATTCCAGCCCGCCACCCACTGCCCAGCCATGAACACCGGCGATAACCAACTTTTCGCCGAACAGGATTTCGCGACTCACATCGTGAAGCAGGGCGATCTCAGTCTTCACTGCATCCAGGTCTTTCCCTGTTTGGTGATGATCTTTCAAATCTTTTCCGACGCAAAATGCCGGACCTGCCCCACGCAGTAAAATAACGTGTGTTTCCGGATCAGCGTTCGCTGCCAGCAGCGCTTTCTTCAGCGCTGCCAAGAGCGGGATACTGAGCGCATTAAGACGTTCGGGTCGGTTCAGAGTAAGTACCCGAACTTTTCCCCGTTGCTCAATGAGGACGACGTCTTTGTTCGTCATATGCGTAGTCCAGTCAGTGTCTCTGCTTTCGAAGTTAAGTTTCGCTTAAGATGTGTAAAACGAAAGGCCTGATTCGGGGGCGTGTGAAAGAACTGATCTCGAAGCTTCGACGCTGATTTAAAACGCGACGTCCAGGGCTATTTGCATCTCCTTGAAACGCCATTTTTTGTCGTCACCACGTACTATCCGCGTCAGGTAAAGGCCACTACTCTTGAGTTCCAGCTTGCCCTCCTCAACCACCAGCAGAGTCAGAATGGCAGTGGCATCCACCTCGGCATCACTAACGGGCTTGAGTCGCAGATTACTGATCACGTGTCGCCGCACATCGGTTTGCTCTTTGGCGGCACCAGAAAAGGTTTCGATAACCGTATCTTTTCCCTCCAGTGGACCCATAACCTGTTTACCAGCAATACTGATGGTTGCGCTAACGTCATCGGTAAAAAGATCGTCAAAGTCATCCCAGTCCCTGGTGTCCAGGGGCCAGGCATAATCTGCAAACAATTGTTCAATTTCATCGCGCATATTCATCAGCTCTATCCAGATTATTTTTGTTATTGTCGAAAAGCCTGATTATAGCTGAAGAAACGATTTTGGGTCAGTTTTCACGTTTACACGGAGATGGACGCGACGACGCCAGGGTCTGCGATAGATGAATTAGCTCGTTAGTTTATCAAGTTAGGATTTGGCCGCTTAATATGGCAAGACTGATCGAGATAAAATTATCTGTATTAGCTAAGTACTTTACCTGATAATCACCTTCATGCACCGGGCTTGGATGTCGAGCGCGTCTGTAACTTTTATTATTAATATCACTTTATCTTTATGGAGAGTTAACAATGGCAATTTCAATGTATCAAGCATCGGTACCGTCTTTTGTACGTAGTTTGGAGAGTACTAAAAAATTCCTAAAAAAAGGTGAGGCCTATGCGAAGGCGAAGGACATCAGTCCGGAAGTCTTGCTCAATTGCCGTTTGATGGCTGATATGTTGCCACTTACCCGTCAGATTCAAATTGCTTCAGACGCGGCTAAAGGAGCGGGCGCAAGACTCTCTGGCATCGAGATCCCCAGCTTTGCCGATAACGAAAAATCATTCGCGGACTTGTACAAGCGAATTGACAAGACGGTTAAATTCCTCAATAAAATCAAACCCGAGAAGATGGATGGTGCCGAAGATAAAATTATTACAATTCAGATCCCGAAGAAGACAATCAAGTTCTCCGGATTAATTTATCTTACTCAGTTTGCCATCCCGAATTTTTCATTCCATACCGTCACTGCCTACAATATTCTCAGACACAACGGAGTTAAGATCGGGAAGCTTGATTTTCTCGGCGGCATACCGAAATAAGCCTGGATACGGGTAGAGGTAGTCGGTGATGAACACAAGGAGTCTGGCGGTTGCCATGTTGCTAGGCGCCGTTAGTGCCGTTGGCGCCGCAGAGTTGGAACTCAAGCGCATCGATCCGCCGACACTGAACAAGCATCCTGCTTACACCCAGGTTACCACCGTGAAAGGAGACATGCGCTTGATCTTCATCGCCGGACAAGTAGATCGCGCGGTCGATTATCAGCCCGGTAACAACGAATGCCGACATCCCGACATGCGCGGCCAATACATCGGCGCAATGGACAACATCGAAAAAGCGCTCGCGGCCGCCGGTGCTACCTGGGCAAACGTTGTCAGTATCCGCCGCTACACAGTCGATATGCAGGGCTACCTCAATGTCGTGATGGATCGCGACAAGCCCCCACCGGCCTATTGGCAACCCGGCGCCGCGCCGCCGAGCACACTCGTCGAGGTCGTTCGGCTGTCCGAGCCCTGTCAGTTGTTGGAACATGAGGTGATGGCAATTGTCGCCAGTGATTAATATGACGGCAAGTGGATCAATCCACCTCGCCTCCGAACTTTACGCGATGAATTTACGGCACTCTCTACAAGGATGGTAGCCCTGACATTGAAGATTCGACCACATCAACTCCAGCTTAAGTCGTGTCTATTGATTGGCGTCGAGCGGATCCGTTTGCCGGTGGCAAAGTAAATGGCATTGGCAACAGCAGGCGGTGTTGGCGGGCCGCCCGGTTCGCCCATGCCTCCCCACCAGCCATCTCGCGATAAAGCAAAATGCACCTCGACCTTTGGCATCTGCGGCATACGCATCAAAGGGTAAGTATCGAAGTTAGTATTTTTGAAGTGACCGTCACTGAGATCAAGTCCTCCGTATAAAGCATGGGATAACTCCCAACAGGTTGCACCCTCTATCTGCTCAGTCGCATTCAGCGGGTTAATCATGTAGCCACTATTCATGACCATGACCAACTTCTCAATAGTGAGCTGGCCGCGTCGGCTTACCGTGACCGTCGCACACACGCCGCAGATTGAAGCATGATCCTCAACGACCGCAATACCCATGCCCTCACCCTTTGGCAGATCGGTGGTGAATCCGGAGATTTCTTTCAGCTTCAGAAGAACGCGTTGCCAGGGTTCGAGGCCTTTGGTCATCTTCAAACGCCATTCCAGGGGATCCCAGTTTCCGGCGAGCGCCATTTCATCAACGAATTGTTCGATGATGAATCCGTTCTGGTTAGCACCCGGCGCGCGGTGCGTTGCTGTGGGAATATGGGCTGCCACGTTGTGACGCTCGTGCCGTCGGTTGGGGACGAGATAAGGCATGTTGCTAATCGATTGATCCGCCGTGGCGGGTCCGTGTCTTTCCACGCCTTCATGGCTAAACCAAACCGCTCGCGAGAAGAAGGCATCCGGTAATCCCTTTTCACTCAGAGCAGCACTAAGCCGGGCGTGAACAGGTGGCCGTTGCTTGTCATTAGTGATGTCTTCTTCTCGCGTCCAAATTACCTTTGTGGGACGCCCAAGTTGACGGGAGATTTCAGTTGCCTGACGGGTAACGGCCGTCAAGCCACCACCGTTGCCGCCGAAGGCACCGCCAATGAAGGTAGTATGTACAAACACATCCTTAGGATCGCGCCCGAGGTGTTCTGCAACAACTCTTAACGGAGCCGCCTGATCCTGAGAGGGTGACCACACGTCGACCCGCTCGTCAGTGACGCTGACGGTTGCATTGATCGGTTCCATCCTCGCGTGTGTTTCGTAGGGTCGGTAATAGTCCGCCGTAATTGTATGCTGGGCCTTGTCTATTTTCCCGATGGCGTCTGTACCGACTTCGTTACTGACTTCGCCAGTTTGCTCAAAAAGTTTGTGCGCTTGTGCAGCCTGACTGTCATCACTGACCTCACCGTTGACGCCAAACTCCCATTCAATCGGCATGAGATCGAGCGCGGTCTTTGCCCGATACCAACTATCCGCCACCACTGCGACGCCATTTTGCATATCGGCGGTATGTGTTTTCCCTTTCATTGCCTTAAATTCAATCGCAGCTATAACACCTTTGCGATCCTTAATCACATCAAAGTTGTAAGTCTTGAGTTTTCCCCAGGGTACCGGGCAACATTTAACGGCCGCATAGACCATGCCGTCAAGACTTGTATCAATACTGTATTGCGCGCTGCCGTTAACCTTCACCGGGACATCGAGACGCGGCGTGGGAGTACCAAGCAACCACCAATGCTCTGGTGCTTTGATCGATGGTTCTGCTGCCAATGAAATCTCTGCCGCTGCGTTAACGAATTCAGCATAGTCGGCGCGATGCTTACCTGAACTCAATACGCCTTGTTTCGCGACGACATCAACGCGGTCGACACCCCAGGCAAAGGCTGCGGCTGATCTCAAACGCTCGCGCGCCGATGCACCCGCCTGCATGATATGAGAATGTTGTTGCCGAACCAGTTGTGAGCCGTAAGTGGTGGTGACGATATACTCTTCGCCCTTGTTAACATGGCGGTTCATGTCCGCGAACACCGCTCGAACATTCTCCCAGGGGACATCCAACTCCTCTGCGATCATCATGCACACAGAAGTCAACGCGCCCTGGCCTTGTTCCGTATGCGGTACGCGGATAGTCACCGTGCCATCCACATCAATGGTCAGCCAGGCATTGATCTCGACACCATTCGTCGGCGTCGTCCACGGCTTCGGTGCCACTATTGCCGCAGTGACTCCCGGAAAGTGGAAGCCAAGTATTAGTCCACCTCCAGCCGAGGCCATCGTGCGGATTAATGTCCGGCGCGACAGCTTCATTTCTTTATCCATTTTCATGTCTTTGTATCCCGCTTCAATTCGGCAGCGCGATGAATAGCCTTGCGTATGCGAAGATAGGTACCGCAACGACACAAGTTACCCGCCATCGCTGAGTCAATCTCGCTGTCGGAAGGTTCGCTTGTGCGAGAGAGTAATGCTGCTGCAGACATGAGCTGTCCTGACTGGCAGTAGCCGCATTGAGGCACCGAATGCTCGATCCAGGCACGTTGAAGCGGATGACTATTATCGTCGGATAAACCCTCGATGGTGGTGACCTCGCGGCCGACGGCACTGGCCGCGGTAGTGGTGCAGGCCCTAACAGGCTGGCCATCCAAATGCACCGTACAGGCACCGCACTGCGCGATACCACAGCCAAACTTCGTGCCCGTCAAACCGATATTGTCACGCAGTACCCATAGCAAAGGTGTTTCAGGCTCAGCATCAATCTCATGCTTAGCGCCGTTGACG
>JBLIML010000067.1:0-17222 GCA_047638675.1 Planctomycetota bacterium | reverse complement strand
AAGACATCGCGACCTTGCTCGATGGCACAGCGCGCGGTTATCAAGGAGCCACTTCTCAATGCCGCTTCGACGACTAGCACGCCTGTACTCATCCCGCTGATTATCCGATTTCGACGCGGAAAGTTTGAAGGTATTGGAGGGTAATCCAGTGGCAACTCCGAAACAAGCGCTCCGCATTTAAGCACCGATTCAGCCAGTTTCTTATTGCTCGCCGGATATACCCTGTGCAGACCATTACCTAATACAGCGATTGTCCTACCCCCAGAGTCAAGAGCTCCCATATGGCTACTGCTGTCTATTCCGAGAGCCAGGCCGCTGGTAATGGTCAGACCAAGTGCTGCCAATTGTTTCGCAAAATCTCTGGCCAATCTACGACCATCTGCTGTCGGGTTACGACTGCCTACAATACCCAGCTGAATTGAGCTAAGCACTTCAAGGTTTCCTTTTACATAAAGTGCGACGGGCGGATCATGAATTTGTTTCAACAAGTTTGGATAATATTGACTTGCGAAAGTTATTACATGATTTCCTTCTTCCTCAAGCCAACGAAGATCATTTTCAACTAGTAACCAATCGGGATCCCTGACATAGCTAATAGCCTCGGGCTTTAATCCAAATTTCTCCAAATCCTGTCTTGGCAATTCGAAAACTGACGCGGGATACACTACCGTTTGCAATAACTTTCTCAGGGTTCTAGGTCCCAAAGTGGGCGTCCTTAACAGGGCCAGCAAACATTGTAAATCCCTGTCCGTGAGGGTCTCTTCCTTGATCATAAATCACCAAAGCCATGTGAAGTTTTTCCAAGAGTAACACGCAATACCGCTTTAGTGCACTCCCTAACTATTCATTTATCGCGGATACAGGGTTTGCCGAAATGCATAGTGAGAGGATAATTTTGAGCTTGTGCAGCCATGAATTTCAGGGCGAGGCCACAGACACGTAAATATCTGCTACTTGAATTGTTTTTTAATTTAGACAGCCTATCGTAATTCCAGCAAGCCACCCTTTACGTGTGTTTGACTACCACACGACTGCAGAAAAACGATTTGAGAGGCGCCGACATCGATTTGTTCTCGGCCTTATATCTTTACATCTTTATTATGTTCCGGCTTACAGATTGCGAACCATATCATTCAGATGGACCGGCGCGATTGCCTCCATTATCAAACCGTAACTAATATTTCCGAAGGTTCTGAAAACCATTACTACAGCTGCGTATTCCTCTGGTAATTCAAGCTTCTCCCCTGAGGCTTTCCTTTTGCCTAGATAATCCATAAGCGCACCACCATCGAACGCGCTTTCACTACCTCCCCTGTACCGCCATTCTCCTTCAACATTTACTTTGTCTGAAATAACTTTACCGCTTTGGAAAATGCCAACAACATTTCCAATTTCAATGCCATCTGACTTTCCTATATCCAGTACGACCACTTGATATTGACCAATTTCTGACACGCCATCAATGACCGAAATAACACTGCCATTGACAGAGCTTGATGGTGATCGTGGTATGAAGTCGGTATTAATATCGGTTGCCGATTGTGCGATTAATCTATCGCCCACTAACACTTCCCTGGTCGATTCAATGATTACGGCCGTCGCCGGATTACCGTTCTTTTGAAGTACCGCATCAGCAACATGCAAGGCTTCATAGCCTAATGTTCGTCGCGCATTACCTTTACCACTTTGATACGCAGCGCCTTTTCTGTACACAGAGAAACGCTCTCCCAGTGAAGTGCCAGATAAACCTTGAATATAAACCTTGTTTCCGTTGCCGGCTATCAGGTGATTATCATAGTTCGATACTATATAGGGCCAGTCGTCCATCTCGGTTTCAGTCACTACCAATGGTCTTACCAAAAACTGTTCTATCACATCAATGGGAATAGATGGAATGGCTTCATCGTGTGCATTTGAACGCACTTCAGGAGACAATTTAACAGTGCGCCCGGAACGTCGGCTGCTTTGTTTGCCAATATTACCATCACGGTTCACAGATAATACTGGAGCACCATCTACATAAGTCAAACTGATAACATCTCCAGGATAAATGAGATGCGGATCGGCAACTTGCGGATTCGCCTGCCAAATTTCTGGCCAACGCCAGGGTTCCTGCAGGAATTTCGAAGAGATGTCCCATAAGGTATCTCCTTTCTGCACGATATAAGTTTCTGGCTGGTCGGCATTAAGCTTTATTTCTTCAGCTTTAAGCGGGCTGACGGTCAGCATAAACATTGCTGTTATTAAGATGATTTTATTTAGCATCACTGGTACCTTACGAGAATTCCTTAATGTAGATTAGCAAAAAGTTTAACAAAAAGTTAGTGTCATCACCATCTTCCAATATATGAACAAGCCATTGATATATTTTCCTGTATACTATCAGTAGCTTAGAGGATTATCAGGAGACAAACATCGATGGCCAAATTGGAAGTATTACATTTCCCAGACCCAAGATTGCGAAAAAAGGCCGCCACAATAGAAAAAGTGGACATCATAATTAAGACCCTCGCAGAGGATTTGCTGGAAACAATGTATGACGAAGGTGGTATCGGTTTGGCAGCAACACAAGTTGATATTCAAAAACGAATTATTGTTATCGATGTCTCTGAAGACAGAGATAGTCCAATGGTATTGATTAACCCCGAAGTTATTGCGAGCGATGGGATAGAACAAATGCAAGAAGGCTGTTTATCTGTCCCAGGCTATTATGATGATGTTGAGCGTGCTGAAAGGATAAAATATACATACCAGAATTTGGAAGATGAATGTGTGGAAGAAGAAGCAGACGGCCTCCTGTCTGTTTGTATTCAACACGAGATCGACCATTTGGATGGTAAGCTTTTTATCGATTATTTATCCCCACTCAAACGACAGCGATTGATGAAAAAGATTGAAAAACAGGAAAAGTTACTCGCGCAACCATTGTAACGAAGACTGGCACCGGTCATAGCCCATCGCAGTTTTATTATTACCCACCAATTTGAAGAACAGGACTCTATGTCATCCGACTTGAAACTGGCTTTTGCGGGCACGCCTGAACTCGCCGCGACAATTTTGCAAAAATTGCTCGACGCGGATGGTTATACAATCACTGATATTTATACTCAACCTGACAGACCGGCAGGACGCGGGCGAAAACTCCATAAGAGTGCTGTGAAAATACTATGTGAGTCGAAGCACTTGCCCTTGAAACAACCCGCAGATTCATCGGAGATAAGCCTCGATGATGGATTGGCGGATGCGGATCTTCTTATTGTCGCCGCCTATGGCATGTTGCTCCCGGAAACAATCCTGAATCGGCCTCGCCTTGGTTGTATCAATGTGCACACTTCGCTACTTCCACGGTGGCGAGGAGCGGCGCCAATCCAACGAGCAATACAGGCGAATGATACGGAAACTGGCATCTCTATTATGCAGATGGATGCGGGGCTGGATACCGGCAACATTATTTTACAAAGGGTTTGTCCAATCGCTGCAAACGAAACCGCCGGAACACTGCACAATAAACTTGCCATGCTGGGGGGGGAGGTTTTGCTCGATGCATTAAACCTCATTGACAAGGGTGTCCTGCAAATGCAGGTGCAAGAAAATAATCTGGCGAGTTATGCTCATAAAATCACCAAAGCTGAGGCGGAAATTGACTGGCGCTTACCGGCAAAGACGATCGAAAGTACAGTACGCGCTTTTAATCCTTTCCCTGTCACCCACACAGTACTGAATAATATGCACATGCGCGTTTGGGAGGTTGAGGTGCTTGAAACAATCAGGCATGACCTGTTACCTGGCAAAGTCATAGCCAGCTCAACAGCTGGTGTTGACGTCACCTCGGGCGATCATGTGATTAGAATTCTTAAGCTGCAACTGCCGGGTAAAAAGGTAGTGACCGCCTCAGACTTTCACAACGGCCATCCACATTTTTGCCTATCATAATTATTCCAATTTCTTCGGAAGTCTTTTCAATAAATGAACTCCAGAGCCGATGCCGCGAAAACCTTACTCCATGTGGTGAAAAAATCATGTCCGCTTGACCTCGCTTTGACGAATACCTTTGAAGACGTAACTGAGCAGAAAGAGCGCAGCTTCATTCAAGCTCTTTGTTACGGGGTTATGCGCTGGTATCCACGCCTCGACTGTATAGTTGCCACTTTGCTGGATAAACCACTTAAGGAAAAAGATACCGATATTAAATTGCTCTTATTTCTAGGTATTTACCAACTTGATTTCATGCGCACCCCGGAACATGCCGCTGTTTCAGCGACGGTAGATGCTTGTCTTGCGCTAAATAAAAGCTGGGCCAAAAATATGATAAATGCAGTCTTACGCCGTTATCAAAGGGAAAAATTACAACTGGACGCGCTTGTCAGCAACACTGCAAGTGCCCATTATGCGCACCCTGACTGGCTCATAGACCAGCTTAGAGATGATTGGCCAGAGAACTGGTCTTCTTTACTGGAAAAAAATAATGACGCCCCGCCGATGCACCTGCGGATAAACCTTCGTTTAGTTTCTCGCACAGACTATCTCAGGAAACTTGAAACATTAGGGATGAACGCCGAAGCGCTGAGGCTGTCAAATTGCGGTATTACGCTATCGCAGGCGGTGCCCGTGGAAGAACTGCCAGGATTTTTTTCCGGCTATGTTTCGGTACAGGATCTGGGTGCACAGCTTGCCGTCTCCCTGCTGAAATTGTCACCTGGACTTATGGTCCTCGATGCCTGCGCTGCACCTGGGGGTAAGACCGCTCACATGTTTGAATCAGAACCCGGACTTGGAAAACTGGTAGCTATTGATAAAGATGCTCATCGTATTGCTTTGTTAAAAGCAACGCAGCAAAGACTCGGGACAAAAATGCAGATCATTCAGGCTGATGCTGGTGATGCCACAAGCTGGTGGGATGGCGAATTATTCGACCGTATTTTGTTAGATGCACCTTGCAGTGCGACAGGCGTCATTCGTCGTCATCCCGATATCAAAATGTTGCGACAGGATAAACAAATGACCGGACTCAAACAGAGTCAAGCTCAACTCCTTTCCAGCTTGTGGCCATTGCTCAAACAAGGCGGCACAATGGTGTATGCCACTTGCTCATTATTTAGACAGGAAAATGATATTCAGATTGAAAAGCATCTAAACAAGCATGATGATGCGAAACTACTAACTATAGAGGCTGATTGGGGAGTTGCCACAAGTTATGGCCGGCAAACTTTGCCAACGCTAGATGATACCGATGGATTTTATTATGCAGTCCTCGAAAAGAGACATGAATAAAACGGGATGCTACATTGCCTTACCTGGACGATTCTTTGTTGGTCTGGTTTTTCTATGCTTAATAGTCAACATTCAGGCTGGTGAAGTCACCGTTGAATTTGCGACAAGTACGCTGGTAAATCATAGTTATCAAGTTAATGCGTACATCGACTATAAATTTGACGATGAAGTATTAACAGCCCTGGCTCACGGCGTGCCGGTGAGAATAGATACCTACATCAGGGTTAAACGTCAGCGAAACTGGCTGTGGGATCCGGTTATCCGGGATGAAACCGTCAGCTTTCAACTACAGCGTCATGCCCTCAGTGACCATTACTTGCTCACTAATTTGAACAACGAGAAAAAAGAACAGTTTCAATATCTTGACGAAGCCTTGCGGGGCCTGGGTTCTTTCAATGACCATTTCCTGTTTGACATGTCGACCATCGACCAAACATCCAGTTACATCGGTTATATAAAGGCCGAATTGAATATCGAAGCTCTGCCCCCACCCTTACGGCCCATGGCTTATTTTTCATCGCAATGGAAGGCTGAAAGCGCCTGGTATGAGTGGTTGGTGAAATGAAAAATAGCGGCCGGATAATATTTATCGCGGGAGTAGGACTATTTATTTTCATGCTGGCCTCATTGGTTATGATGAGTGAGGCTTTGCAAAACTCTGAACGTTTTGACCGCCTGTATTCGGGCTTATTGCTCTTTATCAGTTTTGGACTTGTCACACTCACTGTTCTTATTGCTCTTAATCTCAGGCGTCTAATCCGGCAATCACGCGAACGCGTACCAGGCTCAAGAATGACTATTCGTATGGTCGTCATGCTTGCTGCACTTTCAGTCACGCCTGTATTGATCGTTTACTATTTTTCTCTGGATTTTCTTCACCGCGGCATTGACAACTGGTTTGATTTGGAATTTGAACAGGCGCTGGATGATTCACTGGAATTGAGCCGTCTCGCCCTTGAGCTTCGTATGAAAGAAATACTCAAACAAAGTGAGCAAATTGCAAAGGAATTCACAGAAATAAGCAACGCCGCAGTGCCCTTTGAAATTGATGAATATCGTATCAGATCCGGAGCTGAAGAATTCACCCTGTTGACAAGACAAGGTGGCATCATTGCCTCGAGCACTAATAATACTCTTCGATTCGTTCCAATTCAGCCCAATGACGCAATTTTATTTCAGGTACAACAAGGCAGCAGCTATATCGGTCTCGATACAATACGCGATACTGGCTTGTCCATTCGCGTCGTCGTCAATGTCCCTGCTCTCGAAATCGGTGACGGAGCTCGCATCATCCTGGCCCTGTTTCCTGTTACAGCGCGCATAAACGAGCTTGCCGAGAGTGTTGAAAGCTCCTACATCAAATACAAGGAATTATCCTATTTGCGTGAACAACTGAAGGTGAGTTTTATAATGATACTGACGCTGGTACTGCTTTTCAGTATTTTTTCTGCTGTATGGGCGGCTTTTTATTCAGCCCAGCGTATGGCGGCACCGATTCGAGATCTTGCTGAAGGCACACGCGCCGTTGCCGAAGGTGATTACAATACGCAATTACCTGTTACCAGCCGCGATGAACTTGGCTTTTTAGTTGCTTCTTTTAACGAGATGACACGCAAGATCGCCAAGGCGAGAGATGCGGAAAGTCGTAGCCAGCAGGAAGCGAAAGCACAACATGCTTATCTGGAAGCGGTTCTTCGCAGACTCTCTTCGGGTGTGCTCGTATTAGACAAGAACAAAACCTTGCGCTCGGCGAATATTAGTAGTGGCAGGATTCTTGCGGCAGACATACCCTCGTTAATTGGTAAACCTTTGTTAGAAATAGCATCACGCTATCCTTATCTGGATAAGTTGATTGCAAGCATCGCAGCTGATCTTGCTAAACGAGGCGATTGGCGCGAGCAAATCACATTCTTTGGTGCAAGTGGCCGACAAATTCTGATGTGTAGCGGCACCTCTATATCCTTAAGTAAGGAGCCTCAAGACAAGGTCTATGTTATCGTATTTGACGATATTACCGCTCTGATACAAGGACAACGGGACGCCGCATGGAGTGAAATGGCAAGACGACTGGCTCACGAAATCAAGAACCCACTAACGCCGATAAAGCTTGCAGCTGAGCGCTTACGGCAGAAGTATTTGCATACCCTGGAAGCGGAACATGCCGATACAATGGATAGATTGACCAATACCATCATCCAACAAGTCGAAACCATGAAGGATATGGTCAATACTTTCGCTGACTATGCCCGCGCTCCAGTGGCCACTCCTGAATTCATAAATATAAATATGTTGCTTCAGGAGGTCGTGGATCTGTATTCGACACTCGATGCAGACATCAAAATTGAAATGCGACTGGCGACGAATATTCCAAATATTAAGGCTGACCCTGGCCGACTACGTCAGGTTTTCAATAATTTATTGAAAAATGCCTTTGATGCTCTTTATGGCCGTCCGGCGATGCAACTGAATATTGCTACAGAAATTATTACTGAAACTGGCGTCGACTTTATCGAAATACGCATTATGGATACAGGTCCTGGCGTAAACGAGGATATAATCGGCAATATATTCGAGCCTTATGTGACAACCAAACAGAAGGGAACTGGCCTCGGATTGGCAATTGTGAAGAAAATAATTGAAGAACATGGTGGTATTGTCTGGATGGAAAATAATGCAAATGCGACTGGTGCACGCGCGATGATTCGTTTGCCTATGGCAACTGTTGAATATACTGCTAATATGCAACAACAGAAAGGCACTAAAGCTTCGTAGTGTCGTGGCTCGCAAATCTGCTTTGTTAATTCATATACTGTTATAATACTTACGTGAATAAGAGCAACAAATGATCAAGGGAAATATATTAGTTGTCGACGATGAGCCGGACATATGCAGTCTGGTAAAAGAGATCCTCGAAGACGAAGGCTTTGAAGTAAACCTTGCAGGCAATGGCGAGGAAGCTAACGCTCTACGTGAAAAGACTAATCCCGATCTCATCATACTGGATATCTGGATGCCGGATATTGATGGCATCAGTCTATTAAAACAATGGAAAGATTCTGGCAATCTTGACTCACCGGTTATTATGATGTCTGGCCATGGCACAGTTGAAACAGCTGTCGAAGCGACTCGATTGGGTGCTTATGATTTTCTGGAAAAGCCGCTATCTCTGGCAAAACTTATCTTAACTGTTAAGCACGCTCTCGAGAGAAACAAGTTACAAACTGAAAACCTGCGCCTACGTCAATACGGCCAGCGATCGGTGGAGCTCATTGGCAAGAGCAAACTTATATTGAAACTCAAGGAACAAATAGAACGCATTGCCAATCACGACACGCCCGTGTTAATTATCGGTGAATCCGGTACCGACAAGGAACTTGTCGCGCGTTATTTGCACTCTAAAAGTGAGCGTAAAGAGGGGCCCTTTGTGAGTGTAGGTGTATCAAGTTTGTCAGATAATGGATCAGCCATAGAGCTCTTTGGAAAAGAGAGTCAGGACAAAGACTACGCAGGGTTTCTCGAGCAATCCGACGGCGGCACCTTGTTTCTTAAGGATATTGTTGATATGGATATGACAACCCAGGCAAAACTTCACACCGCTCTCGAATCACAAAGTTTTACTCGCAGTGAAGGCATTCAGACCATTAACCTGAATACGCGTGTGATTGCCGCGACTCGACATGCACTGGAGGAAAAAGTCTCTCAAGGTGAATTTAGAGATGACCTGTTTTTCCAGTTAAATGTAATCCCTTTAAAAATTCCGCCCTTACGGGAACACTTCGAAGATGTTCCGGAATTACTTGAATTTTATGTTAACTATTTTGTGACACAGGACGGATTGACTTATCGCCGATTTACCACTGGTGCGCAAAATCGACTGCGAACCTACAGCTGGCCAGGGAATATTCGTGAACTAAAAAACTTGATTCAGCGACTGTTGATACTGGGTAGCAGCGAATCGATTGATCTTGAAGAAGTTGAAACAGCGCTGGGTGAGCAACCCAGCACGCATTATTCTGATGATTTGTATAATTTTAATATGCCTTTGCGTGATGCCAGAGAACGTTTCGAAAAGGCTTATTTGGAATACCAGTTAAAACAGGCCAATGGCAGCGTCAGCAAAATTGCCAAAGCCGTCGGCATGGAACGTACGCATTTATATCGAAAACTGAAATCATTAGGAATTGATATCAAAAGCTGACGAAATAAGTTGAACAGTTTAAGGATTAAAATCTTCACTACTATTTGCGTGAGCCTGCTTCAAAAAATTATGGGGCTCCTCAATGATTGAGCAAAGTCACGACGTGTACTCCCACTCATGAAAATAATTATTCTTGGCGCGGGCCAGGTCGGTTCTTCCGTCGCAGCCAACCTGGTGAGTGAAGCAAATGACATTACTATCGTTGACATTAATCCGAAACTTCTTCAATCCCTGAGCGAGCGCTATGATTTACAAACCATAGTTGGGGTCGCATCACATCCATCTGTGCTTGCCAAAGCCGGGGCCAACGATGCGGACATGATTATCGCGGTGACAAACAGCGATGAAACCAACATGGTCGCTTGTCAGGTTGCCTATACCCTGTTTCATACGCCGACCAAAATAGCCAGAGTTAGAAGTCTGGATTATCAAAATAACCCCAGCTTGTTCGCTCAGGAAGCCTTTCCGATTGATGTTCTCATTAGTCCTGAACAAATTGTCACCGAATATATCACCCGTCTAATCAGCTTTCCCGGCGCTCTACAGGCACTCGATTTTGCCCATGGTAAGGCGCAGATGGTAACGATTAGAGTGGCCCCTGATGGCATCCTTGTTGGCAGGAAAATATCCGACATGTGCACACAACTTGGCACTGTTGATTATCGAGTAGTTTCTTTATTTCGCGAAGGCGCTGCCATCATTCCTCAGGGCGACACCGCGATTGAAACTGGTGATGAGCTTTTTATTATTGGTGCGCCAAAACACATTAAAGCACTGCTTAAGGCGGTTCGGCAAAAAGAAAAACCTGTAAAGCGCGTCATGATCGCGGGGGGCGGCAATATTGGCATACGCCTGGCTAAAGCGCTTGAGAAAGATTACCAGGTAAAACTTATCGAATTGAGTATTGAGCAGGCAAACAAGGCCTCAGAAGAACTCAAACACACCATAGTGCTGCAAGGCGATGCAACGGACGAAGACTTATTGATTGAGGAAAATATCGACGGAACAGATATATTTTGTGCGTTAACCAATGCCGATGAAGCTAATATTATTTCATGCATGCTGGCAAAACGTCTGGGGGCACCAAAGGTGATGTCCTTGATAAATCGTGCCTCCTATGTAGATCTGGTTCAAAGTGATGTCATCGATATCGCCATTTCCCCACAACAGGCGACCATAGGCAGTTTGCTGGCACATATCAGACGTGGTGATGTGGTCGTCGTTCATTCATTACGACATGGCGCCGCCGAAGCCATCGAAGCGGTGGCGCATGGAGATCGACAGTCTTCAAATGTAGTTGGTCGCGCCATTGAAGATATTGCGCTGCCACCCAATACCAGTATTGGTGCGATAGTGCGTGAAGAAGAGGTATTGATTGCTCACCACGATACAATCATACAGGCGGAAGACCACGTTATTTTATTGGTCGCCGACAAAAAAAGGGTGCCGGAAGTCGAGAGACTGTTCCAGGTGAGTGCCACATTTCTATAAAACAGCCCTTGTTTCAGCAATCATTCGCAATTGACAATTACTCTTGAGTTGAAATAAACATGCAATATGCGGTTATTCAACGGATCCTGGGACTGCTACTCGCGCTATTCAGTATTACCCTGCTTCCGCCATTGCTGATCGCACTGTGGACGGGAGACGGGGCCGAATTTCCCTTTTCCATGGCGCTTCTAATAACCGTAATTTTAGGACTGGCGCTGTGGTTACCAGTACGCAAAGTAAAGAAAGAATTACGCTTGCGCGATGGTTTTGTCGTAGTAGTTTTATTCTGGGCCGGGTTGGGACTAACTGGCGCGATCCCACTAATCTTGTCAGACAACCCACACATGTCTTTCACAGACGCTGCATTTGAATCACTGTCTGCCCTGACCACGACTGGTGCCACCGTCATTACCGGCATCGACTCCCTGCCTCTTTCTATCCTCTTTTACAGACAGGAACTGCAATGGTTGGGGGGTATGGGCATCATCGTCCTGGCCGTGGCCATACTGCCTCTATTGGGTATCGGCGGAATGCAATTGTATCGTGCAGAAACTCCGGGACCAATCAAGGATTCCAAACTTACGCCACGAATAACAGAGACAGCCAAAGCATTATGGTATATCTATTTATCACTAACAGTCAGTTGTGCCCTGCTCTACTGGCTTGCCGGTATGACATTTTTTGATGCTGTGGCGCATAGCTTCTCGACAGTTTCTATAGGAGGCTTTTCCACACACGACCTCAGTATTGGCTATTTCGATAACAAGATAATCGACACCATCGCGGTCGCCTTCATGATCCTCTCAGGCATCAATTTCACCCTGCATTTTCTTGTCTGGCGCAATATGAACCTGAAACCTTACTTTCATGATACGGAATTGAAAGTTTATATCTCCGTTCTGGTAATGATTAGTATTATTTGCTGCGCCTACCTCATTTTCCAAAATACCTACGAGGATCCGGTGACGGCAATCACCCATGGCATTTTTCAAACCATTTCCATTGCTACAACGACAGGGTTCACTACGACAAGCTATCAGAGCTGGCCAACTTTTTTACCTGTTCTACTTTTGTTTGCCAGTTTTCTCGGCGCCTGCGCCGGCTCCACAGGTGGCGGCCTAAAAGTCATTCGTATTGTACTTTTATTTAAACAGGGTATGCGCGAGATAAAACGCCTTGTACATCCCAACGCGATCATTCATATCAAATTGGGCGACCGACCTGTAGAGGAATCCATCATTAATGCGGTCTGGGGATTTTTCGCCTCCTATGTTGCCGTATTCGCTATCTTGTTGCTGTTATTGATGGCCACCGGCCTTGATCAGGTAACGGCTTTCTCAGCAATAGCGGCCTGCATGAACAACCTGGGTCCCGGTCTTGGTGATGTCAGCGCCCACTATGGTGATATTAGTAGAACTGCGAAGTGGATACTTTGCTTTGCCATGCTTTTGGGACGTCTCGAAATTTTTACTCTGCTGGTTTTATTAACACCCACGTTTTGGCGTAAATGACTCTTGCTGACATCTCAGAGAAGTGGAACCGTATTTATGCGTCCAATGATCGTACTAATCTGCCTGCTGCAAATGTATTAAGAGAAAATACACACTTGCTCCCCGGGGAGGGTCGAGCACTAGATGTCGCCTGCGGTCTGGGAGCAAATGCTCTGCTACTAGCGCAACATGGATTACAAACATGCGCATGGGATATCTCAAAGACAGCCATAGAAAAACTAATATTACGTTCTACGGAACTGAATATTTCATTGCTGGCAGAGCTCAGGAATGTCATCCTTGCACCGCCAACACCCGCTTCTTTTGACGTGATCGTTGTCAGTCATTTCCTGGACAGAGCGTTAATGCCGCATTTGATTGCGGCCTTACGTGATGGTGGCTTGATCTTTTATCAGACTTTTATTATGGATAAAATCAGCGACAGTGGTCCGCGAAATCCAGACTATCTACTACGTCGAAATGAACTCCTCTCATTGTTCCGGTCATTGCAAATTGTGCTTTATCGAGAAGAAGGCCGACTAGGCGACTTGCAACAGGGGTTTCGCAACGAAGCGATATTGATTGCACAAAAGAGTGAGCATCATGGTTGAATTAAATATCATGGAAAGCATGCTCGGAGACGGCAAGGATAATGCCTTGCTACGTGTCACTTTGGGCCGCGCTTTTATCAAACACGGTAAATTCACAGAAGCCATTGAGCACCTGGCTATGGCCACGGAACTGGAGCCAGACTATCTGGCGGCCTGGAAGCTCTATGCTCATGCCCTGTCCAAATCAGATAAAGTCAATGAGGCCAAAGTGGCATATGAGCAGGCCATTGTCCTGGCAGGCAGGAAGGGTGACGCACAGAGCAAAAAAGAAATGAAAATAATCCTGAACGAATTACAGCTTTGATAGCTTACTGAAGTCTTTCTGTATCATCAGCTGGCAGACTGACGATTTGGTCAATCCGTTTTCGATTTCTCTTTTCTCGCCTTAATCCATTGATTTATGCCTCGTTCCAGAACATCCAGAGGTAAAGCACCTTTGCCAAGCACCTGGTCGTGGAATTCCCGGATATCAAATTTCTCACCGAGTTCTTCTGAGGCGAGAGCACGGAGTTGCTTGATTTTTAGCTCACCGAGTTTGTAAGCTAGGGCCTGTCCCGGCCAGGCTATATAGCGATCTATTTCAACTTCAATATCGTGTAAGGTCTTTGCTGTATTAGCGGCAAAAAAATCGATAGCCCTCTGTCGATCCCAGCCATATAAATGCATACCGGTATCCACCACCAGACGTACGGCTCGCCACATTTCGTAAGTTAACTGACCAAATTTACTGTAAGGATTCGTGTAAAAACCCATTTCCTCGCCAAGACTTTCTGAATACAAACCCCAGCCCTCAATAAAACCTGTGTAGTCGAGGTTTTGTAATAATGGATGGGATTCCGGTAATTCCTGTGCCAACGTTATTTGTAAATGATGTCCGGGTACAGCTTCATGCAAAGTCAATGCTTCCATTTCCCATATAGGTCGGGTATTAAGCGCATAAGTATTAGCAAAAAAGTAACCCGGTCTGCCATCTTTACTTGAACCTCCCCAGTAATAGGCAGTTGTTTGTGATTTTGCAGCATAATCTGGAATTGGGATCACGCCGTATGGAAGCCGTGGTAATGTGCCAAACAGTTTTGCTAATTCGGGATCCGCACGCTTGGCAATATCGCGATAACGCCGCATTAATTCTTCGGGAGTATCTACAAAGAACTGTGGATCGCTACGTAAAAATTCCGTGAAATCGGCAAAGCTGCCTTGAAAACCCGAATCAGCAATCACTTTATCCATTTCACTACGAATGCGTTTGACCTCACTTAGACCAAGTTTGTGAATTTGTTCGGGCGTCATGGTCAATGTCGTAAAATGACGTACCCTGTGGTGATACCAGTCCCGGCCAAAGGGCAAGTCGAGCATTGCAATAGAGCTTACCGACTTCGGTATGTATTCCTTCTCTATAAACGCCAACAGCTTAAGAAATGCAGGATAGATGTCATTACGTACAATGCTTGCGGCTTTTTGATTTATCCTGATCTGTTCATCTTCACTAATATCGGAAGGATAATCGGTAAAACTCGATAGCAAAGAACTGTCCGCTACTTTCTCAGGTATGACATTGCGGATTTGATTCGGGATATCCCGAAGCGTAACTCCAGGAGGGGTCACTCCCTTTTTCAAACCTTCCTGTAACACCCGAATTGTCTGACTGATAAGCTCATCGGCAAGATCCAGCCGGGCTAGCCTGTCTAAAAAATCCTGTCGGGTCCTTTTCGGCATCATCTCCAGCGTTTGTGCTATGTCCTGTTGCACGCCGCCAAGAGCCTGGATAAGAATATATTCTTCAGGGAAAGCGTTACCTGCCACTTTGTCAGACAGGTATTTTTCCACTAGCATCCAGTTAAAACTGGCGTCGTCCTCCAATTCATCGACTTTAATGGCGCGTAAATCAACAAGCAGCTCTTGCCATTTCCTGTCTCTTTGATCCACGGCATCTAGAGACACATCTTGCCATTTGGCATTTTGGCCGGGATAGCCAATATACGTAGCGTAAGTCGGATCACTAAGCATTTCGAAATCCCAGATTTTATCGAACAAGGCAATGAGTCTTTGTTCTTCGTCTGGTCCTGCAAAAAGCGGTAAGGACATTAACAATATAAAAGTCAGTAAGATCTTTTTCATCGTTGTTTTATGATTTTTCGTGTTAATCTTAGAATCAACGGTCTTAACTAATACTTTGATTGTCGCTCTCAGTCTTGGTTGATTTACTGTACCCACTATCCTGCCGGTTGAGATTCACTGAATGTTTCTGACAATAGATATCAAATACCTTCTCGGGTGTTAAACCCGCACAAATCATTGCAGACACCAGAAAATGCAGCACATCAATTAATTCGACTCTAATATTCTGGATATCGATTTCATCCTTGCTCCACCACTTCCATAGTAGTTCTTCATCCAGTTCATTTATTTCTTCCGCCATTGCCCTGGAATATTTCGATAACCAGGTATTGGGTAAATCGTTAACCTTTAATTCGCCATTATTAACGGCCGCAAAAATAGCATCCATAAGCAGCGGCTTACCATTTTTATCGGCAAGCTTGTTTTTTGCGAATACGTAATTATTCAAATCCGTTTGCATCTCAAAAATTTTGTTTAGCATATCGACACTTTGTGTATTCGTTTCGCTAGTCATTCTCGTTCCTCGGCTTATTTATTAGTATGAATCCTGCTATCCGCTTTTGTATTTAGCAGAGAAACTGCGGCCGAGTCCCTCTGCCTCTATGATCTGGATGTGATCCAGCTTTTCTGTCACTTTGCTTAAACCTTTCAAAGCTCTCACATCTTTTTTTCGAGAAGCCGCGTACATCCAGGCATAGGATTTAATATAGTCCTTATCCACGCCCTTTCCCTGTCCATACAATATTCCCAAATGATATTGAGCAGGCTGATAGCCTTGCATGGCAGCCTTCAGATACCACGCACTGGCAACAGAATAATCCTGAGCAACACCCTCCCCTTCAGCGTAATGTTTACCCAATCGGTATTGCGCCCGGTCGTAGTTTTGTTCAGTTGCAGCGTGATACCAGGTGACGGCCGTTCTCGCGTTCGCTTCAACACCGAGGCCCTGGTCGTAGAGCCTGCCAATCTGATATTGGGCCTTGTAATAATTACTACCTGCGGATTCTCCAAACCATTCAAGAGCCTGGGCATAATCCTGTTCAACAACTTCCCCCTGAAGATAGAGTAGACCCATCTCATACTGGGCACGGTCATATCCCTGCTCCGCTGCCGCTCTGAACCAGTCTGCAGCTATATGGACGTCTTTGGGCACGCCTTTGCCTTCTAAATACATACGTCCAAGATTATATTGCCCCTTGGCAAACCCCTTATCTGCCGTCTTACGAAACCATTCCACGGCATCTACATCTGATTTCTCCACGCCGTTTCCATACAGAGAACACAAACCAAGATTAAGTTGAGCCTTTACATTTTCTTGATTGGCAGCCAGACGGTACCATTTAACCGCCGAAATATTATCCTGCTGTATGCCCAATCCGCTGGCATACATATAAGCAAGATTGTAGCGTGCCTGTGCCTGTCCCAGTTCAGCCGCCCGTTGATAACATTGAAATGCCTTTTTGTAATTCTGCGTTGCTCCCAGTCCATTTTGATGACTCCAGCCCAACACCGCAATTGCATCCGCATTATTTTGGCCCGCAGCCAGACGCAGCCAGTAAAAAGCCTCATCATAATCCTGTTGTATACCAATGCCTTCAAGGTACATCTCGCCAACACGCGCCTGGGCTTCTACTGAACCTAGTTTTGCCGCCTCTCGATACCACTGCGCCGCGAGACCCATATTTTGTGCGATACCCAATCCAGAGTCATAAAGACCGGCGAGGGTAAGCTGCGCGGTGACATCACCACTCCTTGCCTGGCCAATTAAAAATGTAATCTCTGTATTTTCACTCACAGCTATATGCTCAGCTCTTCTTTATACGTCGTTGCTATTGATTAAAAGATTTTCCTTTTCCTTCCGTGTTAACCGCTTAATCTGATATTCTCTTTTTGACGCTAGCGATCGTGTTTGATAATTTTCCTTATACACCAGTTCCACAGGTCGGCGTGCGCGTGTGTAGGCAGAAGCTACACGATTATCATTATTGTGCTCCTCGATGCGGCGTATAATATTAGTTGTGATCCCGGTATAGAGACTCTCAT
>JBLIML010000066.1:0-17286 GCA_047638675.1 Planctomycetota bacterium | reverse complement strand
CGAATTGCAGACACACTATCCACTCGTTCCCACGCTCTGCGTGGGAACGCATACCGGACTGTAAGATCATATGCATTACCACGCAGAGCGTGGGAACGAGCGCTAGAATGACGATGCAATAGTCTGTCTTAACCATTGATTTGCAGGTTCGCGATGAAAACGTTCATGCCAATAAAGTTTCGCATCAAAAGACGGCACTTTGATAGGTGGTTTTAATACTTTTAGATTATTTCTACCACCCAGGGCCTCCGCCACTTTCGACGGGACTGTTGCAACGTAGTTAGATTGCTCCACCAACAGTGCGCTGACCAGAAAATTATGTGTCACCACACGAATATTTTCTTCCGGGCAAACTTCATAAAGTTGCTTCTCTGCCTGTTCGTGGATGTGACCCAGTCCTTGAGCAGAAACAATAAGGTGTTTTGCCTGCTCATAGTCGGATAGGGAAAGTCTGTTTTTTATAGTTGGATGATCTGCGCGTACCAGGCAAACATAGTGCTCCTTATATAAGGTACGTTCGTGCACCCCTGCATAGAGTTTGGGGTAGGAACCAAAAGCGATGTCAGTTTCCCCGCTTTCCAGTTGTTCAATGAGAGAATGCAAACCCAGTGGAACCGCCGTCAATTTAATGTTGGGTGCCTGCTCTTCCAGGATATTAATAAGACGGGGGAATACCATCATATGCCCCACTTCTGAGGCGGCAATTTTGAAGGTGCGCTTTGATTTGCCAGGTTCAAATTTCTGTCTTCTTGCGAGCTGGGAATTATACAGGGTCAGCATTTCATCCACAGAAGGTGCGACCTCAAGTGCGCAGGGGGTAGGTTCCATTGCATGCTGGGTACGGACAAAAAGGGGATCATCAAAGTGCTCCCGCAGACGTGCAAGGCAGCGGCTTATAGAGGGTTGTGATAGATTCAGTTCGAGCGCGACATCACTGACTTTGCGTTTTTTCAACAGGGATTGAAAGACGACAAGCTCTTTGAAATCGATATTTGAATTATTCATTATTTGAATAGAATGTATCCATATTTAATTCTTGTAAAGAATAATGCCCATCGTCAAACTAGGCAATCAATTAATCTTTCGCTTATCGATTTAACGGGGAGAAATACCATGGCTGCAGATGCACCCGCAAAAGCCCTTATGGGCCATCATCACATCACCATTGGCGTTGGCGATCCTCAGACTGACTTCGATTTTCACACAAAGACACTTGGGCTTAAATGCGTGAAGAAAACACTCTTTTACGATGGCGCACTACCGGTTTATCACATTTATTATGGTAATGAGGATGGCGAAGAAGGCACTTTGCTCACGACCTTTCCGGTCCGTCATATTGGTGTTAAAGCAACTGAAGGAAGTGGTCAGGTCAGTTACGTGAGTTTGTCTGTCCCTCAGGACTCACTGGTCTACTGGAAAGATCGTCTTGAATCTTTTGATATTGCTGTGAGCGAAAACGAGCGTTTCGGTGAACAATATCTCGACTTTCGTTCACCACATAATATTCGACTGTCAATGGTAGGTATCGCCAATGACGCTAGAAAACCTTACTCAAACGGCCCTGTACCGGCGGAGAATATGATTAGAGGAACGCATTCAGTCGGCGTCTCAACCCGCGATATAGAATTCATGGATGAATTCATGCAGGTCGCATGGGGATGTAACAAGGAGGGCGAAGATAAGAATCTCGTACGCTATAGCATGGGAGCAGGTGGTACCGGGACATACACTGATTTTGAGGTGGAACCTGACCGAAAAGCGGGTAGCTGGATCATCGGTGAAGGCGCTATCCATCACATGGCCTATAACTGTCCTGATCACGAGACACAAAATAAAATCAAATTCTTTGTTGAAGGACTGGGTTATACGGACTTTTCTGATGTAAAAGACCGAGGTTATTTTGATTCCATCTATGTACGCACACCATCGGGCGCCTTGTTTGAAGCCGCGGTTTCACACGACCCCGCGTTTCTTTGCGACGAACCCAAGGCGTCTATGGGTAAAGCCGTGATGATGTCGCCACAGATTGAAGCCAATAAGGCTGAGGTGATGAGAATAATAGGCGAAATCGTCGATTAATATTTTTTCTCCTTGATCAGGATTCCCCCAGATTGACCTTTGGTTAATCTGGGGGGGACTTATGGCTTTTATAGCGAATGATATCGCAACTCGGTTTATCATCTAACTTACCTGAACGCGGGCCCGGTTTGCTGTTTCGTGTTAGTAACGGTGAGAGAATCTACCCCGGCTTTGTGGTTCGATACGAGGGGATCGCTCAGGCTTATTTGAATGTATGTGCTCACGTCGGGCTACGTCTTAATCGCGATAGCAATATTGGACGGTAATCTTTTACAATGCATGCCGCATGGTGCCGCCTACACACCTGATACGGGTTTATGTACCTGGGGACCATGTGAAGGCTTGAGTTTGATACGACTCAATATAGTGGAACAGGAAGACTGCATTTATTTACAAGATGATAAATATAATTTAATCGATGATTGATTTTCAATACCAGGCCTTGCCCTGGAATATCCTTTTCAAGCCGGGTGCAATAAAGGAATTACCTGAGCAACTTAACAAGCTTGGGTATAAACGTGCATTAATACTCTCAACCCCACAACAGGCGGATCAAGCAAATAATCTCGCGCAGATGCTCGGCGCACTAAGCACAGGCGTCTTCAGCGATGCTGTGATGCATGTTCCTTTTGAAACCGTTACAGCCGCGATGGCCGTTGTCGATGAAGTCAAAGCCGATTGTTCTATATCCATTGGCGGTGGATCCACGACAGGTCTAGGCAAGGCCCTGGCCTTAAAATCTGATTTACCCAACATTGCTATTCCCACCACTTATGCCGGTTCGGAAATGACGAATATCTGGGGCATTACCGAAGATGGAAGAAAAACGACGGGCAGGGATGTACGTGTTGTCCCCAATTTAACGATTTACGATCCAGAACTTACCTTAAGTCTTCCTGCACACATTGCCGGGCCTAGCGGGCTTAATGCGATGGCACAGGCAGTCGTTAATGTTGCAACGACGAATTCGAACCCAATAGTTAAGGCGCTTGCAATTGATGCCATTCGTGCCTTGAGCTCAAGTTTACCGCTTATCATTAAGGAGCCTGACAATCTCGATGCGAGATCATCCATGCTTTATGGGGCTTGCCTTGCAGGGTCTGCACTAGGCACCGGAACAACCAGTTTGCATCATCGTTTATGTCACACCTTTGGAGGTAGCTTTAACACACCTCACGCAGAAACCCATACGGTATTGCTACCTCATTGTGTTGCCTACAATGCCGCTGCCACGGCAGAAGGCACTAGACAGTTGGCTGAAGCCTTGGGTGTGGAAGATGCGGCTATTGGACTATTCGAATTGGCCAAAACGGTTGGCGCGCCAGGCGCGCTAAAAGATATCGGCGTTAAAGAGTCCGATCTGGATGAAGCAGTAAATATCGCCACTGAAAAAGAACTGGCGAATCCGGAACCTGTTACAAAAGAGCGACTGCGCGCATTGCTGGAAAATGCATTTCACGGGAATGCACCTGTGGCTATAAGTTAATTTAGTATTCAATAGAATATATAAGTGAGATTTCTGACCCCGTCATGCCGGACTGGATCCAGCAGTAAGTAAAATAATGCTACGCTGTTTGCGAGTCTAGTATCACTGGATTTGCACCCTTAGCTCCGTAAACTGTGCATCCATGCACCACTTCTCCGCTAAAAGCACGCGGGAATGACGAGATTATTAATCATAATCCTAAACCCCGACATTCTGGTAATGACGCAAATAAAAAATATCTGAAATATTATGAAAACCGTCCCACAAATTACACTTGAAGAAGCAGCGCAGAAAGTTAAATCAGGTGATGTCCTCATCTCCGGCGGTTTTGGTTTGACGGGTAACCCGGTGCATTTAATGCATGCGCTTGCTGAAACCGATACACGCGATTTGACACTGGTTGCCAACAATGTGAGCGAACCTGGGATCGCGGGCGGTCGCCTCTTACGCAACGGACAACTAAAAAAGGCCATTGGCTCCTATTTCACCAGTAATAAAGAAGCGGTTGCCGCCGCTCAGTCTGGCGAGATTATCTGTGAGTTACTCCCACAAGGCACTCTTGCCGAGGCGCTTCGTGCCGGTGGCGCGGGTCTGGGGGGGTTCTTCACACCGACCTCCGCCGGTACGCCTCTCGCTGATGGTCGCGAGACGAGAATTCTCGACGGCAAGGAAATGGTATTTATTCCTGCACTACGTGGCAATGTCGCTTTTATCCGGGCATGGCAAGCGGACACGGCGGGGAATTTAATATACCGGATGACAGAAAATAATTTTAACCAGGCCGCCGCGACCGCTGCGGATCTTGTGATAGCAGAGGTAGAAGAAATCGTTGCAGTGGGTGAACTGGATCCAAACGAAATCCATACGCCGGGTTGTTTCATAGATTATTTGGTTCAAGCAACACTGACTGAAGAAGATCTTGGTACATCTGCGTCTGTTTCATCCAGTTTAAAAAAGGTTGATGACTTGCGAATGAATATGGCTCGAGCTGCCCTGGCTGAATTGACAAACGGTGATGTTGTTAATCTTGGTATCGGTATTCCTACCCTGGTGGCTGATTTGATTACACCTGAGGATGGCATCATCTTGCATTCGGAAAACGGTATGCTCGGTGTTGGACCCGAACCTGAATCTGGTGGTGCCATGAATTATCCAGTCAATGCAGGCAAAATACCGGTGACTGCGCTTCCTGGCGCCAGTTTTTTTGACTCTGCCACTTCTTTCGGAATGATTCGAGGCGGTCATGTCGATGTCGCCATTATGGGTGGTCTCCAGGTGGATGAAAAAGGCAATCTGGCAAACTGGGCAGTGCCTGGCAAAGCCCTGCTTGGTGTCGGCGGCGCTATGGATCTGGCAAGCGGTGCAGAAAAACTCATTGTCACCATGACGCATCGTAGTAAGGATGGTGCAAGTAAAATCCTCAAAGAATGCGACTTACCACTTACTGCAAGAAAGGTTGTCAATGTTATTATCACGGATCTGGCCGTTTTTCGAGTCAGTGATGCCGGTTTGACATTGGTCAAATTGATGCCTGATGTCACACTCGAGGAAGTTCAGGAATCAACCGAAGCGAGTTTTCAGGTCGCACTCGAAGAATGAGTGTGAAATAAAGTCAATAGCACTATTATCGAATAACATAACGAACGTTATGCTGTGATTTTTTTGTGCTTCCCTTGGTGCAAGCTAATCCAGCAAAGTAACTTTAAATTCACCGGCGATTACATCCACATCGGCATACAGATACAATCTGCCTTTCAAACGCTTAGAGGATTTACATTGGACATTGTTGAAAAACTCGCAATATTGGAAGGCGAACGAAGTTCGATTAATCCCGGACCTGAAGTAAGAGAAAATTGGGATGCACTCGTACAAAATCTCATAAATGATGCTATTTCCAAAAAAGAAAGTGGCCCTGCCTATAGAGTAGCGCCTGATAACAAGCCAATCATCGAAGACGATTTCGCGATTCACAAAACAGGCCGTGACATGGAAACGGCGATGAATCATTTGTCAGAAAAAGTGGTTTCTTACGGTGTTCAGATTGGTCATCCAAACTATCTCGCCTATATCCCGGGCAGTGATAACTATTTATCGGCCCTGGGTGATTATCTTGGCGCCGCGATAAATCCCTATACCGGTGTAGCAATAACAAACCCGGGGGCCGCCGCTATGCAGCAGGCACTCATCAAATGGGTAGGTGCTTTTCTCGGATATAAAGGCAGCTTTGCAGGCGACATTACCTCAGGCGGCAGCCATGCTAATCTCACCGCCATTGTCACAGCACGCGATTTTTTAAAAATACAGCCGGAAGATATACGACAGACGACTGTCTATTACTCAGAACATGCCCATCACTCGGTGAACAAAGCCCTCCATATCGCCGGTATGGAATACTGCAAGCAACGTTTAATCGCCTGTAATCCAGATTTTTCAATCAGCGTGGACGAATTAAAAAAGACTGTGCAGAAAGATAAGAAGGCAGGCCTCAAACCCTGGCTGATTGTTGCCAATGCCGGCACCACCGACACTGGTACGGTAGATGATCTCAATGCCATGGCGGATATCGCGAAACAATATGCTTGCTGGTTTCATGTCGACGGTGCCTATGGTGCCGGTTTCGCCTTGTGCGCCCTGGGTAAGGAAGAACTTCGCGGAATAGAACGTGCTGATTCCATTGTCTTCGATCCTCACAAAAGCTTGTTTCTCTCTTTTGGCTGTGGTGTGGTGCTGATAAAGAACGGCGCGGCGCTAAGACGTGCTCATCATTTCATCGGAAATTACATGCGTGACCCTGGAGTGGATACAACAGACTCGCCATCGAGTAACTCAGCAGAACTAACACGACCCTTTCGTGCCCTGCGCATGTGGTTACCATTGACTGTACTTGGCACGGATCCATTTCGAGCCGCACTTGAAGAAAAAATGCTGTTGGCGCGTTATGCACACGAAAAACTGAATAAGATTGACCACTTATGGGTGGGTCCTCTTCCTCAGCTTTCCATCGTCGTGTTTCGCTATCAAAGTGAGGATGCAGAGCACGATGAAAAAATAAATCAGGACTTTATTGAAGAAATCATTGCAGATGGTGAGTTTTATATTTCGACCACTGAACTTAATGGAAAGGCTACCTTACGTCTGGCAATTCTTACAACGCGCACCAATCGTGAAGCAATCGATAATTTTATATTGATGATAGAGAAAAAAGTTAAAAGCTTGAGTACCGAGGTCAAATCGACCTGATGCTTATACACATATCATAAGTACATCACGATCGTCTCAATGAGTCAGGCGCTTGTGAGAAAAGTGAACTTGAGCCGGGGTGTTACTTATATCGGCGACTACTGAACCGCACGTCAGAAAATCAGATCATTGGAGAATTAAGCGGTTTGCCTAACCTCGCCGCACCCCATAGTTGCAGGTTGTTTTCATGAGCAAGCGCGGCATGTGCAGCCACTGCCCTGGCATTCATGCTTAGTTTATAAAGGGGATTGTTCTCCTGCAAAGCGCTACCACCACTTGCGGCGAACATGACATCAATAGCCGTCACACATTGTCTAACAGCGGCTGAGCTGTAGACACGCACCTGCGAGCGCTCGATGACCGGCATTTGTTCTCGCGCTTCTGCGTAGTCACGAACTAAAGCCCCACCTTTGTCCAACAGTAATTCTGCCGAGTCCACCATTAACATGACCTCAGCAAGTAGTTCATGTGTCTGAGGCGAGTCGACTTGTTTATCCATTGAAAAAGGCAGGTTTCTCTTCTCAATGTGCGTAATGAAAGTTTCAATTGTTGTGCGTGCGACACCCAGGGCGGTGCCAGTTATGTTGAGACAGAGCATCGGCAATATTGCTGATTGGTACAGTGTCGATCTACCTTCGCCAAGCTTTCCGGCAATCGCATCAGCGAGCTTGAATCCCCTGTGAGCAGGGACAAAGGTTCCCTTCATACTGAGGCTCTTGCTGCCTGTACCCCGTAGACCGACTACATGCCAATCATCGATAATCTCAAAGTCTTTCGCTGGCAATAAAAACACGGTCGCATCTGGCGGGCCATTATCATTCTGTACTAAACCTCCAACATGTGCCCAGCTTGCAAAATCACAACCGGACGCGTATGGCCAGACCGCCGCACCGAGTTCATAACCTCCCTCCACTCTCTTTGCCATCGCTCTCGGTTGCAAAACACCACATAGCAATGCCTCAGGATCATCTCCCCATACTTCGTCCTGCGTCTGTTCAGGACTCAAGCCTAGTATCCATTGATGAATCTGTAACACGGCCATCACCCAGGAACTTGATGGGCAGGCCATGGCTGTTTGCGTAATCATCGGCAAGACATCCGCCATGGATAATTCCGGGCCGCCGAAACGCTGCGGCTGGAATACTCTAAAAAGACCCGCTTCCCCGAGTTCTTTGATATTTTCTGTCGGCACCCGACGTAATTCTTCCGCTTCTGCCGTCCGTCCACTTATCGCAGGCGATATCGCCGCAATTCTGTCAAGATACTCAGCTACTAACTCCGTACTCATTATTCGAGGCCCTCTTAATGAAACGATAATTATCAGTTCTAATGATAAATTTTTAAGATTCTATTAGAATGTTATTTGTCATTCGAATCAAGCCCTAATCCATTTACCACAATACACAAATGAGGAAGACCCCATGGCCAACAAATTTATGATTGTTCTATTTAATCTGAATGATGATCAAACCGAAGATGAGTTCGTGCAATGGATGAAAGACAATGATATTCCTGTCGTTTCCAAATTATCCAGTGTTACTGAATATAATCTTGCAAAAACTGTTGGCATGCTTGGCGGTGAAGGCGAGCCCCCATATAAATATATGGAGATCATCCGTGTCAGTGATTTCGATAAACTGGGAGAAGAAGCTTCTGCCGAGGCCATACAGAACGTGGGCGCCCAATTTCAGCAAAAAATTAGTGATGGTATTTGGCTTTTGTCAGAACAGATAGCCTGATATTTACAGACGATATATTCAAGATCCCCAGTGACTTGAAGTTGCAACTCATCGTTGTGGAAGTTACTCCTAACGACTTAGTGCTATCGCCAAATAGTCGTCAATAAGCTACATTTTAAAGCCCTGTCGCTGACAGGGTTCTCCAAGCTCATGATATCTCTGCATATTCTGAATCCGCATCATGGCATTCATATTGCTTTATAGTGTTTCTGAGCCTTCCATGAGAGGGCGAAATCATCCAAAATATCAAAAGTAAGCCACAAATTCCGCGAATATTGATATGTACCCAGACGCTAATCAGAGCTTGAATCTATTACCGCAGTTAATATTGCGCCAACGCTTGAGAATGTATTCTGCAAAACGACTCACAATCGTAGCCGGCATCCTTATAATGTCAGTCATTATGGCCGCTCTGGTATGGGCATATCAACCTCACTTCACTGTAGTGGCCTGGTTGAGCTCCATTTCGTTTATCTGTTTTATTCGCTATCTGCACATGAACTGGTATTCGAGCAACGAGAATGAAATAACGAACCTTAGTTTCCACAAGATTAGTTTTAATATGGCCATCTTAGCGACTGGTCTTTGCTGGGCTGTCGGCATAGTCCAATTCGCTGAGGGCTCGCCATTTGCAGTGTCCAGTGTTATCTATGTATTGGCCGCTACCATATCTGCTGTTTCGGTATTGACCATGTCCGGGTCAGTTTCATCTTTTTTGTTACTCAATATTCCCATTGGCTGTGCTGTTTTGTATGCGCTAATACAACAGGGTCTACCCACTATTTCCATGAGTGTACAAGTGACCGCCTATTACTTGATGCTTTTATTTTTTTCCAGACATTTGAAAAAATATTTTACTGAAAAAATAACACTGGAGTTTAAAAATCGGGATCTCTCTATTGCCGAAGAATCAGGAAGAGAGCAGCTCGCTAAAATGAATGAAGAACTTGAGGAGCGCGTTGCCAATCGGATGGCAGAATTGACAAAAGTTAATAAACAATTACAGGAGTCCGAACAAAAATTTAAAAAGGCATTCCGTTCCATTCCAGACGCTGTGGTTATCGCTGGCCTCGACGATGGCATATTTATCGCTGTCAATGATAGCGTTTATAACTTAAGTGGGTATCGACCAACTGAACTTATTGGCCGATCCATTGCTGAACTGGGTTTCTGGCATCACAAGGAAGAACGAAATGATTTTCTCTGGGAGATAAAGCGCAAGAAAGTCTTGCGCAACGTTGAAGTAAAAATTGCCATTAAGTCTAGTGAAGTCCGCGACTGTGAATTGTCAGCTGAGATTGAGGTAATAGATGGAAAATTGTGCATTATTTGTGCTCTACCCGACATCACTGACCGAAAACGATCTGAACAGGCGCTTGCAGAAAGTGATTTGAAATTCAGCACAATTTTTAACGATGCTCCAAATGGAATTGTTATCACCAATGAGTTTGGCGAGTTTATAAAAGTTAATCGGAAATACTGTGAGATCCTGGGCTATGAGGAGTCGGAATTAGTCGGCAAAAAATAGCAGATATCACTCACGCAGACGATATCGGCACTAATGTCAAATTGCTCAACAACATGACAGAGGGCTCAATCAACGATTATCAAATGGAAAAGCGCTATATCCATAAAACTGGCCGTATTGTGTGGGTTAATCTCAATGTATCTAAACTTGGAAGCGAGCATAAATCATTTGCATTGGCACATGTATCTGACATCACTTATCGCAAGCGGGCGGAACGAATAATTCAGGAAAGCGAATCCAAATTTCGCGCTTTTTTCGATGAAGCACCCATATCCATGACACTGCTCAATGAGCGAGGCGAAATAATTGAAGTCAATAAGGCATCCTGCGAGATGTCCGGTTACACCAAGCTCGAACTAATGAATTTAAGTTTTCTTGATGTCACTCATCCGGATTATCTTGAATCATCAAAGCTTATGCATCAGGAATTGATGCAGGGTAAGCCATCTTTTTACCGAACTGAACGCAAACTCGTGACAAGGAGTGGCGCACCAAAATGGATTGACCTCAGCGTCGCTGTTATAAATGATGCAGATGGACGACCCTCTTTTCGGATTGCCCATATACAGGATATTGATCTGGCAAAAGAACTTGAGTTAAAACTTAGGTCAAGCGAGACCCTGTACCGACAAGCAGAAAGAATGGGCAAACTGGGTCACTGGGTATGGGACGAAGAGTCCGGTCGAATGACATCATGCTCAGAGGAGTATGCGAACATTTTCGGTGAGAGCGTAAGTGAAACCCTCGAAGAATGTACTTCGATTGAATCATCAATAAAGGTGGTGCACCCCGAAGACAAGGCGCGAGTATTTGACGCTTTACGGCAGGCAAATGAAACAAATTCTCCGCTGGATATCGAATACAGGATCCTAACTAAAATAAATGAGCTGAAACATGTTCATGAAACCAGTGATGTCGAGCTTAATGTACATGGCAAAATTGTTCGTAGATTTGGTACATTGCAAGACATCACGGAAAGAAAAACGACTGAACTCAAATTGCAGCAGCGTCAATTAATGTTCGAGCGAACCGAGGAAATCGGAAGAATTGGTCACTGGGAATGGGATGAAGTAGAGGAACGTCTCATTTCCTGTTCTCAACAATATGCCAATATCTTCGGATTGACGCGCGAAGAGATGCTCAAGGCTTCCTCCTCTATGGATGGTGATATCAGTATGATTCATCCTGATGACAGGGAACGCGTTGTACAAATAGAGATGGATCACTACCGCATGAGAACTCCAGCGGCGCTTGGCTATCGTATTATTACCAGCAGCGGCGAAATCCGACACGTGCACCAATGGGGAGATTTGGAACTGGATAGCACTGGCATTCCCGTAAGAACTTTCGGCACGCTTCAGGACATTACTGAACAAAAACTAATTGAGAACCAGCTTAAAGAACAGCAGAATCGTTTCGAAGAAGCTCAGAAATTGGGTCAACTTGGACACTGAGTATGGGATGAGGAACTGGATTGCCTGACATCCTGTTCCAACGAATATGCGCGTATCCATGAAATGACTGTTGAAGAGTGCCTGGCTTTCTCGGACTCCTCTGAGAACGATTTGCAGTCAATTCATCCTGATGACCGCGATGCCTACAGCGAATACATGGATACTTTGGTGAGTAAGGATGAGTCAGTAGAAATCGAATGTCGACTACTGACTGCGAAAGGAAATATTCGTGTCATTCATGAAATTGTGCGATCGGTTATCAGTGAAACGGGAAAAATTATTGGTTACATCGGCACGAGTCAAGAAATGACGGAGCGGGTCAACCTGGAGAATAAATTACGCGAAACCGAGATACAATTCCAACATACATTCAATGATGCGCCTATCGGCATGGCATTGATTAGCAAGAATGGCACCATCATAGAAGTGAACCAGGCTGCTGCCAGAATGATAGGCTATTCACAACATGACGCAATCGGCGCAAGTTTTATTGATATGACCCATCCGGATGAATTGCTTGGTAGCATTCAACGCCTGCAGGAATTGAGCGAGGGAAAGAAGGATTACTATAATGTCATAAGACAGTTTCGACAAATTGACGGTAATTATATCTGGGTGGATCTACACTGTAGCCTGCTCCGGGATTTCCAGGGCGACCCTGCCTACATAATTGCTCAGGGCATCGATATTACTGAACAACGTAGCCTTGCTGAAAAACTCAACTATCAGGCCAGCCATGACAGTCTGACGAATTTAATCAATAGACGAGAACTTGATTTACGTATGAATCGTCTTATTGAAAGTGCACACTCACATGATTCAATCCATTCCTTTTGTTATATGGATCTGGATCAATTCAAGATTATCAATGACACTTTCGGACACGCTGCCGGTGATGAATTACTTCGACAATTATGCGCATTGATTCAATCCAGTATTCGAGCCAGAGATACACTGGCCCGTCTTGGAGGCGATGAATTTGGTCTGCTAATGGAGCATTGCGCAATACAGGATGCTTTGCTTACAGCAGAAAATCTGAGAAGTAGTATCAATGATTTTCAATTTGTGTGGGACGAGAGTCTTCTCGGTGTGGGGGTTAGTATGGGCATAGTCATCATAGATAATGATTCTGGCACTTGTGATGATATTTTGAAAGCTGCCGACAATGCGTGCTATATGGCGAAAGATAAAGGACGAAATCGAATCGAGATTTATACCGAGACCAATGCTAATTCATCGGTTAGGCACTCGGAAATGCAGTAGGCAACAAAAATCAAAGATGCCTTGAGCAGTGGTAAATTATTTCTGGTAGCTCAACCCATTGAAGATCTGCATAGCGATAAAAAAGAAAATGAGTTCTACGAATTATTATTGCGTATGACAGATGACAAGGGAAATCTTATTTCAGCCTCGGTGATGCTTTCTGCTGCTGAACGTTACGACCTGATTACCATAATCGATAAATGGGTGGTGGAGAAGGCCTGTAGTACAATATTGTCCGACTCAATACTCATGGAAAGAATCAGGATGTGTAGCATCAATCTGTCTGGTCATTCCATCACCAACATGGAATTTCTCGACTTTATAGAGACAACAGTCGATAAATTTAATATTCCACCAACAAAGATTTGTTTTGAAATCACCGAAACCGCAGCTATTTCGAATTATTCCCGTGCTAGTAAGTTTATGGAAAGATTGCGTTCTCGTGGTTTCTATTTCGCATTGGATGATTTCGGTACCGGCCTGTCATCGTTTGCTTATTTGAAGAAGCTTCCGGTGGACTATATCAAAATTGACGGTTCATTCATGCAAGATATATTGGAAGACTCTGCTGATTTGGCTCTGGTAAAAAGTATGAACGATCTCGGTCACATTTATGGTAAAAGAACCATCGCAGAGTACGTTGATTCGCCGGAAATCCTCGAAATTGTCAAGAGCCTGGGCGTCGATTTCGCCCAGGGCCATTGTATTGGTATGCCCGCTCCCCTGACTAGTAAGCCAGTATTGAAAATCGTTAAGTCTTAAAAGGATTCATTATACAAAATTGATCCCTTCAGAAGACTGTTGCAGAGCACGCAGTACGCTACCCAGTATTGACGTAATCATGCCAGGACTGGATACACCAACAGCGGGCTCTTCCTTTATTATTGAAAGGCGTGATCCGTCTTTGCCTTTGAATTCAAACTCACCTCGAAGAACATTATCCAATCGACGATCAGCAATCATGCGGGCAAGCGCGACATCCGGCCCTACCGTAGCCAAAGCACAGGCGACCATGGCATTCACATTACGAGGAAATTTTTCGGCAATCTCACGAACTGATCCCTCAAACAAGATGGTTTCATCGCCATCTGGTTCCTCTTCCATATCAATTGCTCCGGGGGGTTTGCGAAAAGTGATGGTGACATCCTGCCAGTTATCACGGGCTTCATAGAGATTATCGATACCCACTACAGCGCCGTGGGGAACGAATAACTTTGTCGCCGATGCCGTCGCCGTTTTCAAAAGTCTGAATTTTAAATCTTCATTAGCAAGCGCGGCAACAGAACAGGGCATATAATTAGTGGTCTTCAAGATATTTTCCCCCCAGTCTTTCGATATATCAGGATGTGCCAATTCTACGATCAGATCGAGATCAGCTACCGTATCCATGAACACTCGCATATCCGTCGTCGCGATTGATTCTGGCAGACCAGTCAGTTTATCTTCCGATCGATTGTAAATACTGACTACGTCAACCCGCGTACCAGCAAGGGATTCATGTAAAGACCTGCCCAGATAACCGTAACCGATAATACCTATTCTATTTTGCTTGTTCATAGCCACCTCAAGTTGAATGAGTTCCCTTTGCTCTACAGACTTGTCCCAGCCCGATTGTTAATAAGGGTAATACGTACACAGCAAGTATCAAGTAAGTTATTGTTGCGTAGCCTTTACCAATTAAGTCAATCAGGCCAATCGTCGTCGCTAGATATATGGATGATATCAGGAGTATCGCCGCCACAATGACACGTTGAATGTGAGGCATCTCTTTTCCCTTCTCTCGTCGCATACCCGCTATGCGCTCGTTAATGGAATGCACCATCGCCACACCGGTTTCGATATAGGTACCAAAAATCACGATCTTGAACACCAGACCAAAGGCTGAGAAATTTAAGGCCGCGAGCAAAGACACCAGCGGCACTTGTTGTTCCAGCACCTCAGGATACTGACTCAATAAAATAATATAAAAAAGCAGAGCGGGCACCAATGCAATGGGACCTGCCAATACGCCGGCCCAGATTGATTCACGTCTTTTTTTAATGTGTCTTATGCCGAAGAAAACCGCAGGCGCTGCAGCAAGATTGACACCGGCATATTTAAGTGCGTTATGCCAATCAGGGCCCATTGCCGTTTGCTGTTCAATGATTGTCGTCACTTCACTTCCAAGGCTGCGAATAGCAAGAACGAATAAGGAAATATAAGCGGCATAAAGCACAAATGACCACAAAGAAATAATTTTCTCAATAAGCGAGGTACCATAAAAGGCAAGATAACCAATGCAAAACATCATTATTATGGTACCCACGTATTCTGGTGCGCTGGTCATGTCAGAAAAAATTACACCCGAAGCTGCACCAATCACGGCCAGCACCAATATAGCAATGGCAAAGAATGAAAATTCAAATAGTATCCAGGCATTGCCGAGCAAGGCTTTAAAGAAAGTTCGATAGTCATAGGCCTGATGAATTCTGGCGAATTCAAAAGTAAGAGCCAACACAGCACTGAAAATTACCATGGTCACTAGCATGGTGGATATTCCGCGAACGGGTCCGGTGCTCATGAAAAACTCGATAAGCTCACGACCGGTGGAATAGCCACCACTAATAATGACGGATTGAAATAGAAGTCCTGGCAACAGATAACGTTTAAAAAAACTATTCATAGCGTTGGCAAGGATAATATTTAGAGTAAGCCACTAGGCGTTCATTATGCCTTCAGCTTGTAAATCCGAAATTACTTGTTCAATACTTTTGTGCAACACATCAACGATGGTATCGCATTCAACTTTTGTCAGTATAAGCGGTGGCGAGAGAACAATTGTATTTCCTACCGGCCTTACAATCACACCTCTATCCTGGGCATATTTAAAAACGCGATCAGTAACGCCAACTGATACGTCGAATGATTCTTTACCCTGTTTATCGGCGACAAGTTCAATACCCATCATAAAATGGCTACCTCTCACGTCACCAACGATGGATAAATCAAGTAAGCCCTTTGCCTTTTCCTGCAGATAAGGCCCAACTTCCCTTATATGCTCACAGATATTTTCTCTCTCCAGTATCTCAATGTTTTTTAGTGCCGCTGCACAAGAACTAGCATGCGCTGTATAGGTATAACCCATGGCCAGTCCGCCATCTTCGCCCTGACCTTTGCGAATCACATCGTGAATTTCATCTGATAATATTGTTGCCCCAAGTGGCATATACCCCGAGGTCAACCCTTTGGCGATACAAAGGATATCCGGGGTATAGCCGTAGAGCGCTTCTGAGGCAAACATCTCTCCCAGACGACCGAAGCCGGTGACGACTTCATCAGCGATATAAAGCATATCGTATTTCTTACAGATGGCATGCATACGGCGATGATAGCCTTCAGGCGCCACAAGTACGCCACCAGCCCCCATAAGCGGTTCGGCAATGAAAGCAGCGACATTATCAGCGCCAAGTTGCAAGATACGATTTTCAAATTCGTTGATCAGAAAGTTACAAAAATCTCCTTCATCAAGACCTTCAGCACCCGGTGGACGTCGATACATATTCGCAGCCGAGACGTGATGAATTAAATCCCCTGTAATATTATCAAAACCGATCTTGGTTCCCTGTATTCCAGTGAGATTAGCCACCAAATAGGTGGCACCATGGTAGGCATCAATACGAGAGATAATTTTTTTCTTTTGTGGCATACCCCTGAGGTTATTGTAATAGTGCACAAAACGTATGGCGGCATCATTGGCTTCAGAGCCACCGAGAACGAAAAACATATGATTTAGATTGCCCGGGGTCAATTCTGATAATTTTTCTGCCAGTTTCGCAGCGGGAACATTGGTAGTGTGACCGAAGGGATTGTAAAACTGCATTTCCATAATTTGTGCATGAATGGCATCGGCCATTTCCTTGCGTCCGTGACCGATGTTGACACACCAAAGTCCGCCGATGCCATCCAGTAATTTGTTACCTTCCGCATCATGAATGTAGGCACCTTCTGCTTTTACGATGACCTGACTGCCTTCCTTAATCTGCTCAGAAAAATTAGTATAAGGATGAACAACATGATCTTTGTCCATCTGCCAGAGTGCCCTGGCATCGTATTTTTCTTCGGTCATGTGTTAGCCCCCTCGGAATAAATTGGAATAAATTGGGGTCAGAGTAACAATTCAGAAGCAAGGAAAATATATTTTCTGAGTTGTTACTCTGACCCCAATTTATTCTCTGACCCCAATTTAATTTAATTTACCCAATTGGTTATTTTTAAGTCATGAAGAATCGGCTGGTCTTTTTCTTTCACATCAACTGCATGTTGTATTCCGCATGCCGGACAAAAGTATTCAACCAGTTCTAAGGTTTCATGTACTTTAATCTGTGGAGGTAAGGCCTTTCCTTCTATGCGGTTATATGCTGCATAGTTTTTCCAGTTAAGATCTGACTTACAGAACACATGTCCACAATCACATTCAAACTGCAAACCATTATTGTCGGATTGGGTCAGTAACAATCC
>JBLIML010000065.1:0-17542 GCA_047638675.1 Planctomycetota bacterium | reverse complement strand
CCTGCAAAATTCCTATTATCGTGTCAGGTAGGCAACAGGATTATTTCTTTGTTATCAGTTGGCCTGTCGGGCTGAATTTATTCGGCCGCATGCCAGCATCGCGGCCGCCGTGGTCGAATGAATTCGACCCTACAAAATTCCTATTATTGTGTCAGGTAGGCAACAGGATTATTTCTTTGTTATCAGTTGGCCTGTCGGGCTGAATTTATTCGGCCGCCGTGGTCGAATGAATTCGACCCTACATGAGTTTTAATTAGCTTCGTCTGTTGCTTGTTGATTAGCCTGTTCTCGCGCGATTTTTTTCAGGCGCTCCTCTGCCAACCGTGCAGCCGTAGTACCTGGATGTTGTTGATTTAATTCTTCCAGGCGAATCGTGGCTTCCTCTATTTCACCCATCTCATAGTAACAAAAGCCAATCTTCAATAATGAATGTGTCAATTTTTGACTGTCGGGATAGTTCTCAAGCAGCTTATTATATTCTATCAATGCGGGTTCAAATTGCCGTGTCACGTAATACGCTTCACCTAACCAGTATTGGGCGTTATCAGAAATTTCACTTTGCGGATTAACAAGCAAAAAGTCTCGAAAGGCCTTTATCGCTTGTTCGTATTGCGATTGTTTCAACAGTTTAAAGGCTTGCTGGTACTGTGCCCTGACCTGAACAGGATCCAGTTCTTCCTTCGCCTCAATCGGTGCTTGTGTTATCTCCGCGGGAGCGGATATTGCAACTTGTTGTTCCGGCGCTTGTTGTTCCGGCGCTTGTTGGGGCTCAGATGTCGCTCTGCTATTCTCTACTACTTCAAGGGTCAGGGGATTTTCAGCCTGTTGTGATGCAGCCGTAGCAGTAATATCGTTGCCGATGGGCCTCAGCGTCTGCAGAGGGGGTGTAGTATTGTCGCTATTCTCCACAAAGGTAATTTCCGGACTTAGACCTGACTCTGCTGTGCCATTTCTTTCCAGGCCTTGCAAGCGTTGATCAATGTCAGTATACAAATCTCGTTGCCGTTTTTTTACTTGTTCCAGAGTATGGTTCTGAAATTCTATTTCACCACGCACAGCGTTGAGTTCCTGTTGTAAGGCTTCGATCTGCTGCAACATGTCCAACAAGCCCTGGCTTTGCAATAAACGCTCAATGCGATCCAGTCGCGGTATGACATCCGCATCAGCAGCGTAAACCTGTGCATTCATAAATAGATAAATGCAAACAGTCGTTAAAACACTCGAAAATAACTTCACAAGCTCATCCTTAATAAATAATTTCTACGCGTCGGTTTTGGCTCCAGGCAAACTCATCGTGCTCTTCCGACACGGGTCTTTCTTCCCCATAGCTGCTGGTGCGTATTTGCGATGATGACGCACCCAGCAGTACCATTTGCCTTTTTACTGTTTGCGAACGACCCTCGGCGAGGGCCAGATTATACTCTCGCGATCCTCGCTCATCAGCATGGCCTTCCAACGATACGACGACATCTGGATTAGCAATTAAAAACGTGGCATGAGCTTCGACGGTATCGCGAAACTGTGCCTGAATATCGCTACTGTCGAAATCGAAATAGATAATTCGAACTGATAAGGGGTTTTGCGGATCGTCCAGAGCTGACATATTTGTCGCACGATCATTGCCGGCACCATAAGACTTCGCACCAGACCTATCTGAGCTGTCATCCGTGCCGGATTTCGAACCCTTATCTTCGACGGTAGCTGAGCTGGGTTTGTCCTGAGTCGTACTACAAGCCGCAAACAGGCTTACCATTAATACTATCAAGACGCTTTTGTACGTCATGGAAATTTCTCCTTTATTTGAATGTTGAAAGCATATCACTCATCAAGATGATAGTTGAGTGATTATCATATTTTATCTAGATGGAAACGGCCCCCAGGCTGGCTCTCTCACTTCCCCATCCTGTAATGCAAGACGCTGGTGTACACTGCCATCGGCGGAAACTGCCGCCAACTCCGTACCACGATAAACCGTAGTCGCATACATAATCATACTACCATTCGGCGAAAAACTAGGCGACTCATCGAGACGAGTCTCTGTGAGAACGTTCAAAAAACCGCTGGCAATATCCAGTATCGCGATCCGATAGTTCTTATTTCCTCCGTGTATCATCACCATGCTCTTACCATCCGGAGAATATCGTGGTCGGGCATTATAGATGCCATTAAAGGTCAGGCGTTTTGCACGTTTATCTGGCAGGACTATCTCGTAAATTTGCGGTCCACCGCCTCGGTCAGAGGTAAACGCTATCTTCTTGCCATCCGGGGACCAGCTCGGCTCTGTATCGATGGCACGATTGTGCGTTACCTGCTGAAGCGTGCCACTGGACATGTGCAAGATAAAGATTTCCGCATCACCGCCCTTTGACAGCGTCATTGCAAGTCGACTTCCATCGGGGGACCAGGCCGGGGCGCTATTTATTCCAGGGTTGGCCGCTACTCGTTTGCGCTCTCCGCTAAGAATATCCTGTACATAAATAGCCGAATTCCTGTTTTCAAACGACACGTAGGCCAGCTTCTTGCCATCGGGAGACCATGCTGGCGATAATAAAGGTTCAGATGACTCCAACAATATTTGTGGGTTACTACCATCGGCATCGGCGAGTTGCAGAGAATACAATTTCTTATTGTCCTTCAGCCGCTTGACGGTCACATAGGCAATGCGTGTATTGAATGCGCCACGAATGCCTGTTAGTTTTTCAAAAATAATATCGCTGATTTGATGGGCAGTACGCCGTAGTTGGGTCTGACTCGCAGGAATTCGAAAACCGGTGAGCTGCGTTCCTTTATAAACGTCAATTAAACGAAACTCGATGTCATAGTCCCCGGCATCATTCTGGCTGATGTCGCCCAATACCAGGTTTTCCATACCCAATAAGCGCCAATCCTTAAAATTCACCTGCCCCATTTGCGTCGGTTTTTGCGGCATATCCGCTTCCGACATAGGCGCAAAACGGCCGCTGCGAGCCAAATCATTGGCGATAATAGTCATCATATCTATCGGCGGCAATCCCGCTGCCTGTGACCAGCCAAAAGGCACAATGGCAATGGGCAACCTGTTTTCGATACCTTTATCAATAACGATTTCCAGCTCTTCTTCAGCGTAGACACTGGGAATTAATCCCATAAGTAATAGTAAGACGAAATTTTTAACTACCTTCATTTCTATTTAAGACCTCTTATCCTCATTGATTTAATCGAAACGGAAACGCCAACTGTCGCAACTTCAAACGTTCAAAGGTAGCAACGTCCTCGGGTATCGGTAAGGGCGATGCCTTTTGCACCGCCACCAAAGCACGCCGATCAAAAATATCATTGCCGCTGGATTTTCTGATGGTAACGCTAACCACCTCGCCACCTGGCACCAACCGCACCGATAATACGCATTCCAGCCCAGTAGGCAATCCACTCGTATTAAAATTGCTAACTATGCTACGTTTAATACTTCCAACAATATTATGCAGTAATTGCTGGTCCCGGCTGAGTTGTGCGGCTTCCTGTTGCCGTTGTTCCTCAGCCATCTCCTCTTGCAAGCGCTTCTCTTGTTCCTGCTTGCGCTTGAGTTCTTGCTCTTTTTTGAGCTTTAGCTCTTCCTGTGCCTTTTTATCGGCTTCTTCCTTGCGCTTAAGCTCATCATTTTCTTTTTGTTTTTTTTCTATTTCAGCCTTTTCTTTTTTTAGCTGAACAATCTTCTTCTCTTCTTCTTCGCGTTTTTTCTGCTCTACATTTTTTTTCTTTTTCAGCTCAGCCAACTTCTCCTCTTCTGCTTTCCGTTGCTTTGCCGCGCTTGCTGTTTTTTGATTTAAGTCCTTTAATTTATTTTCGAGTTCCTTCTGCTTTTTTAACTCCTTATCAAATTTCTCTTTTTCGACATCCTTAAGTCGTTTTAATTCCTTTTCCACCTGAGAATTATCAACCGAGACGGCCTTGACAATATTGACATGTGGCACTGGTTTCGGCGCTCTTTTAACCGATGTGTCAACGCTAAACACCAGCAGCCCTATGACCAGACCATGCAGGATCACAGACAAAAAGAACGCGCTTACATATTTCCAGTCTACGTCCATGTTCGCTCGTTATTGCTCCGGCGATTCTGTTACCAGACCCACTCCGTCCACACCTGCACTTTGCAAAAGTGCCATGAGCTCTACCACACGCCCATAAGGCACACTGGTATCGCCTTTGACGAACACCGGGATCCCCGGCTGGTACTTAATCAGGGCATTGATTCTATTAGCCAGAGTGTCGGCAGTGACGGGCTTATCCTGATTGTCACCGTAGTTGATAAAAAAATTACCCGTAGCGTCAACACTGACAACCACCGGTTCCTTGTCTGTCGCCGGCATCGCTTGAGAAGGGATCTGGGGCAAATCCACTTTCACACCCTGGCTTAGCAAGGGCGCCGTGATCATAAAAATGATCAATAACACCAACATGACATCAATGTAAGGCACAACATTGATGTCAGATATTGGACGCTTACGTACTCGATTTCGCATACTTAATGTCGCTTACGAATGTGCATGACGATGTAAAATGGAGGCAAATTCTTCCGAGAAGGTATCGTAGCGGTTGATCAGTCTTTCCACGTCATTGGAAAAATGGTTGAACGCTATCACCGCAGGAATAGCAGCAAAAAGCCCCATCGCCGTTGCTATCAAGGCCTCTGCTATGCCTGGTGCCACCATCGCAATAGTCGCCTGTTGTACATTGCCCAGGGCGCGAAAGCTATTCATGATGCCCCACACCGTGCCAAACAACCCGACATAGGGACTGGTTGAACCGACGGTGGCGAGAAATGACAAATTCATTTCCAGTGCTTCTACCTCCTTGTTCAGCATCACCCGCATGGATCGTTGTGCGCCCTCCACTACCGCCTCCGGATCTATCCCTTCCTGTTTATGCAATCTTGCAAACTCTTTGAACCCGGCTTCAAATATTTTTTCCATACCAGAGGGTTCATAACGTTTGGCGCTGACCTTGGTATACAGCGGGGTTAAATCCTCCAGGCTCCAAAACTGATCTTCAAATTCATCCGCCAATCTACGCGCCTTGTTTAAGGTCATACGCTTATTAAATATCATGCCCCAGGAGACGATGGAGACGAATAACAGGGCGAGCAATACAAGTTTTACCAATAAACTTGCGTTAACAATCAGGTGTACAAAAGACAAATCAGGTGTCATGGGCTAATTCCAATTTCAGTTCAGCGGGAAGACGCCGCGGTTTAAAGGTAAGTGCGTCGAGACAAACACCTTTCACTCTGGCAACACATATTTTTTCCTGCAGTTTTTCTATCTGCTGGTCAAAAAGAAAACTGGCACGAGTAACTTTAATTAGAGTCGACTTTACCTCTAACATGTCATCCAGTTTTGCCGGTTTCATAAATTTTATATCTATCTCCGATATAACAATAATGGTTTCTGATTCCTTACGTAATACAGCCTGCGAAAAACCCAATGTACGCAGCCATTCAGTACGCGCGCGTTCCATATATTTTAGATAATTACTATGATATACCACGCCCGCCGCATCGGTATCTTCATAGTAGACGCGGATTGGCCAGTTAAATTCCTTCATAATTTCTTTGAGACAGAACGATAAAAATCTCTTATTCCTTGTCGAGGTCTTCCATATTCGGGTCAAAGAGATCACTTTCCTGAGGCGAGGTCTTCGGTAACTCCAGGCCAAAATGTAACCAGGCATTTTTAGTCGCCACTCGACCACGAGGGGTACGCATAATGAATCCCTGCTGAATCAGATAAGGTTCTATGACATCTTCAATAGTATCTCGTTCCTCGCCAATTGCCGCCGCCAGACTTTCAGCGCCTACGGGTCCACCATCGAATTTTTGAATGATGGTTAGCAATAACTTTCTGTCCATGGCATCAAAACCATGCTCGTCCACATTCAACATGTCCAATGCTCTGTTTGCAATATCTTCGGAAATATTGCCGTCACTTTTTACTTCCGCGTAGTCACGCACCCGGCGCAAAAGACGATTGGCAATACGAGGCGTACCTCGAGCACGGGTAGCTATTTCACCTGCGCCTTTTTCATCTATCGAAACATTCAAAATTCCGGCGGAACGCGTCACGATAAGAGTGAGCTCCTCCATATTGTAAAACTCAAGACGTTGTACGATACCAAAGCGATCGCGCAATGGTGATGTCAGCAAGCCAGCGCGAGTCGTCGCCCCGACAAGAGTAAAGGGTGGTACGTCCAGTTTAATCGCGCGGGCGGCAGGTCCCTCGCCTATCATAATATCTATTTGGTAGTCTTCCATTGCTGGATAAAGGATCTCTTCAACAACGGGACTAAGGCGATGTATTTCATCAATGAATAGCACATCGTTTGCTTCGAGATTGGTCAATAGCGCGGCAAGGTCACCCGGACGCTCCAGCACAGGCCCGGAAGTTTGTCGCATGCTGACATTCATTTCGTTGGCGATAATATGCGCCAATGTGGTCTTTCCAAGACCGGGCGGACCAAAAATAAGTACGTGATCCAAAGGTTCTTTACGTTTTCGCGCCGCACCTATGAAAATTTCCATCTGCTCATGGACAGCGGGCTGACCCACATAGTCCTTTAAAGTCTGCGGACGTAAACTACCATCCGCGGCGACGTCCTCGTCAGAGTTTTCTGGGGAAATGACTGGATTAAGTTCGCTCATTGATATTCTCTATTTTCCCTTGTAACGCACAAAGATGCTAATCGGGTTATTCGTATTAACATGGATCTTCAGCAGTTCCTGTGGGCAAAAACGCAATAGTCCTCTTGAGAATGAATAAAAATAAAACCCCGTCATTCCCGCAGGCTTTTGGCGGAGAAGTGGTGCACGGATGCACCGTTTACGCAGCTAAGGATGCAAATCCAGTGAACAACCTCTCCCATCCGTTTAAGAATGAATAAAAACAAAACCCCGTCATTCCCGCAGGCTTCTGGCGGAGAAGTGGTGCACGGATGCACCGTTAACGGCGCTATGAATACATATCCAGTGAACAACCTCTCACACCCGTTGGAGAATGAATAAAAATAAAACCCCGTCATTCCCGCAGGCTTTTGGCGGGAATCCAACCTCCGTCATTCCCTAGCCCTCCGTCATTCCCGCGTGCTTTTGGCGGAGAAGTGGCACAAGGATGTGCCGTTAACGGAGCTAAGGATGCAAATCCAGTGAACAATTCGTCCTATCAATGATTTACTGATAGTCAGCCAAGGATAATATCGGATGCTGTGTCATAGACCCTCATAATATACCGTTGTCGATCTTTTGAACGGCACATTGTAAAGTAGCTTACTAAATTGTTTTACTGGGTTTGCATCCTTAGCTCCGTTAACGGTGCTTCCATGCACCACTTCTCCGCAAAAGCACGCGGGAATGACGATTTTCGTTAGTCTGCTATCCTTGTGCCACTTCTCCGCCAAAAACATGCAGGAATGACGATTTTGCTAATTTTCCATTCTTGTTGGCCCGCAGGTTCTGCGAAGAACCATTAAGATTAAACAATAGAATTATGGCGGAATAATGGCGGCAAAATGACAATGGCATAGGAATGCACTCTTTTATTTTTTAACAGAAGCCTTTAAGGCTTCACGAATGATATCTTCACTGCTCATCTCTTCGGTGGCCACCGCCAATACATACTTGCTTGCCTCCTGAGGTTTATAACCCAGACTAACCAGGGCGCTAACGGCTTCATCAGAGGGATCTCTATAATGTGTAAGTGGCTCACCAGAAGTTTTTATCTTTGAGCCTGAGGCTTGTTGCCAGTCTTTCAATCTATCGCGCATTTCAATAATTAAACGCTCCGCTGTTTTCTTACCAACACCGGGAAGGCGGGTAAGCCTGACGCTGTCACCATCGCGAATACATTGCGCGAATTCATCGGCTTCCATACCAGACAAGATTGCCAGCGCCATTTTTGCACCCACACCATTCACCTTAATCAAGGTGCGAAACAATAATCGCTCCCGCTCCTCCGAAAAGGCGAACAACAACTGTGCGTCCTCGCGCACATGAAGATGCGTATAGAGTGTGACTTCTTCATTTAATGCCGGCAGTTTATAAATAGTGGTCATGGGTGCTTCGACTTCATAGCCGACACCCTGCACATCTATCAACAGCCACGGTGGCTGCTTCTGTATTAACTTGCCTCGCAAACGGCCAATCATCTTAATCGTCCTTTATTAACACTGGTCACACCGGCAGCCATACGTAATATGCCCTCGCGGGAGTGTCCATGACACAGGGCGATGGCCAAAGCATCGGCAGCATCAGGCTGAGGGATCTCATCAAGACACAGAAGGATTTTCACCATATGCTGAACTTGCTCCTTAGCGGCATGGCCTTTGCCCACGGTCGCTTGTTTGACCTGGTTTGCTGTGTATTCAAACACCTCGATATTTTGCACGGCACAGGCCGTAATGGCTGAACCACGAGCTTGTCCCAATTTCAGAGCCGAGTCGGCATTACGATGCATAAACACCTTTTCTATCGCCATCTCGTCGGGGTGGTACTCCATCAACACCTCATTGATTTTCTCAAAAATGGTGCGCAATTTAATTGGCAAGGCGCTTGCCTCAATCCGGATCGCGCCATGGGTAACGTGGGCGGCGTGATTTCCATCCATATCTATGATGCCATAGCCGGTAATCCGGGAGCCTGGATCAATACCGAGTACGCGTGTCATGCTCTAAGCAGCATGCCTGTATATGTGGGCAATAACAGTTTTTTTTGAGTCTTCACGAAGAAGAGATCCAATTTTCCTGAATCAACTCAACAGCGCCAGGATTTCTTCGGAGATATCGGCATTGGAATAAACTTTTTGCACGTCATCCAGATCTTCAAGCATATCGAGCAAGCGTATCATGCTTTCCGCTGTCTTTTGCTCCAGGGAACAGCTTGTGCTCGCTTGCATAGTGATCTCGGCGTTCTCTGGCTCATGACTTGAGGCGATCAGCGCTTCCTTGACATTCACCAGATCATCCGCCGCCGTGACGATGTCGATGGAACCATCTTCATTACTAACAATATCCTCAGCGCCGGCTTCAAGCGCCGCTTCCATCAAAACATCCTCATCCATGCCGCTCGGGTAGGAAATCAGTCCAATCTTTGTGAACAGGTAAGCCACAGATCCGTCCGTACCCAGATTCCCGCCGCTTTTGGCAAAAGCATGCCGGATTTCTGCAACGGTACGATTCTTGTTATCTGTCATGCAATCGACTATCACGGCCACCCCACCTGGCCCATAACCTTCATAGCGGATTTCTTCCAGATTGCCACTATCATCGTCGCCTGCGCCTCGCTTGACCGCCCTTTCTATGGTGTCCTTGGGCATACTCAGGGACTTGGCGGTATCGATAGCCGCTCTTAATCTGGGGTTGGCATCGGGATCCCCGCCGCCCAATTTCGCGGAAATGGTCACTTCGCGAATTAACTTGGTGAATAACTTGCCCCGTTTGGCATCTTGTTTCCCTTTTCGATGCTGAATATTTGCCCATTTACTGTGTCCTGCCATGTGTCTATCGCCGCCTGTTTGAAATTGTCTCGCAGTTTAGCATTTCCTGAATCACACCCAAACATGAACTATGCATTTGGGACTGGGTCAATATGCGTATCTGTCATACAAACCAAGCGGAAAAGTGTCTTATGCAAACTGCTATCAAAATTTTTCTTATTCTAATTCTATCACCGGGAATGTCGTTGAAGATTGCTGCGGAGACCCTAATCGAGAGTGATGCCCTGCACAGTCCATTTAACGAAATCCTTATTGATAATGTGCAAGATGGCAGTGTAAATTATGCCGGAATTAAAAATGATCCGCGTTTTGGCGACTATCTCAGTGCGCTTAAAGCAGCACGACCAGATACCTTGACGACAAATGCGGAAAAGCTGGCCTTCTGGATAAATGCCTACAATGCCCTTGCTATCAAAGGCATATTGGATGGTCTTTCTCCGAGCAGTTTTTTCGGCCGGATCAGCTATTTCAAAACCACAAAGTATGAAGTCGGGGGGCAGAGCATCAATCTCTATGATCTTGAGCGCGATATCATTATCCCTTTTGATGAGCCACGCATTCACTTTGCTATTGTCTGTGCGTCAATATCCTGTCCCAAATTGCGACCAGAGGCGTACCTTGCAGGAAAGCTCGAACAACAACTGCAGGACAATGCCATCGATTTCATAAACGACCCGGCGAAGAATGAATTTGACACTCAAAAAAAGCAGGCGCGTCTGTCCAAAATATTTGACTGGTTTGATAAGGATTTCAAAAAGTATTCCGGCTCTGTACAGGAATTTGTGGCGAAATTCGTTGCGGATGACGGCCACAAACAGGCGCTCCTTAAGAAAAGCTATCGCGTCAAACATCTTACATACGACTGGAACTTGAATGGCACACCAGCTAATTAAAAACGTATAAGCGATGCTTGAGCATTCCGGTGCAATGTCACCTCAACGAAACTGCATTAGCACATCGTGACTGTGCAGAATTCTTGTTACGTATGCAGATTATCCTGGAGGGACGATGTGCAGTCGTATTGTAGGCTCAAACCTGCGTAAACCTGTCAGCGCGATGCTAACGCCAACGCTAGTACCTGCGCATATTAATTGATCATTCCAGGCTCACAGTCAGGTAAGCTATTCATCATCTCTACTAAAGCCAAATTTCTTTCATTATGCAAATCGCCTGAACGGCGACAGCTGATATTTTTTTTCTCCGGCTTTATCTTTATCTTTATCTTTATTTTCACACAGTCAATCTTTGCAGAGCCACAAGGCCGTGGTCACAAAGGACTTCTCACGCCTTATCAGGGCGAACCTGAAATTATTGTTCTGACAGAGAAAGAGCGTCAAAGACTTAAAAAAAATGGGTCCATAATTAGAAGACACTTGGTTGGAGACGAGAAACGATTTGCCACGATTTTTCGTGTCGATGCATCGCCATCCACAATCTGGTCCGTGATTAAAGATTTTTCCCATTATCCCGATTGGATAAAAGATATAAAAACGACAGATATTTATAAACAAGAAAACGGCATATTGTATGTGCGCTTTGACACAGAAAGTGCCTTCATCGGAAAAAATACCTGGTTCGCCCGACATGATTATCCTGTTGATGACCGGGAATGGGGGACCTGGACACTTGATTACGATCAATTGTCAGATCTCGATGACTCCATCGGCTATTGGCGAGTGTCGGCAGCGGAAGACGACCCAGCGAAAAGCAATGTTACCTATTCAGCTGCTATTAAATTGAAAGCAAAAATCCCTGAATTCATTGTCAATATCATAGTAAAATCACGCCTGAAACAGGCCACACTTTGGGTTAAAGAACAGGCAGAGCTAAGATAAACAAACCACAGTCTGGACAAAGCACGGCCTTTGCTCATTCCCTTCAACCCTGACAATTTGTTATCATCAATCCAGATGGTTACCGTGTGTTAACGGCATTGCATATCATGAAAAAAACGAAAACGAAAAAAATTACCTCCGACCCTGACAAACTTCTGAAAAAGAACGACTCACTTGTGCATTCTGATGGCCTTAAGGTCGTTTCACACATACAGCGAAACACGGAAGACTGGATACTGAACACAATTATGATCGACGGCTACGACGTGCCGTTTAAATTTAGACGCAAGCGTGCTTACAAAGATCTGAGCGGCGCTAGTGTCAACATTACCTATTATCCGGATTCAGAAGACGTAGCAGGAATGAAGATTGAAATTATGAAAATTGTCAGAATAAGGAAGACTTGATAATCGGACTATTCCGATTTTTAGTTAACGTGATATTAATGGGTCTTCTGCAGAATTTGTGGATTAACATAAAAAGTAAGTAAAAGATCATCTTCATTCCCGCAGGTTTTTGGCGGAGAAGTGGTGCATGGACGCACCGCCCACGAAGCTAAGGATGCAAATCTAGTTAAACAACGTTTTCATTCAACCATTGCTAGCGTACCAGTAAGTTAATACCGGATTGGCATATTTCCTTAATTCTCTTTTCCTTCTGGATTCCCGCCAAAAACCTGCGGGAATGACGGGTCTTTGGTTCATATGCGGCACGTCCATGTGCCACTTCTCCGCTAAAAACCTGCGGGAATGACGGGCTTTTATTTCGCAACCTCAATAGAACTGTTGTGTTTCTACCCATAGATTCTGCGGAGGAACCATATTAATTCAGGAATCTCTGATCAAGTCTCAATTGACATAAAGTCGCCATACTGGTGAAAACCAGCACGACGATGAGGAGAGGCTTGATAAGCGATTCCTTAATATCCTTTCTGAATATTAACAACATTTAACATACGCTCTCCCTTCACGTAACGCCGCAGATTTTCGCGAATGAAAATCCAGTACCTGTTCATCACCAGGTCAGAATGGCCGCTGATATGTGGCGTAATAATCACATTGGGCATTTGCCACAAGACATGATCCGCAGGAAGTGGTTCAGGCTCGACGACATCAAGTGCCGCACCGGCAAGTTTACCCGTCTTTAGTGCCTCCACCAGATCATCCGTCACGACACTTTTACCCCGGCCAATGTTTATAAAGTAAGCTGATGGTTTGAGCTGACTAAAAAAATGATTATCAAACAATCCAAGTGTAGAAGAGGTCAAAGGCGCTGCGTTAACAATGACATCTGCCTGGCCAACCAATGTTAATAATTCATTTGCCAAACCGACATAATCGACAAACTCCGGCTTGTCATGTTTCGAGTTGCGAGTGGCAATTACGCGCATACCCAGAGCTGAGGCCCGCCAGGCGATCTCCGAGCCTATGCCACCCAGGCCCACTATCAACATAGTTTTACCTCGCACTTCCTGTAGCGGGTATTCACTTGCCAGACCACGGTTCCACTGGCCCTTAATTTGTTCCCTTTGAAATTGATGCAAACCACGGGACAGCGTTAGCATCATGGCAATCACATGTTCTGCTATTCCAGGCCCGTATACACCCTTCATATTTGTCAACATGACACCTTTGTCGATAAAGACAGGATTATCAGTACATCTTTCTACACCCGCTGAAAAATACTGTACCCATTTTAAATTGGGCATGTCGATGTTAACAGCAGTACAAGAACCCAGTATCACATCAGCATTTTTTATTTTGTCAGCCTCTGTATCCGGATCACTAACAATAATAAGCTCCGCTCCGTCTGCGGCAGAACGAAGTGAAGACAATATTGCCGGGCTAATATCAATTTGACCACCTGGTCTGACCAATACGATACGTTGAGGTTTTTGCCAATTCTGATCAGCCTTGATAGGGACATCGCTTTCTCTGATGCCAAGCTCACTCAACATGGTTTTTGCGGCATCAGTTGCTTCAACCGCATTGCTGATTTGCATATATAACGATAAGCACAACAACAAAATTAATCTATTGAATATAATTTTAATCATCTCTATCTTTGGATCCTGTATGAATGAATATATAGCTTTCGATGCATATAAAAAAATCGTCATTCCCGCAGGCTGTTGGCGGGAACCTAACCCTCCGTCATTCCCGCAGGCTTTTGGCGGGAACCCAACCTCCGTCATTCCCTAACCCTCCGTCATTCCCGCAGGCTTTTGGCGGGAACCCAACCTCCGTCATTCCCTAACCCTCCGTCATTCCCGCAGGCTTTTGGCGGGAATCTAACCCTCCGTCATTCCCGCGTGCTTTTGGCGGGAATCTAACTCCCCGTCATTCCCGCAGGCTTTTGGCGGGAATCTAACCCTCCGTCATTCCCGCAGGCTTTTGGCGGGAATCTAACCCTCCGTCATTCCCGCAGGTTTTTGGCGGGAATCCAACCTCCGTCATTCCCTAACCCTCCGTCATTCCCGCGTGCTTTTGGCGGGAATCCAACCTCCGTCATTCCCGCAGGTTTTTGGCGGGAATCTAAACTCCGTCATTCCCTAACCCTCCGTCATTCCCGCAGGTTTTTGGCGGAGAAGTGGTGCAAGGATGCACCGTTAACGAAGCTAAGGATGCAAATCCAGTCAAACAATGGTTTTATATAAATCCTTCCATTCCGGATTAAATGAATTTATCAATCTTATCTTCCATTCTCTTCTCCATTTCTTAAGCGCCTTCTCTCTAAGTATCGCTGAATCCATGTTTTCGTGAACTTCATACCAAACCAGCGTGTGCACCGCGTACAATTTGGTAAAACCCGCAACTACATCTGCTTTATGTTCCCAAATACGCTTAGCCAAATTAGAAGTGACACCAATGTACAAGGTGCCATTGCGCCGGCTTGCCAGCATATATACACAGGGTTGACGTTCCATATCTATTCCATTCCTTGTGGATTTTCATCCTTTGATTCATAGACGGCACATCCATGTGCCATTACTCCGCCAAAAGCACGCGGGAATGACGGAGTTTATAATTCCATTTCATATGCGGCACATCCATTTGCCATTACTCCGCAAAAAGCCTGCGGGAATGACGGGATTTATAATTCCATTTTATACGCGGCACGTCCATGTGCCATTACTCCGCAAAAAGCCTGCAGGAATGACGGGGTTTATAATTCCATTTACAAAACGGCTACTGTAATTCTACCCACAGATTCTACTGAAGACCCATAAAATATAGGTTCATCATTCCGGTTTTTAGCCCAAGCTCAGAACTTCCCCGTCTGTAGAAATTTTACCACGGCATTGCTCGCCTTTAGAGACAATATCAAACCGAAATGCGAAACGCGTAATGTCAGGTGATCTGTCATACCCGCTAAACGGGTTTCTTCAACGGCAACAGTGCCATCGTTAGGGTCTGCCAGGCCTGGAATAATCAGCCCCAATCCGAATCGCAATGTTCCTGCCATGCTGCCCAATTCTCGTGCAGCTGACCAGTCCGGGAGCTCTCCCAGTAATCCCTTATGGATACTTTTCCCCAGCAATATTTTGGTTGGTAGAAAGCGTGAAAGTTGACGGGCAGAATGACTTTGGTTGTGTGGAGTACCGAGAGTAATGACACGGCCCGGTTTTTGTTGAGGATACTGATGAAACAAATGACGAATCACCAAACCACCGAGACTGTGTCCTACAAAATGAATCGTGTCCGACGTAATAGTAGAGAGGAAATCATTAAGCCTTTCTGCATTTTCTGCTGGCTCATAGGCGACGCTGTTATAGGAAAACTGATGCGTTGCATAATGTGTACTCAGTCGATGTCTGAGCAAACTCATATCAAGGCCATTTACCCATAATCCATGAACTAGTACGACGGCTTCTTTTGGTGAGTTAGTTTCCATGCGGATTGGCTATCTGGTCAGGAACACCTTTCTTGCCAGCCAATTAATGTTCCGCTGAAAGCAGTCATTGCACCGTTGTATGTTTTTCGAATGGCATGTTATCCCGTTGTATATTTTTTGGGTTCTTTAGCAGAATCTGTCGATAGAAATACAATCGTTCTGTTGAGGTTGCTAAACAAAGTCCCGTCTTTCCCGCATGCTTTTAGCGGAGAAGTGGTGCATGGACGCACCGTCCACGAAGCTAAGGATGCAAATCCAGTTAAACAATGGTTTCATTCAACCATTGATATCGTACCAGTGAGTTAGTACCGAATTAGCATATTTCATTAATTCCCCTTTCCTTCTGGATTCCCGCCAAAAGCACGCGGGAATGACGGCGGTTTATGATTCCATTTCATATGCGGCACGTACCGTTGTATATATTTTGAATGGCACATTGTCCATGTGCCATTACTCCGCCAAAAGCACGCGGGAATGACGATTCAATGATAACGGCTTACGCGTCGCCGGCGAGTTGTTGTTGCGTCTTTGAGAAATCCAGCAGGCGTTTAATTGGGATGGTGGCTAAGGCGATGATCTCCGCGTCGACATGAATTTCATTGTTACCTGTTTCAAGTACACGGGCAAGTTTGCTCAGAGAATTCATTGCCATCCATGGGCAATGGGCGCAGCTTTTGCAGGTCGCGCTTTTGCCTGCGGTAGGCGCTTCAATAAATAGCTTTCCTGGCGCCGCTTCTTGCATCTTGTGGAAGATGCCGTTATCGGTCGCGACGATAAACTCCATTGCGTCCATTTCCTTCGCCGCGTTTATTATGCCGGTAGTCGAACTCACCACATCGGCTTGCTTAATTATTGCGGCGGGCGATTCCGGATGCACCAGTACTTTGGCGTTGGGGTATTTCTTTCGCAGCTCTCGGAGTTCAAGCGCCTTGAATTCCTCATGCACAACACAACTTCCCTGCCATATGATCATATCTGCACCAGTTTGCTCTTGAACATACTCTCCAAGATACTTGTCCGGTGCCCAGATTATTTTTTCTCCTTTTCCTTTTAAGTACCTCACTACATCCACCGCGCTACCTGAGGTGACCATCCAGTCTGCCCTCGCTTTTACTTCAGCGCTCGTATTCGCATAAACCACCACAGTATGATCGGGATATTGATCACAAAAAGCGCTGAACTCGTCGACCGGACAACCAATGTCCAGAGAGCACTCGGCGTTCATATCAGGTATTAATATACGTTTCTCCGGGTTCAGGATCTTAGCCGTCTCGCCCATAAAACGGACACCGCAAACTACCAGTGTCTGTGAATCCGAGTCATTACCATAACGCGCCATATCGAGTGAATCAGAGACATAACCACCCGTCTCATCGGCAAGCAGTTGCAAATCAGCATCCGTATAATAATGCGCCACCATAATCGCGTTTTGCTCTATGAGTAAGCGCTTGATGCGAGACTTCAATTCATTGCGTGAGACCTCGTCCAGAATTTCACAGACAGTTTCAGGGATCTGATCCTCTGTCATTCGATGATCAGGAAATTCTGCAAGGGGAAAAGTAGCGTTCATGATATTTGTATTCTATTTAACGAATTCAACCTGGCCTGGGGATTTCAGAGTGTAAAGTCTGGCGGGACGATGGCTTCCGTTTCTACTTACCTCACCGGTATCATCCATGCATCCGTAAGCCATTACCCTTTTACGGAAATTACGTTTATCCAGCGATTCGCCGTGTATTATTTCGTAGACCCTCTGTAATTCACTCAAGGTAAATTTGCAGGGCATAAACTGAAGACCAATGGTGGAGTAATCAAGTTTCGCGGTCAGTCGCCGCTTTGCTTTACTGATAATCTTTTTGTGATCAAAGGCGAGCTCCGGCAGCTCTTCAATATCAAACCAGCCCAATTCCCTGGCATCGCTGGCCGCGCCCACGGTAAGGCGATCAATAGGTACCAGTGAGTAATAGGAAACAGTAATTACCCGTTCGCGGGGATCCCGATCCGGTTTACCAAAGGTATAGAGTTGTTCCAGGTAAACGCCACTAATGCCCGTCTCTTCCCGCAGCTCACGCAAAGCCGCCTGTTCCAGATCTTCTTCAATCTCAACAAAGCCACCCGGCAGCGCCCAGCCATTTTTGAAGGGCTCACTCAAACGCCGAATCAACAAGACTTTGAGCTGTTGTTCCTGGATCGTAAAGATAACGATATCGGTGGATACGGCGGGATGTGGGTATTCGTATTGGTACATAAGCCTTAGTGTAGTAAGTACAATAACTAAAGCTTAGTGTATCTAGT
>JBLIML010000064.1:0-17831 GCA_047638675.1 Planctomycetota bacterium | reverse complement strand
TTCAGGAACGCCTTGCCAACCTCAAAGTTGACATGGATATTATTGAACGTGCCTATAGACAAGGACTGAATACCTCTCTGGATGTTTATCTGACCAGGGCAACCGTCGCGCAAGAGCGGGCGCGCATTGCTCAACAGCAACAGTTATTGTCGGAGAATAAAGTTGCCCTGCAATTGCTGCTTGCCGATTACCCCAATGGTCAGTTGACAGTAAATAAAACGCTTGCCGTGCTTGATGAAGCGATTCCTCTCGGTCTGCCTTCAGAATTAGTCAGCCGCCGGCCTGACTTGCAGCAAAGCTGGATGAACTTGATGGCGGCCGACGCGGGTTTGGCCATTGCGCATAAACAACGTTTTCCCAGACTTTCCCTGGTAGCCTCCGGCAGTGATGTCTCCAGTGAAATCGGTAGTTTGTTGAATGGAAGTACCCTCGCCTGGTCCTTGTTGGGAAACCTCACTCAACCCGTATTTAACGCAGGTCGTCTCAAAGCGCTTGAAGAACAGGCAAGATCTCGCGTAATACAGTTGGAAAAACAATATCTGGACAGCTTATTTTTAGCATTCTCTGAGGTGGAAAATGCCATTAGCCGAAATGCGGCACTCGCAGCGCAATATCAGGCAACCCTCGCCTCAGAGAAGAACGCTGTGTTGGCCTTAACGCTGGCTTTTGAACAGTATCAGCGCGGACTGGTCACATATACAACGGTACTGGAATCCCAACGCAGGGCTTTCGATGCGCAATCCACTGTCATAGATTTGCGTAATCAATTATTACAGAACAGAATCACTTTATTTTTAGCCCTGGGCGGCGATTTTGGCTCATCTTGATAGATTAAAAAGGCAGAACACACACCATTAATTACATGAAAAAATTTGCACCACTTCTTATTCTTTTCGTCCTCGGCGGCATCGCGTACATTGTTATACGTAATCCACCCGAGGCAGATCGACGCGATGCGCCGTCAGGACCGCAGATGACGGTGGATGTGATGACCCTGCACAAACGTCCTTATCAGGTCAAACTGCAGAGCTATGGCACAGTGCAACCACGAACACAGAGCATGCTGGTCTCGCAGGTGGCTGGCGAGATCACCAGCATCAGCGATAGCTTGCGTGAAGGTGGTTTTTTCGAACAGGGTGACGAATTGTTAAGCATTGATGCGAGAGACTATCTCGCCGACGTAAAGATCGCCGAGGCATCATTGATGGATGCCAAACAGGCGCTGGCCGAACAAAAAGCGCGCTCTGTACAGGCACTGGAAGACTGGAACCGATTAGGCAACAAGGGTCAAGCCCCGGATCTGGTGTTACGCAAACCGCAATTATCCGCAGCACAGTCGCGCGTGATCTCTGCCGACTCAGCCTTGGAAAAGTCCAATCTCGAACTTGAACGGACGCGTATTCTTGCGCCTTATGCAGGCCGCGTCATGGATAAGATGGTCGATCAAGGCCAGGTGGTTGGTAGAAACTCGCAATTGGCCGAAGTCTACGCGGTAGATTTCGTCGAGATACGCCTACCCCTGCGCAATCGCGATCTGGCTTTTATCGATCTCCCTGAAGATTATCGCTTTGAGCGTGACGACAAAAATGAAGGTCCGCTGGTGACCCTCTATTCTGATCTGGCAGGTCGTTCAGATTGGCAGGGAAGGATAGTCCGTACGGAAAGTGCCATCGATGATAATGCCAGACAGTTGCATGTGGTGGCGCAGATTGATAATCCATTTGGGCTTGAGGCCAGGGGCAAGACGCCTTTGAAGATAGGTCAATATGTCACCGCTGAATTAATGGGCAGCGAGGTTCAGGATGCGCTGGTGATCCCCATTCGTGCCATTTATCAAGGAACGTATGTCTACATTGTTATAGATGAAATATTGCACCGACGCGATATCAATATCGCCTGGCAGAATGAGGATGACGCGATTATTAGTGGTGGTCTTGAGGAAGGTGATGCGCTGGTATTGACCTCATTGGGTCAGGTTACCTCGGGTGTTCGTGTCAGCATTTCCAATCACACTTTAAGCGCCGATCAAACCGCTGTCCTCGATGCCGAGCCCGATACCATGGAAGGAAAGTTGTAAGCGTGATTGCCTGGTTTGCCAAAAACGATGTCGCCGCCAATTTACTGCTGGTTAGTATAGTCGTCGGTGGACTCTATTGCCTGACGTCCGTTTTGAGTCTTGAAATATTTCCGGAGGTTGAACCCGATGTTATTTCTGTATTTGTGCCTTTGCGCGGCGCAACGCCGGAAGACGTTGAATTGGGTGTCGCCATTCGCATCGAAGAAGCCGTTCAGGATCTGGAAGGGATCGACAAGATAACCAGCCGTTCGGTTGAAGGCAGTACCAATGTTTCCATTGAAGTGGATTCCGATTATGAACCACGGGAATTGCTCAACGATATAAAAAATAGAGTGGATTCCATTAACACCTTTCCTGCCGACACAGAAAAACCGGTGGTCTCTCTTGCTCAATTCACACGCGAAGTCATTTCCGTTGTCGTTGCCGGTAATTATAGTGAAGTGGAGATCCGTACCTTTACCGAGCAGGTTCGCGACGATTTGTTAAGGGTCGAAGGCATAACGCAGGTGGCGGTAAGTGCGGTCAGAAGATATGAGATCAGTATAGAGGCCTCGCAAGACCGACTGAGAGATTTCAACCTTAGCCTGGCAGATATCGCCCGGGCCGTGCAACGTAGTTCGCTGGATATCTCCGCTGGCAATGTGCGAACGGAAGGCGGCGATGTGCTCATCCGTTCCAAGGGACAGGCCTATCGACGCGGCGAATTTGAGGACATCGTCGTTAAGACCAATGCTGATGGCAGCATTATTCGTGTCGCTGACGTCGCCAACGTCAATGATGGTTTTGAAGAAGTGTCTTTGAAAACCGGCTTCAATGGCGACTTCGCCGGAATCATCCAGGTTTATCGAATTGGCAATCAAAGTGCGCTTCAGATCGCAAGCAAGGTTAAGGCTTATATCGACGAGCGTCAGTCTTCATTGCCAGTCGGGATGAAACTCTCTTACTGGGACGATAAATCCTCCATTCTCAAAGCGCGTCTTCACACCTTGTCCAGCAACGCCATTCAGGGTGGAATACTTGTCATCGTTTTGCTCGCGCTTTTTCTGCAGCCCAGCGTGGCGCTTTGGGTATTCATTGGTATCCCTGTGAGCTTTCTCGGCGCGCTCATTCTCATGTCTATTTTTGGTTACAGCATTAATATGATGAGTCTGTTTGGTTTCATCATCGTGCTAGGTATTGTCGTGGATGACGCCATTGTCACCGGTGAGAACGTCTATTCACGTTTGCGAGAAGGGGGCGATCCGCTTGCAGCATCCATTTTGGGCACCAAACAAGTGGCCATCCCTGTTACCTTCGGCGTACTCACCACTATCGCGGCCTTCAGCCCTCTGTCGTTCATTGAAGGGCGAATGGGAGATTTTATGTCGCCCATCCCGGCGGTGGTCATTCCTTGTTTATTGTTTTCATTGATCGAATCCAAGTTTGTGCTTCCCGCACATCTCAAACATATTAAGCTGACAAATGATGATGCAGGCCAGTCGCGTCTCAGCCAATTACAAAGACGCTTCGCCAATGGCTTTGAAGCGTCAATCATCCGTTACTATCGACCGGCTTTACAATTTTCAATAAAAAATCGTTACTCAATACTGGCTTCTTTCCTTGGCGTGTTGGCATTGACCGTTGCTTTATTAATGAGTGGTTGGACAAAGTTTGTTTTTTTCCCGAGGGTTGAAGGGGATTTCGCCTCCGTCACTCTTACCATGCCGGTGGGAACGCCATTTGAGGTTACCGATCGCCATATGCAGCGCATTACCGATGCGGCATTTGAATTGCGAAAGAAATATACCAATGGCGAAGATGGCGAGTACATCATTAAAAACATCCTTTCTACCACTGGCGCCGCCAGGTTCAGTCGTAACGCAGATCATGTCGGTCAGGTAGTTGCTGAAACCATCCCCTCGGACGAACGTAAGGTGACCATCAGCACTAAAAAAATGGTCGAAGAGTGGCGCGAGATAATCGGTACTATCCCGGGGGCAGAATCCCTCACCTTTCGCGCCGAGCTCATCCATACGGGCGATCCTGTTGATATTCAGTTCAGCGGTCACTCTCTGGAGAAATTATCGGAAGTGGGTGATCTGATCAAAGCGCGTCTTGCTACCTATCCTACCGTATTTGATATTTATGACTCTCTCGCCAGCGGCAAAGAGGAATTACGTATTGAGCTCACTCAACAAGGACACGTGTTGGGGCTAACTCGCGCGGACATTGTCAGTCAGGTGAGCCAGGCTTTCAGGGGATTTGAAGCGCAGCGTATACAACGTGGCAGGGATGACATCCGGGTTATCGTCCGCCTCCCCAAAAATGAACGGAGCACCGTTTCCACCCTGGATGAATATCTCATTGTGGCGCCAGACGGACGGAAGGTACCGCTGGCTCACGTAGCGACGCTGACGGCAGGTAAAGGCCCTTCCACTATTACACGTATTGATCGCTTTCGGACCATGAACGTAACGGCGGATCTCGACAAGAAAAAGACCAACATCACGGTACTCAATAACGATCTTGATACCTATATTAAGGAAGTGCTACTCAACTACCCGGGCATCAATTACAAATTTGAAGGTGAAGCGAAACAGCAAAGAGAATCCTTTGGCAGTTTGCAAATTGGTTTGATTATTTTGTTATTCACAATTTATATTATGTTGGCTTTGCCGCTGAAATCCTATATACAACCCCTTATTGTGATGTCGGTTATCCCTTTTGGTCTTATTGGTGCTGTGGGTGGTCACTGGATAATGGGACGTAATATGTCATTCCTGAGCATCCTTGGTTTGATGGCCTTAATCGGCGTCGTCGTCAATGACAGTCTGGTCCTGGTGGATTACATCAACCAGAAAACAAAACAGGGAGTGCCCTTACTCGAGGCCGTGCTCAGTGCCGGCACTGCCCGTTTCAGACCGGTACTACTCACCTCGCTGACAACATTTTTCGGACTACTACCTTTGATGTTTGAGAAATCCGTGCAGGCGCAGTTTCTCATTCCCATGGGGATATCCCTGGCATTCGGCATTCTGTTCGCGACCGGCATAACCTTGATCATGATCCCATCAAATATCATGATCGTGGATGACATCAGGCGGATTCTTAAATCGTTTTTCAGTGATGTACCAAAACAAACTGAAACGGTTTAATTATTTGGCTGCACTCATGCAGGCTATAAAAGCTGTTAAGAACGAAGAACAAACCTATTGGAGTTACAGAAAATGAGAGAACATTACGATTTTTCCAAAATGAAAGGTAGAAAAAACCCTTACAGTAAGTACCTGACAACCCGTAACAATGCGCCTGGATAAAGATTCTGTAGAGTATTTTTAAGCCATGTCAGAAGAGTCTGGAATTTCATATCAAACATTGATCAATCTCGATTTGCGCGATTGTGCGGAGCATGAACGAAAATTGAATATGCAATGGAAGTGAATAGGCTGATATTTCACTCATGGATGACGCCAAAAAAGCAGCGCGCCCTGGCGAGGCCGTAGTCTTCCAAATTAAATGAGAAAATTATTTTATGTACGTCCCAAATTACAATGAAGAAAATGATGTGCCCACTTTACATTCGTTTATGGAAGCAAACCCACTGGGTGCGTGGACAACAATTGTGCATGGAAATATTGCTGCTAACCATATCCCCCTCTTACTTCATAAAAACAGAGGTGAGTTAGGGACGCTAGTCGGTCACGTGGCGAGGTCGAATGATATTTGGCAGGGGTTTTCAACTGAAAAAGAATCGCTCGTCATCTTCCAGGGAGCGCAATCCTATATGAGTCCTAATTGGTATCCGAGCAAACATGTCGATGGAAAAGGGGTGCCAACATGGTGTTACATGGTGGTACACGCTCATGGCATCCCCAGGAAAATAGAAGATCCTGAATGGCTATTGCAGCATGTGAATGAGTTGGCGAACACGCATGAAAGTAAGCAGAGCTTGCCCTGGAAGGTTTCTGATGCACCAGGGGATTTCATTGATATGCTAATTAAGGGAATTGTTGGTATAGAAATTCCTATTGGCACGCTTAAGGGCAAATGGAAACTGGATCAGAATCGTTCAGAGCCAGATAATTTTGGCATAATCGCCGGATTAAAATCCACAGACGATCCTCAGGCGCACAGAATGGCAGAGCAATTAAGCCAACAAGTGAAATTAAGAAGTAAAGACTAGCAGGGCAGCCTGGTTATGATTATTACCTGGAACATGATCTGAATTATTAAAAAGATCGATCGTTATATCCGTTGGATGAATCATTGGAAGAAGACAAAATAATCGGAAGCGTCCGGCAGTGGGTTGAAACCGTGGTAGTAAATTTGAACCTCTGTCCGTTTGCAAAACGAGAATTGCTCAATAAGCGGGTACGCTTTTCTATCACGCCTGCGATCACTGAAGCGCAATTGTTGCAGGCGCTACAAGTCGAATTGGAACTGCTTGAAAGTGAATCTTCAATTGAGACTACCTTACTTATTCACCCGCAAGTGTTACAGAACTTCTACGACTACAATCAGTTTTTGAATGATGCTGATCAATTGCTTGTGGAGATGGAGCTGGTAGGAATATTTCAAATAGCCAGTTTTCATCCAGACTATCAGTTTGGAGATACCGGTCCAGATGATCTGGAGAATTATACCAACCGATCTCCCTTTCCGTTGTTGCATATCATTCGGGAAGACTCTCTTGAGCGAGTCATCGCTGAGTTTAAGGATGTCGAGCAGATCCCCGCGCGCAATATAGCGACAATAAACGCATTGGGACGAGAAAAACTTGAGGCGCTCCTACAAGCCTGTTTCGATGATGTTGCGGAAGAGGAATTATGAAATACTGTGTCAATATATAAAGTGGCTCTTCCGCAGAATCTGTGGGTGAAAATATAATATTCTTTTGAGCCTGGAAAAACAAAGCCCGCCCTTGGGGTATGACGGTGTTTTTTACCGGCCTTTCCTGTTATCCCATAGGTTCTGCTGAAGACTAAAAAAATTGAGGTTTGAATGAAACTATTAAATAATAAAACGTTTGTAGTCATCGTATTCACATTACTCTTATTTGCTTGCGAATCAGGAAATAATCAACAAAGTGAAAGTCCGAAATCAACGGAGCAGGTGACTGAAGATGTAAGCAGTCAAGCCGCAATGGATCCTGATATGTCTGAGCGTCTGGGAAAATTAATCAAGGAATTTACCAGCGGATTTTATGAGATTCACCCTGATACAGCGGTGAACAATGGCTTGCATGATTATGATGGGAGAATACCTGACTACAGCGCCGAAGGAATTCGAAAAACCATTGCCTGGTATAAGGAAATGAAGGCCAAAGTTAAAGAGTTAGATGATACAACACTGAGTGACAAGGACTGGCTGCACAAACAACAAATGGAAGTTGTTGTAGATACGGCCCTGTTTAATCTGGAAGAATTAAAAGTCATGGAAAATAATGCCTGGTATGGCTATTACGCATTAGATCCTGATGTCTATTTATCGCGAGCGTACGCACCGCTTGAAGTTCGAATGGCGGCTTTTATCAAGCATGTTAATGCCATGATGGTTGCTGTCCCAAGCGTTAAGAATAATCTCAAACCAATGCCTTCAACTTATGCTCACGTTTTGAAAGATTTCGCCTCGGGACTAGGGGAGTTTATTACTACAACGCCGAAGGAGGTTTTTGCCGATGTAGAAAATCCGGCTCTGCAGGGTCTTATGGCAGTTTCCACGACAATGACAGCGAATTTGTTTAGCGAACTGGCCGATTGGATTGACACGCAGCCAAGAGATGAAAACTTCGCGTTGGGAAATGAACGCTATGCACATATGTTATGGTCTCTGGAGCGTATTGATACTCCGATCGAAGAATTAAAATTATTGGCAGAGCAGGATCTTGAGCGTAATTTGAAAGCGATGGATAAAGCCTGCGCAGAGTTTTCCCCAGGGACAAGCATTACAGATTGCATTGCAAAGTCCGTTGCAAATAAATTTTCTGATGGTCCACTAGAAGGGGCCAGAAGACAATTGATTATGCTTAAGCAAGTTCTGTTAAATAAGGGAATTGTATCCATTCCGACGGACGATGTTGCCCTGGTGGCGGAGTCACCACCGCATCAACGTTCAAATTCTGCGTATATGACCATGCCTGGACCTTACGAGAAAGGGATGCCAGCAATTTATTATATTGCACCGCCTGATCCAGACTGGAGTAGAGAAGAACAATTGTCATACATTCCCGGCAAGATGGATCTCCTGGGAACGTCTACACATGAAGTTTGGCCTGGTCATTTTTTGGAAGGTCTACATAGCAACCTGTCGGGTAATCCTGTGACGGAGCTAAGTTACAGTTATGCTTTTACTGAAGGGTGGGCGCATTACGCTGAAGAATTGATGGCCGATGAGGGCCTGGATTATGACCCGGAAATGAAAATCGGACAATTGCTCAATGCACTATTACGAAACGTTCGGTTTGTGTCATCGCTGGGCTTACACACAGGCAGTATGAGTGTGGAAGAATCGGAAAAGTTGTTTTTACAAAAAGCATTTAATGATGCAGGTAATGCTCGTCAGCAAGCCGCTCGTGGTACCTTCGACCCGGGTTACCTGTTCTACACTGTTGGCAAACTGATGATAAAAAAACTGCGAGTGGACTGGATGGATAAGCACCCAGAAAAATCACTCAAGCAGTTTCACGATACATTTCTGAGTTTCGGATCTGCTCCGGTTCCATTAATTCGCAAGATGATGTTGGGTAGAGGTGATGAAGGGAAATTATTTTAGAGGAGCTGTCCCAGTTCACACACATCGTTATCGTTGTTCGGAACGAAAAAATTAAGACCCGTCATTCCCGCGTGTTTTTGGCGGAGTAATGGCACATGGACGTGCCGCATATGAACCAAAAGCCCGTCATTCCCGCGTGTTTTTGGCGGTGTAGTGCTGCATGGACGCAGCGTTTACGAACCAAAGGATGGAAATCCAGAAGGCAAGAAGAATTTAGGAAATATGCCAATCAGGTACTAACTTACGGGTACGATATCAATGGTTGAATGAAAACATTGTTTAACTGGATTTGCATCCTTAGCTTCGTGGACGGTGCGTACCGTTATACATCTTTTGAATGGGACATTGTCCATGCACCACTTCTCCGCCAAAAACATGCGGGAATGACGATGAACTTGTGACGATCCATTTTAGAGAACCAGGATCGGTAGGTATATAATGTTGTTCGTAACGATAAAGTTAAAGTATTGGAGATTAAATATGCTTTCAAAAATAAAAAATGCGGGACTACCTGGCGTTATTTTACTGTTCCTGATCACAGTCTTGCCGTTGACTACAAGCGCGGACGCACTGAAATCCGCAGTCGAAAAAGACTATTCATATCTTTACGCTCTCTTTAAACATTTTCACGCCAATCCTGAATTATCTATGCAGGAGTCAGAGACATCTGACCGTCTAGCGAAAGAACTTGAGGCAGCGGGATTTACGGTAACAAGAAATATTGCCAAAACCGGGCTCGTTGGCATCATGAAAAATGGTAAAGGGCCTACGGTCATGATCCGCGCTGACATGGATGGCCTGCCGGTACGTGAGAAATCGGGTCTAAGCTATGCGTCTAAAAAGCGTCAGGTAAATCTTGAAGGCAAGGACGTCCCGGTAATGCATGCCTGCGGTCATGACATGCACATTACCTCTCTGGTCGGTACGGCGCGTCGTCTTGCTGAGCTGAAAAACCAGTGGAGAGGCACGGTCATGTTACTTGGCCAACCAGCAGAGGAGGCACTCGGTGGTGCTGAAGCGATGGTCAATGACAATTTATACAAGCGCGTAGGTCGACCCGATTATGCTCTTGCGCTTCACGTGATCGCGAATGAACCTGCGGGCAAGATTGTTTTCAGTGATGGGCTGATGTATTCCAGTGCCGACACAGTGAAGATTATTGTTCACGGTGTTGGCGCCCATGGTGCGGCACCACACCGGGGCAAAGATCCGGTTGTCATTGGCAGCCAGATTGTCATGGCCTTACAAACTATCATCACCAGGGAAATCTCACCTCTGGAGCCCGGAATTATCACCGTTGGCGCCTTTCATTCCGGCTCAGCCCCAAATGTCATCTCTGATGAGGCCGTGCTAGACATCACGGTTCGGGCAAACAGCGAGGAAACGCGTAAAACCTTACTCGCCAGTATCTCCAGGATCGCCATAAATGCGGGACGAATGGCGGGATTGCCAGAGGATAAGCTGCCCGAGGTAATTGTTGCCAGCGATGGTGCGCCGACGACCTATAATGATGCCTTGCTTGCAAAGCGAATTCGCGCGGCTATCTCAAAACACATGGGTGAGGATGCCCTGGCACCCTTTGTGCAGACCGATATGGGTGCTGAAGATTTTCCTATGCTGGTCCTTGTTGATCCACCGATCCCCAGTGTGTATTTTGAAGTGGGTGGTACCAGCCAGGAAAAACTAAGTGCGGCAGCGAAGGGTGGCCCGCCAGTAGGCGATCATCATTCCCCGCAATTCAAGATTGAGCCCGAACCCTCAATAAAAGCGGGCGTTGAAGCGATGACCATTGCTGCGCTAGAGTTACTGGGAAAACCATAGAACGAAAAATAAATTTACTCCGAACACTTATTCACCTCTACGCGATTAATTTTGGTGTCGTTTAGTTTTTTCTGGAGGCAGGGAAAGCACAAAACTACAGCGGAGATTGATCCAATGTGCCAGCTCGCTATCATCTTCAAATCCTTCCGGGCTAACATAAACCATACCCTTCATCGTCTTACCGGTAAAATCCATCTCGCTGGCATGCTGATGACCTGGGCATTCTTCATAATTTGCCGGTCCTACCCGTGCCATTAGCGTCTCTCCAACGATACCGCAACACATATGATTGGAAACCATAAAGCACACGCCGGCAAACATCTTTTTTTCCTCTACATCAACGCGCTCCTGGAATTGTTCCCGAAGTCGCTGAGCCAGTCCTTCGTCGTATGCCATGATTTTATCTTCGCCGCTTAGTAAGACTCAGCAAAAAACAAATTCCGGCAAAAAAGCGGAAACAATCCAATTAGGTGCATCAACTATTTCACTAATTTTCAAATCAACACAAACGGAACAAAGGACATAGGCTTCTTCACGACTAAAGCCGCGTTCTCTAACAATGTGTTCGATCATATATCGAATTGCACGTTGTGAACATTCATACAGATCCGGGCCGTTTGCGGTGGTAGCAAACCAGGAATCTTGATCTTTGCCTGAAGATAAAGAGCCCCTGACTCTAAGACGAGGCTCTTCGATTCGAGCGCCTTTACACAAGTCAAAGCGCAATGTCACCGTCGCCGACATTTCAATTGCGGTAATACACACTTCACCATCCCCTTGCGCCGCGTGGGCATCACCGACACTAAACATGGCACCGTCTACCCATACGGGGAGGTAGAGGGTCGAACCTTTACAAAGATGTTTGATATCCATGTTGCCGCCGTTCTTGCGTGGCGGGATGGTGCTATGTTGTCCAATCTCGTCTAATGCCGTTCCCATAATGCCGGGGAAGGCGGCGATAGGGATGGCGATATCATTGCGCTGTTTCATTCGCGCGATCTGGCCATCTTCAAGATCCCATAGTTGCAGAAAATGATTCGGGAATTCTGCTTCAGGCAGGAGACCTCTTCCGGGTCGAATGGCTGTCCAACCGAAACCCAGGGAGGGAACGACTTCAAGCACATCGACGACTAAGGTATCGCCGGGTTGTGCATCGCGCACATAAACCGGGCCGGTAAGAGGATGACCGGTCAGTGGTCCTTTGTTTTTTACATCATCACTAGTGGAGTCAAGGGTGTAATAGTGGTCAACCGCATCGCGGGTATCGAAAATTACGCTGTCGCCCGCGTCGATGCTCAGGCGTGATACCAAAGCATTGTCCCAGGCGTAATGTAGTAGGGAGTCGTCCAGTTTGTGGGTTGTGGGCATATTCAAATAGTCACTATTGAATCAAGTCATGCCAGATAACCCAACCGGAGGAACAACGCCAGGCATAACTTTTCACATAGTCGAGTACTTGCCCGCGTCCTATTGTCGCCGCCATCACCAGTATCCAGGCAATGAGTTCGCCGGTGCCGCCGGAGCCCGCTTCCTCCATTCTTTCCAAAGTACATTCTCTCAATATCTTTTCATGGTCGCCTTCTGCCATGAGATCCAGAAACCATTGATCGAATTCATCGTCGATATGAAAGTAACGAGGCCCACCCGGTTCGTGTGAGAGTCCTCCAGAGCCGATCAACAAAATGCGTTCCTCACCTGGATAGTTTTGCAAAACTTCACACATTATCTTTCCTACCTGATAGGCCCGCTCTGGGGTTGGGATAGGTGGAACCGTGCAATTCATTGAAATGGGAATGGTGGGAATGCTGCAATCCGGATTGAGGTAGTGTGTGGGCACAGAAATCCCATCGTCAAATTGCATGTTTCTCAAATAGGAAAACGCCAGACCCTGTTTGGCCGTTTCATTAACAATGTAACGGGCCAATTTTGAATTGCCTGGCACCTTGTATTTTTCTTTTTGATTTAACCAGCTGTCATACCAGTCAGCAGGGCCGATATGAAAGTCATCAATGCCTACCGTGTATTCCGGGGTGTTGTTGATGGGCCAGTTGATCAAATGATCATTGGCAAAGATGATCATGACATCGGGCTTGATCTTCTCGATGTGTGCACGCATAAGCGCGAAGGCCTTCAGGGCCGCTTCTTGTTGTTCTACCGGTGCATCTTCAAACCATCCCAGTAGTCCCGGCGTGTGGGTGGTGGCCATCACGCCGACGATACTAGCCATCCTTGTTAATATCCCATTTGCTATCTCCAAGGGCTTCTTTTGATTCTGTCGGGAAAACTTTTTGATAGGCAGTCAGTGCAGGGTGAGAATTGGTCATATCTGTTTCCCCATAGGTCAGACGCAATAAGTGAGGAATAAGGTATTGATGTACACCCATGTCCAGGAGCACTTTCGGGTTCATCTCTTTTAGCGCATCAATCTCTTCGCGACTTAAGTTAAATTCTTTGCATACGCCTTCGAGATCAGTCTTCCATCTATCACGCAAGGTGGCATCTTTTCGCACGTAAAAAACCATCTCATTGGTAGGCAGAGTCTTGTCTACTCGCTCAACATTGCCCATGATCTTATCCCTTTCGTTCCAGTTTCCGCGGGCTTTTGGTAAACATGATCACCAGACGATGATCTTGCAAGTTTCTGACATCATGCATCACGTTTTTTGGAAATTTTGCCAGCTCACCAGCACCGAACTGCACTTCTTCGCCTTCAATATTCATGTTGGCAGTCCCTTCGACTATATAAATGAACTCTTCTTCCAAAGGGTGTTTGTGCATGACGGTTGCCTGACCGGGTTCATAACAGGCAATTTCTGACCAGAGTTGTTCTGTCTTGAAAAGTTTTTTGCGAACCTGTTTTTCAGTGTTGAATTCTTTTAGCTCGTTAATATTGTAAATCAGGGTGGTCTCAGATTCGTATCTGGGTTCTGCATCAGTACCAGCCATACTTGTGTCCTCCTGGTCTTGTAAACTACTATGTTATCTCCACGGGCATTGCCAACAAGGCTCTGAATCTGGCGCGCTTGTCGTAAACCGATGTCCCGGCGAGTCTTAATTTTGGAAAGCGTTCGAGAATTGCGGGAATGGCGATGCGGGCTTCTAATCTGGAGACGTTAAGGCCTGCGCACAAATGGATGCCGCCGGCGAAGGCATGATGGTCTAGTGGATTACGTGTGACATCAAAGCGATCAGGGTCACTGTACACTTCCGGATCACGATTGGCGGCGCCAATGCCTAGATGTAAATTGGTATGGGCAGGAATATCAATGCCGGCAATTTCCACATCACAGGTCGTCATTCTGTTTCCTAACTGAACAGGACTTTCAAATCGAAGACACTCCTCCACGGCTGAATTGATCAGCTCAGGTTGTGCTTTCAACTTTTCCAGTTCCTCTGGATGCTTTAATAAGGTATATGTGCCATTGGCAATCAGGTTGGTCGTGGTGTCGTGGCCTGCGTTTAATAAAAATATGATCTGATGATAGAGCTGTTTATCGGATAGTTTGAAACCATCCGATTCCCATCGGATCAGGCGGCTGAGGATATCGTCATCTTCGTCGGATAAATTATTCCGGCGCTCATCAACGAAGTCTTTGAGGTAGTCCAAAAACTCCTGTACGCATTGATTACCTAAATCGAAGCGGTCTTTTGGCAGATTAAATTCCAGCGCCCCCAGGATGGCCACCGCCCATCGTCTGAGTTGGTCTCGGTCTTCTTTTGGCACACGCAGTAGATTACTGATGACTTCAATCGGGATAATACTGGCATATTCATCAACGAAGTCGAATTCTTCTTTTTCGTCGATAGTGTTCAGTAAATTCTCAACAATATCCCGAAGCCCGGCTTCCATAGCAACAATGGTTTTAGGGGACAGTGCATCACCAATGGCTTTGCGCACGTGGGTGTGCAGTGGTGGATCATTGAATACCAGGCTGGTGGTGTGGTGTTCATACAAAAGCGAGTCACCGAACAGAGGTTTAAACAGTTCTTTCTTATCGGAACTGAAGGTCTTCGGATCGCGATAGATCTTGCGCAAGTCAGCATGCTTGCTCAAAAAGTAGGCGCCGTCCGGACACTTGTGAACCGGATCGTTTTGCTGAATTTGCCGATAATAAGGATAGGGATCGCTGTAGAAATCATCGGGTAAATTGCGCGGGTCAAATGGCTCAATCACCGCGCTATCTTGTTTGGACGAGTTTGACATATTTCTTTAGAGGGTCTTTCCTGATCAGCGAAAACAATATTATACGTGAAGAGCACCGAATAGCAGCCTTCATGCCTGTTTTTTTGGTCAAAAGGGTCACTTAAATGTGGTAGAGATTGATGACAGGCACAACATGAAATAGACTGCTAGGTCTTCCACATCTAATCAACTATTGGAGAACGACGATGGCTGCAGCCTGGGACAACGATAAGCTTATTCGAGTAAATATGACCGACATGACGATTTCTATTGACGATTATCCACAGGAGTGGAAATTGATTGGAGGCCGTGCATTATCGGCGAAAATCTTGTTGCAGGAATGTGATCCGAACTGCGATCCTCTGGGGCCGGATAATGTACTGACCCTGCTGCCGGGCGTGATGTCAGGGACATCGGCACCTACCTCAGGTCGATTGTCAGTGGGTTGTAAAAGCCCATTAACAAACGGTATTAAGGAAGCCAATGCTGGCGGTGAGCCAGCGGCAGACTTGATGAAGCTGGGTTATCGCGGAATTATCGTTACGGGACAACCTGCGGATCGGGAAAAACGTTGGGGTCTGGAAGTCACCAAAGACGGTGTCAAATTGCTAGATGCAACTGAATACAAGGGCATGTGGAATTACGCCAGCTGCACCAAATTATTGGCTAATTATCCGAAATCGGCCTCAGCCATCAGCATTGGGCCAGCAGGCGAGATGATGGCGAAAGGCGCATCGGTTGCCTGCACAGATAGAGATAAGGAAAAAAGACCCGCTCGCCATGCGGCAAGAGGTGGCGTGGGCGCAGTCATGGGTTCCAAATGTTTGAAGTGGGTGGTTATTGACCCGGGTAAAGCCCCGATTCGCAAGCCTGCCGATCCCAAGGCACTAATGACTTATATTAAGGCCTTCAGTAAAGATTATCTCGCAACCAGACATGCACAATTCGAATATGGCACCAGTGCCGTCGTGCCGATCGCGAACATGCTGCATACCTTTCCCTACAAAAACAGAACAAATGGTCGCAATCCTGAGGTGGATAAACTGGATGGCGCACGTATTAAAGAGAGTTTTGAGACCCGCGGTGGTGGTATGCACAACTGCATGACCGGCTGTATCGTCAAATGCTCCAATATGGTGAATGACAAAGACGGAAATCATCTTACTTCAGCACTGGAATTTGAAACCCTGACCCTGCTGGGATCATGTTGTGCCATTAACGACTGGGAAGAAGTCGCCGCGCTTGATCGACTCTGTGACGAACTCGGACTTGATACCATAGAAACCGGCGCTGCCATTGCTGTCTTGATGGATGCGGGTGGTATGGAATGGGGAGATGCTGAGGGAGCGAAGCTTTTATTGAGTGAGGGTATCACCGGTGGTGACGAAACTGCCATACTCGTTGCCAATGGTGCGCTGGCAATCGGCACCGCCCGTAACCATCCACGCATTCCAGTCGCGAAAGGGCAGGCCATGCCCGCCTGGGATCCTCGACCATTGCTGGCTGCAGGCATCACCTATTGCAGTAGTGCTATGGGTGCGGATCATACCGCTGGACTTGTTGTCGATCCGGCCATCAGCGGCGAAGCTGCTGCTGTTGCCTCTCAAGAGGTTCAGGTGATTAATGCGGTTTGTGATACCTCTGGTTTTTGCATGTTCCTCGGGCCCACCATCGATGAGCACAGCAAGTTTTTCAGCATTATGTTCAGCGAAGAGATCACCAATGAGCAGATGGCCAATATTGGTTGGGACTGCCTGGTGGATGAATGGGAATTCAATGAGAAAGCCGGGTTTACCGCTGCCGATGATGATATGGCTGCCTGCTTAAAAGAAGAACCCATCGGTGAAAATATGGACAGAGTCTTTAATGTTTCCGCCGAACACATCGCCATGGCAAAAGTCCGCCAGCCCCCCACAGAGAAGTTCTATCATTCTTCACCCGCTGGCTGATTGTAAGTAGCACCCCATCCCTCGTTCCCACGCGCCGCGTGGGAACGCATAAGGTGCTATGGGACGCGCAGAAATTTAAGTGAGGTATGGATTCCCACGGGGACCGTGGGAACCAGCACCAGCAGAGTAGCCCGCTTCTCGTTCCCACGCTCCGCGTGGGAATGCATAAGTTGCTAAGGGACACGCAGAATTTCGAGTGAGGTATGGATTCCCACGGAGACCGTGGGAACCAGCACCAGCAGAGTAGCCCGCTTCTCGTTCCCACGCTCTGCGTGGGAATGCATAAGTTGCTAGAGGAATCGCAGCTTTTTTAGTAAGGTATGTATTTCCACAGAGGCAGTGGCAATCAGTTAATCGACAAGGAAGGGAATTAAGTCATGGGCAGAAGCCGCTACAAATTCGTAGATCCAAAACAAACTCACTTCGTAACTTGCACCGTTTTGCACTGGATCCCGGTGTTCACTCGACCGGCGACTACAGATATAGTCCTGGAGTCGATTCAATTTTTGATGGCTAGAGGACTGAAAGTCTATGCCTTTGTTATCCTCGAAAATCACCTACACCTCGTTGCACAAAGCGGGCAACTAGATTTAGATATAGCCCGTTTTAAATCCTATACAGCCAGGCGCCTAATTGAATATTTGCATGAACATAAGGTGTCACAGATTCTAGAGCAATTGGCGTTCTATAAAAAAGCGCACAAAGAGGATCGTGCTTTCCAGTTTTGGCAAGAAGGTGTTCATCCTGTATTGGTGGCCGACCATAAAATGCTGCAACAAAGGGTAGATTATATTCACAATAATCCCGTTAAAAGAGGATATGTCGACAAAGCCGAGCACTGGCGTTATTCGAGCGCTAGAAACTACCTGGGAGATGAGGGATTAATTGAGGTGTGTACTGAATGGTGAGATAGGTATGGATTCCCACGGAGACCGTGGGAACCAGCACCAGCAGAGTAGTCAGCTTCTCGTTCCCACGCTCCGCGTGGGAATGCATAAGTTGCTAGAGGAATCGCAGCTTTTTTAGTAAGGTATGTATTTCCACAGAGGCA
>JBLIML010000063.1:0-17919 GCA_047638675.1 Planctomycetota bacterium | reverse complement strand
GATGTTGCTAAAAGAAGGGGGTGAGAACGCCAGCCTTTGTATCATCGTCGAGGGCGATGTGAATATTTTCAAGGAAACCACCTATAATGAGCATGTAAAGATTGCCGAAATTAAAAAGGGCGCAAGTATTGGTGAAATGGGCGTTATCGACGGTCAGCCCTTATCAGCTTCAGCAGTCACCTCGCAAGATTCGATCGTTCTGGTAATGACCCCCGATGATTTTAATAACCTGATGGAAAAAAACAGTAATCTAGGTGTAAAAATATTGTTGCACCTGTCCAGAATCATCAGCTTGCGGTTGCGCCACACAACCACACGCCTCGCTGATTTGTTGGCCACAAAAGCAAAGTAATATTTTCTAAAATGTTCAGCAGGGGCTTTGTACCCAGGGTCTGCTATTTCCTGAGCACCAGAAAAATACCTGTGCTGATTAACAAAGCACCGCTCAGATGATAAAGGTGTAGCTGTTCTCCGAGAAACGTGATCGCAAATACTGCAGTAAATACAGGAATGAGATTGATGAACATTCCCGCGCGGCTCGGACCGATAATCCGGTTTCCTTCATTCCAGACAAGCATCCCAATCAACGAGGTGGTCAGAGCCAGAATGATGACCGTGACAATGGATGTCATATTCACAGGGAAAGGACGGTAAAGTAGTGTCTCCACAATATAAAAAGGCAACAGACCCAAACAACCTGTAATGATTATCACAAACAGGGAAACAGTGGGTTTTAGACCTCTGGGGATGAAGCGGATATTAATGGCGTAAAAAGCGTAGCCCACTATTGCAAGCAGTGCGATAAAGTCACCAGGATTAAAGTCTAATTCGGCGATGATCGCCCAGTCGACTCGAGACACCATAATGAGAACGCCGAGCAGTCCGGCAGCAATTCCAATAACCTGACTCCGAACAAGTTTCTCTCTAAATATCAACCAGGCAAGCACTACAGTCATGACCGGCTGTGTCGTGTTAATTAGTGATATATTAATTGCACTAGCGTAATTGAGTGCAATCAGTATCAAGGTTGTAGAGCCTAACATGGTGCAGCCGAGAAGTGATAATGAGCGAATATTGGTTTTGATAATTGCAGACGAGGCGATTAAATCGCGCATAATAAAAGGCAGTAAAATCACTGCACCGAGAAACCAGCGCCAGAATGACAATCCGACAGGTGGAATTTCTGCATGAACACCGCGGCCTATAACATGATTTGCGGCGTAAAAAACAGTTCCCATGGTCAATATTGCATACGCAAAGCTGTCAGAACGATTAGGCTTGGTAACTGTGTTTGTGGCGTCTCTCACATGATCACGCGTTGATTGGGGTTTTCATCTATTCCTTAGCTATTATCTAAGGAAGCTGTGATTAAGTCCCTTCATCATCGGACTAAAAATAAACCCTGACACGACCCATTATCTGGCGTGGGGCTATCAATTCATCGGATGTGGAACCAACGCCAAACACATCTGTAAAGCGTGCATTAATACCGTCCTTGTTAAAAATATTCATTGCGAGTAAATCAGCACCCCATTTTTCACTGAGTGCGTCGAAGGAGATTATTGCATTGACGGTTTCGTAACCTGGCACTTTATCAGTTGTCGGGTTATTGAAAATACGTTGGTTGAATTTACCTCGATAAGTGAATTGTAATGTACCGGTGAAATCACCCATGTCGGCCACTGTATGTTCATAGCGAAGACTCAGGTCAGCAGTAACACTGGGGGCTTTCGCCAGGTCATTGCCTTTAACATCTGTCAGTGCGGCAGCTCGGGCAATCTGTATTTCAGGGCAAAATAGATTTCCTCCGCAAACTGAAAACAACAAAGCATTGGTGGCAGAGTCAGAAAGAACGTTATCCAGGGCAAGAAAACTCGAAGTGATTTTAGTTTCGAGCAAGGAAAGTTTCATGTCCATTGTTAGCCTGGGCGCTAATGATGCCAACATCTCCAATTCCATGCCGTAGGATTCTACCTTTGGAATATTTCCCACACCGCCCTCAAAAACTTCAGGGTCAGTTGCCTGAAACTGCAAATTGTCATATTTGTAAAAGAAGGCAGCGAGATTCGCACGTACGCGGCCATCCAGAAGATCGGTCTTAATACCCACTTCAAAAGCATCAATTTTCTCGTCTTCAAAAATTGGCAGAACAATCGCCGGAGCGATCACACTTTCCCGGCCAAAGGTCAGGTTAGCCCCGCCCGGTTTAAAGCCGCGTGTCCAGGAACCGTAAGCAAGCGTGTTATCGTCAAAGTCATGCTCAAGCGCAATGCGACCGGTAAAGGCATCAGTTGAGCGTCTGATATTCTCCGTGCCAGCACGGCCAAAAAAGTTTGTCACTGCACTGGCAATTTTATCATCGGTATAACGCACACCGCCGATTGCCCTGGTGGCGTCAGAAAAATGATAGGTGCCCTGGCCGAATACCGATATGGATTCACGTGTTGGCACAGAATCCGTTATGAAACCTGCATCACCGGTAAAGGCAAAAATATCTGCAACGGTAAAGGGATCAAAGCTGCCGTCAAAGCCAAAATCTATGCGCTCTATAATCGATGTTTCAACTTCGGTATCGAGATAAAACAGACCTGCAATCCAGTCTATTTTTCCAAACAGCGGATTGACAGAAATAATATTGATTTCCTGAGTTATCGTCGTTAGTTTACCCGTTTCCGGATCATAAAAGCTGGGTAGCAAAGTAAAAGGTGGCAAGCTGTTTAAATCGGTTCGATCATTATCACGTCGGATAAATACATCATCTTCCTGATAACTCGTCAACGATTTTATCGTAACTGCTCCAACATCCCATTCCGCAATAAAGCTGTATATTTGAGACTCAAGTTCGTATTCGGCAATGGAATCCTGTGCTACATTGCGCGCACCCGGTGTTGTATCCAACAGCCCTTTTTGTGCGGCACCATTCGAACTTTCTTTGAAATACTGTGCGGTAAAATGCAGACGTAGATTACTCGTGGGTTCGTATAACAAGCGTAGGCGCGCAGAGACATTATTAGCATCGTCGAGATCTTGACCCAGCACAGTGTTTTCACTAAAACCATCATGGTTGTAGTAGGAGATTGACCCACGAGCGGCAGCATTTTCACCGAGTGGCACGTTGATTGAACCGCGCGTTCTAACGGCGTTGTGTTCACCGTAGGAGATATCGGCCTTGCCATAAACTTCATCAGTCGTGGGCGCGCTAGTGATGACATTTATTGCGCCGCCGGTGGAATTTTGGCCGAATAATGTACCTTGAGGGCCGCGTAATACTTCAATACGTTCCAGATCCAGGAAATCAGTCTGGATGGCAAAAGGCGAAGCGACATACACGCCATCGAGGTGATAAGACACGGAAGGGTTGGCGATGGCGTTTTGATTGGCTTCGTTACCTAATCCACGAATGGCGATAACTGTTTTAAACCCTTCGTTTTTCGTAATGGTAACACCCGGTGCAATGCTGCTCAGATCAACGAAAGAAATAATATTCTTGTTGTCGAGATCCTCTTGTTTAAGTGCGGTAACCGCCTGCGATAAATCCTGAAGACTCTCATTACGTTTCTCTGCAATAACGACAACTTCTTCAAATACTGTTTCAGCGAGAGTTAGCTGAGCAAATAGAAAACCCATTAGACCTATTAATGTAACAAGACTATTGAAGTGTCGTATTGAAACTTCTTGCTGCATGGTTATTTTCCTCGATATTTTTAACATTAAGATTTTTTGCACAAGAAACAAGTGGATGCCAGGTGCAATTTATCCCGGGGTTTATGCTGTGCGAGGCCACGAACCATGACGCTCATAGCACAGTAACACGGGTCAGGATTGTACACATTAATCAAGATTGATGGGAAAGAATACTGGCTTTAATATCCGTGAAGCCAGGCCAGGAAATCGACTATTTAAAAAAAATATGGCTTTCCGCAGAGTCTGTGGGTAAGAACACAACAGTGCTATTGAGGTTGCTACATACAGGCCCGTCATTCCCGCGTGCTTTTGGCGGGAATCCAGTAAGACAATTTAGTAAGCTACTCTACAATGTGTCATTCAAAAGATCGACAACGGTATATTATGATGGTCTACGACACATCATCCGATATTATTTCTAGTTGACTATCAGTCAACCACTGATAGAACAAATTTTTCACTGGATTCCCGCCAAAAGCACGCGGGAATGACGGTTTTTGTTAGTTTGCTATTCTTATTGACCCACAGATTCTGCTGAAGACCCAAGAATATTAATATTTTCCGGAAAGCATGACTTGTAGGGCACAGTTTAATGTTGTCGAAAGTGTTGGCAGTCTGATGATGTGGGCTTTATCTGGATTGGCAATTTCGATTCTGTTGATATTTGAATTCTTTTAGCTAATGAAATCAACATCAAGATGCTAAATAGCCCAGCCTCCCAGGTAAAAAACAACAAGTCCCGTTGCAATTAATACCACGCCAGGATTAAGTAAGCGCCATTCTCCGCTGAGTACACGCCCTATAACATACGTGCTAAAACCAAACATTATCCCGGTGACGATATTGGCGCTGAAGACAATAAACACCGCACAGCAAAGACCCGCCATAGCATCGACGCTGTCATCGAAATTGAGTTTACTGACATTACTGAGCATTAACAGGCCCACATACATTAGCGCTGGCGCGGTGGCATAGGCAGGGACAAGATAGCTTAGCGGCGCCAAAAAAATGATGAGCAAAAAAAGAAGTCCAACAATCGTCGCTGTTAAGCCGGTTTTGCCACCTGCTGCCGTACCAGCCGCCGACTCAATATAAACAGCTGCAGGCGCACCGCCAACAAAGCCAGCGAGCATGCTACTGACTGAATCTGAGGTCAGGGCTTTTGAGGCATCGATAATTTGGTCGTCTTTGTCGAGTAAATTCGCCTGTCCGGCAACTGCTCTTATCGTGCCGGTGGCATCGAATATTGCTGTCATCACCAGCGCTAGCACAATAGGGATCACTGCCGGCTGTAACGCGCCCATGATATCCAGTTCGGCAATCAATGATCCTTCTCCGAGGAAAGTGGGTAGGGCGAAGAAGCCCTGAAAAACCACATTCTCGTCGAACATAAGGCCAAAAATGGAGAGGGCGATAATCACCAACAGAATACCACCAGGTAGTTTTCGGGATTCCAGCGCAATGATCCCAGCCAGGCCAACGATGGTCGCGATAACAGGCAGGCTGGTGATATCACCCAGTGTTACCGGCAGCCCAACGTCACTCTTTATAATCAATTCAACACTATCGGTCGCAATGAGAAATAAAAACAGTCCAATTCCTATGCCTGTGCCATGAGCAATGCCCTTTGGCAGGTTGTTCAATATCCATTGCCGCAAGCCGGTGACACTAACAAAAGTAAAAACGAGGCCCATCAGAAAAATGGCGCCGAGTGTGACTGGTATACTCATACCCTGTCCCAACACCAGAGAGAAGGAGGTAAAAGCTGTTAAGGAAATGGCGCAGCCGATGGCCATCGGCAAGTTCGCCCATAATCCCATAAGCAATGAACCAAAGCCGGCGATAAGGCATGTCGCAACAAACACGGCGCCTGGGTCGAAACCGGCCGCACCAAGCATTTTGGGTACGACAATCACCGAGTAAACCATGGCCAGGAATGTCGTCAGACCGGCAATAATTTCAGTGTTGAAGCTACCGTCACGAGCCGAAATTTTGAAGTAAGTGTCGAACCGGGCGATTAAACTCGATACGGGAAAATCACTGAAATAGCTTTTTTTAGACATAAGAATATTTTCCGCACCGTTTATTGTGTTGATTCTATTATTTTCACTTTAACTCGAGTGATTACAACCACCCTTGTAGTGTGAGTTTACACCAGGTAACAGGGGCCAAAACCATTTATCCGGCTTCAAGTAATTACTGGGTCTGCTAGAACGACGATATCTTGCGTTTATGGGGTGAACCGCAGTTACTTTGACCTATTTATTAATATATCTCAGTCGAGCCGGAGCAACGCTCGCCGTCGAGTAATTTAAGGGTAGTAAAGTAAAGTTTCACCCTTCTCCAGCCGCTATAGCTTCAAATGCAATTAACCGAAACATGGACATGACAAGCGCAAAAAAACTCGTTGAAAATGTAGGTGATCTAGTTTCCCTGCCTGAGATTTATCTCAAAGTACGGGAGCTCTACGCGGATCCTGATTCAAGTATAAAAGAGTTTGAACGAGTCGTGAGTACCGATCCGGCCTTGAGCGTACGCGTGCTGCGCATCGGTAACAGTGCATTTTTTGGTTTTGCCACGAAAATCGATAGTGTCTCCCGTGCATTAATGATTATGGGCACAGCACAACTGCATGATCTGGTTTTGGCGACATCGGCGATTAATGCATTTGACGGTATCCCCAACGACATGGTGGATATGAGTACCTTTTGGCGAAGGAGTATTCATTGCGGTGTGATGGCGCGATTATTGGGAAGCCAGTGCAACGTGCTGGATACCGATCGCCTTTTTCTCACTGGCCTCTTACATGACATCGGTCATCTCATTATGTATTCGCAATTGCCAGAGGAGTCGAAGGACATAATGGCACGTTCGAGAGCAGAGCATAAACCTGCTTATATTATTGAACGGGAAGTACTCGGTTTTGACTATGCACAAGTAGGTGCCGAGCTGATGCGTTCATGGGCGCTCGCAGAGACCATCGTTGAAACCGTCGAATATCACCTGGCACCAGGTCGTGCCACTCAATATGCTCTGGAAACGGCCATCGTCCACATCGCCAATTCTCTGGCAATCACCGATGAACTAGGCGTCGGTGCCGGTGGACAAATACCGGTCATCGTACCAGTTGCCTGGCAGGCAACAGGCTTAAACGAAGAAGCCCTACAATCGGTGGTACAGGAAAGCATCGGTCATGTTGAGGAAGCCGTTTCCCTGTTTATGCCATCACCTGCGTTAAAAGTAGCAAATGCCGGTTAAGAGTAAATAATCTTCGTTCTTGACCTTCCCGACCCCCATCAGCAAAAAAATGTAGGGTCGAATTCATTCGACCACGGAGGCCGGAGTAATGGCAGGTAGTCGAATGAATTCGACCCTACGGTAATTCGCTTTCGCCAGAAGGTATTCGTCAGTTCGCACTTCCGACGAAACCGGATTTTGAACCCAATGCGTATAATCGTCATGTTAAATTGCAACTTATTCGTTGCTTTTACGGTGTGGCTATCATGATTTGCACATAAAGCTACTAATTCGTTGCTTTTCTTTAAATAGAAGCTAATATATTGCTTTTAATAATAAAAGCAACACTTATGTTGCAAGGTGATTCTCATGAGCTCACTCTACGAGCAACTGAAACAACGACGCAAAGCATTGGGTTTGCGGCAAAAAGATATGCTGCTGCGTGTAGGTATGAGTCGGCAACAGTACCAGCGTCTGGAGGCTGGAGGCAATTCGCGTATAGACACCCTTGAATTGGTGGCAAAGGGATTAGACATGACGTTAATGTTGATCCCTCAGGAAAAACTTCGGGCTGTCCGACTAATATTGGACTCAGAAGAGAGCAGTGAATCTGGCGGCAAAGATGAGGCTAAACCGACACCGCTGACAGATGATCCCTGGCAAGGCATGTTGGAGAAATAGCGATGAAACAAGTCACGCGTCCACAGGAAACTGTCAGCGTATTGCAATTGCGTCTACACAATACGGTAGTCGCATATTTGGCTGGCTATGCCGGTGGTCGTAATATTCTGACATTTGCGCCAGCATTTATTAGTGATCCAGAACGACCTACGTTCACCTTAACCACACATCCGGATTTTCCACATTCTGACGCATTACTGTCGACAGCCTGGATCAAACAACAACGTCTGCATCCAGTATTATCCAATCTCTTACCCGAAGGTGCATTACGTGAGTGGCTGGCGCAAACGTTAAAGATCCATCAGGACAATGAATTCCCATTGTTTGTGCACCTGGGACAGGATCTACCGGGCGCCATTGTCGCAGAACCCGTGGCGCCTGCCGATGTTCCAGCCTATGCGTTTGAAGGCCGTGACAGTGTAACCGCCGTGCCGGTAGCCGGTGACGAAAGCAGCACCCGCTTTTCTCTTGCAGGGGTGCAAATGAAATTTTCCATGCGGCAGGAGGACGGTCGTTATCATATGACGGGTGCGGGAGAGTTGGGCAACTGGATCATTAAAACACCTTCCACGCGTCATCCCTTTGTCCCCCGGAATGAATTTAGTGCAATGACACTGGCAGAGCTTGCCGGTGTGGAAATTCCGCCGGTCAAATTGGTTGAGCTGCAAAACCTGAATAATCTGCCCGCGATCAACCTGCCGCAGGAAAGACATGCTTTTGCGATCCAGCGCTTTGACAGAGTTGGTCAGGAACGCATCCACATGGAAGATTTTGCTCAGGTCTTTGTAGAATATGCGGATCAAAAATATGGCAAGGTAAATTACGAACAGATGGCTAAAGTGCTTTATCAATACAGTGGAAAAGCTTTACAGAATGCACAACAATTTGCACGTCGCCTGTTAGTCAATATTTTATTGGCGAATGGGGAGGCACATATAAAAAACTGGTCACTTATATATGCTGATGGTGTCACACCAGAGCTATCACCCGCCTACGACATTCTCAGTACCCGTGTTTATATGGGCGATGAAAAACATTTTGCACTGAATCTTGGTAAAACCAAGGCCTGGTATGAGGTCGACTTTGATCGTTTTCAAGCCTGGGCCAGGGCTGCGGATATTCCCTGGCGAGCCATTAAGCCACACCTGGATGATACACTGGACAAAGCCCGTACTCTGTGGCCTCAGGCTCTGAGAGAGTTACCTATGGTGGACCCACACAAAAGAGAATTACGAAACCACTGGTCTTCATTACAAGCGGCGTTCAGGATTGATACCGTCTAATCGAGTGTACTTCAATCTTTTCACTTCGACGAATAGAATTTGATTTTATAAATGTTGCACCTTTTTCTGCAATCATCATAGTCGGGGCCTTAGTATTGCCTGAGGTGGTTGTGGGCATGATGGAAGCATCAATCCGCGTAATTGCTAAACATCTTTTACTCGCAACTCACTATCAGCGATTGCCATTGGGTCCTGTTTTTCACGGCATTAACACATACCGTTGTATATCTTCTGTATGGCACATTGTCCATGTATGTAATCTACCGATTCGATGTGCAATCAATAGGGTGCCGAGGCGAGAATCGACAAATTTATCAGGAATAAATTTGGTCGGACTCTAGTCCGCCCGTAGGGTGAATAACAGGGATGTTATTCAAGGGATGTTATTCAACAGCTCGCACTTCCGAAGAAACCGGATTTTGAATTCAATAAGTATAATCATAACTATTTGATATTAAATAATAAATAATATCATAAAAATAAATGTGTAAGAAACTGTGTAAGTTTTACTGATTTTTCGAGGCTTTTAAAGAGCCTTAAATGCCTATGGAGCGGTTTTGCATTTATGAGGTGTTCCCTCCACAACAGCAGTGAAATTGTGTCTTGACTGATTTGATAATCACTTGATTCTACGATGATGCGGATAATGATGTAGCATTCTGCTACAATTTAAGAAATTTATCACTAATGGAGAGTTCTCATGGTAAAAGCATCCTCCCCAGTTCGACTCCAGGACGATCTCATGCAAGCCGCAGCCGTGGCTGGCGAGCGCCAGCATCGGAGTGCGGCAGAGCAAATAGAGTATTGGGCAAGTCTAGGGCGTAGCGTAGGTAGCTTGATTAACCCCGATAACTTATTGGCAGTTGCAACAGGACTTGCCAGACTCAATGTCGAACCGGTGATCGCACCTGCTATCGATCCTGATGAAGTCTTTAATTCTCTAGAGCATGACCGCAGCATCGGCACACTACCATCTTCAATGACGACCAGCACCGTGCGTTATCAAGTGTCATCCACTCATCCTGGATACCTTGAGCAGCTGACGGAAGAGGGTCAAGTTGTTATTGGCCAGTTTAGTAATGGTGTATTCACACCTAAGGTCGACCAGGCTCATTGGCGATAAGCAAACAACTTTGGTTATTGGCAGGTGGTAATGGTGCTGGGAAAAGCACCTTTTATCAAACAAGACTCGCTCCACTGGGTCTGCCTTTTGTAAACGCCGATATCATTGCTGCAGAGCTGTATCCAGAGTCACCTGAAGCATACAGTTATAAGGCAGCCCAGGTTGCGGAGGAGATACGGAATAAATTGCTACAGGATGGTCTCAGTTTTTGTTTTGAAACCGTTTTCTCTCATCCATCGAAAATCGATTTTACCGCACAGGCGAAAACCCTTGGGTACGAGATCATACTAGTATTTATCCATCTCGAATCTACAAGTCTAAACAAGGCGCGTGTCTCGCAACGCGTTAGCGAAGGTGGTCATAATGTTCCAGATGAAAAAGTAGAGGCACGTGTGATACGAACCTTGGGGCATATAAAAACTGCTATACCACTTTGTGATCACGTAAGGATTCTTGATAACTCATATGCAAATGATCCTTTTCAACAGATTGCGACAATACGAGATGGTAATGTTGAAATGCATAAAGATCCGCTGCCAGATTGGGCGCGGATATTACTTAGTTAGTGGTATTGCGAATAATGAAATCGAAGCTGTAGCCTGACCTTTACAAAAAATAGAAAGGCCGTTCTATATTTTATTTAAGCGCTTTAAGTATATTCCTGAATACCTGTTTCGAGTGTTGTAGATAAGCGTATTAAAAGGAAAATTTAAAAGCAAATGGTGCCGAGGGCGAGAATCGAACTCGCACTTCCGAAGAAACCGGATTTTGAATCCGGCGCGTCTACCAATTCCGCCACCCCGGCATAACTATTGTTACCTTTTACTGCTAATTCATCTCTCCATTAAGGCCGCGCCGGCGCGGTCGCTACGGACTCCTCGGCTCGGGCTCCTGCTTCGCCCTACCTCCTGCATCCATGCAGTCGTGTCCTTCGCGACACTAATACATCCTGTATGTCGTCTACCAATTCCGCCACCCCGGCATGCTATAGAGCTGGAAGGTCGGCAAGTATAAGGAATCTTGGCGCTTTATAAAACTATTCAAATGAGTATTGGCGATTTTTGTTAGAATCGCGCGCCATGCGACGCCGTGATTTTCATTTCGAGCTGCCTGACAGGCTAATTGCCCAGTACCCACCGGAAAAGCGTGGGGACAGTCGTTTGCTCTGTCTTGACCGTGATTCAGGTGCTTTTAGTGATCGGCAGTTTTCATATCTGCCGGAACTGGTCAAGCCTGGAGATTTGCTGGTGTTCAACGACACGAAAGTGGTGCCGGCGCGCTTGTTCGGTCGCAAAGAGTCCGGTGGTAAGGTAGAAATACTCGCGGAGCGTCTTCTAGGTAAGAAAACAATGCTCTGCCAGATACGTGCCAGCAAAACGCCAAGGAAAGGTTCGAGAATTATCCTTGAAGATGACAGCAAGCTGGAAGTCATTGAACGGCAGGATGGTTTTTTTAAGCTCAAGTTGCTTGCCGATATGCCTCTTTTGGACAAACTGCAGGCTTTTGGACGTATGCCTTTGCCGCCTTATATCCGACGTGTGGATGAATCACTGGATCAGGAACGTTACCAGACCGTGTACGCTACACATGCCGGCGCGGTGGCCGCACCTACTGCCGGTCTGCATTTCAGTGAGGAGATGCTGAGTAATCTGAAGCAAAGCGGTGTTGAAATGGCATTCGTGACCCTGCATGTGGGTGCGGGTACTTTCCAACCTGTTCGTAGCGAAATGTTGGAAGACCACCAAATGCATAGCGAGTGGTTTAAGCTGGAGGAAGGTGTCTGTGAGCAAGTCAGGAATACGCGAGCTAGAGGAGGTCGTGTTATCGCTGTTGGTACGACGGCGGTAAGGTGTCTTGAGTCGGCCGCGCACGAAGGTGAACTGCGGCCTTTTGAAGGGGACACGAATATCTTTATCTATCCCACCTATCGCTTTCAGATCGTTGATGCCCTGGTTACCAATTTTCACCTGCCCGAGTCGACACTGCTCATGTTGGTATCGGCTTTTGCCGGGAGAGAGCATGTTCTGCGTGCCTATAAACATGCCGTCGATGAAAGTTATGGTTTTTTTAGTTACGGTGATGCGATGTTCATTGCTTCGCAGTTATAAGCTATAAGCTTGTCCCCGCGGAGCCTGCCCTCGAATGTCTTAGTCGAGGGGCGGGGATCCAGTCATAAATGATAAGAAATAATGAAATTTGAATTGTTAAATGAAGATGGTAATGCCCGGCGGGGGCGGATGACGTTTGCGCGTGGGGTAGTGGAGACGCCGGTGTTTATGCCCGTAGGCACCTATGGCACGGTTAAGGCGATGACGCCGGAGGAACTGCGGGAGATTGGTAGTCAAATTATTCTTGGCAACACCTTTCATTTAATGTTGCGTCCGGGTACAGAGATTATTGAACAACATGGCGGTTTGCATGAATTCATGCATTGGCAGTGGCCGATATTGACGGATTCTGGTGGCTTTCAGGTTTTTAGTTTAGCGGAGTCGAGAAAAATAACAGAAGAGGGCGTGCATTTTCGATCGCCTGTGAATGGTGACAAAGTGTTTCTCGGACCGGAAGAGGCGATAGCTGTTCAACATAGTTTGAATTCGGATATCGTCATGATCTTCGATGAGTGCACACCCTTTCCAGCGACAGAAGAACAGGTCAGGACTTCTATGGAATTATCGCTGCGTTGGGCCGCGCGCAGTAAACAGGCCCATGCTGATCATCAGGGTGCATTGTTTGGAATTATCCAGGGTGGTATGTATAAAAACCTGCGTACAGAATCACTGGAAGGACTCATTAATATTGGCTTCCCCGGTTACGCTATCGGTGGTTTGTCAGTAGGCGAGCCGATAGAGCAAATGTACGAGATTCTGCAACACACCTCGCTGCAAATGCCCTCAGACAAACCACGTTATTTGATGGGTGTGGGTACACCGGAAGATCTTGTCGAAGGTGTAAAACGGGGTATCGACATGTTTGATTGCGTGATGCCGACGCGTAATGCGCGCAATGGTCATCTTTTTACCAGCAATGGCGTAGTCAGGATCAGAAACGCGAAGCATAAAACCAGTGACAGGGCCCTGGACGAGGACTGCAGTTGTTATTGTTGCCAAAATTATTCTCGTGCCTATTTACATCACCTGGATAAAACAGTAGAGATACTCGGCGCGAGACTCAATACAATACACAATCTGCATTATTATCATACCTTGATGAGCGATATGCGTCAGGCTATTGAAAACGGCGGTTTCCAAAGTTTTGTCGATGATTTTTACGCAAAGCGCGCATAATTACGAAGTAGCCGCATACATTATATAGGGTAGGCAAGATGAAAATAGGTTTGTTATTGGGGTATTCAGGAAAGAAACTTGCGCCTCCCATGGACTTGATAAAACAAGCGGAGAAGATGGGTTTCGATTCCGTCTGGATCGCCGAGGCCTATGGCTCGGATGCGGTGACGGTTGCCGCCTGGATCCTCGGACAGACAACAAAGCTAAAGGTCGGCACGGCCATCATGCAAGTTCCCGCCCGAACGCCAGCGAATACCGCGATGACGGCGATGAGTATGTCGCAATTATCCGGTGGCCGCTTTATTTTGGGCCTCGGCGCCTCTGGCCCGCAGGTGGTTGAAGGTTGGCACGGTGTTGGGTATGACAAACCTCTAACGCGTTTACGTGAGTGCATCGAAATCGTTCGAGAGATATTTGCGCGCGAGAGACCGGTGTCCTATGACGGTGAAATTTATCACTTACCTTATTCAGGAGCAGGCTCTGTCGGTATGGGCAAACCCTTGAAATCTATTCTCCATGCAGAAGAAGCCACGCCGATATACACAGCCTCCTTTACCCCGGCTGGCTTTCGTTTGGCGGGCGAGGTGGCTGATGGACTGTTTCCGGTTTTTATGAGTCCGGAGAAGATTGATCTTATTACAGCTGAAGTTGAAAAAGGATTTGCAAAGGCAAAAGGTGAAAAGACCTTCAATGAATTTGATATTGCACCCTTCGTCACCGTGCAGATGGGCGATGACCTCGATGCTTGTCGCTTACCCATAAAGCAGTTTCTTGCACTGTATGTCGGTGGCATGGGATCTAAGACCAAGAATTTTTATAAGGACTTTGCTGTAAAACTGGGATATGAAGAGGAAGCGATCAGGATTCAAGAGCTTTATCTTTCCGGCAAAAAGGAAGAAGCGGTAATGGCAGTACCTGATGAATTGGTGGATGAAATATCGCTTGTTGGAACGAAACAGCATATTCAGGCACAGGCCGAAAAGTGGTTGGCAAAAAGCGACTTCATTAAAACCATGATTTGTACCGTGACGCAGCCAGAGGTGCTTCCTGTGTTGAAGGAAGTACTGAGCGCTTAAGGATTGTAACTATAGTCATGACTAAAAAGTCTGACACTCAAAGTAAAGAAGCTAAAACGCATACGCCGCTTTTACCTAAAGAAGAGGTTAAATCCAATTTTCATGCTTTGATCTTGTTTATTCCTATGCTGGTAAAATACCTGGCGAGACATTTAACTGTGGGTAGTTATATCCGCATTCGTCGTATCATTTTAAGGCGGCTTGGAAGGACCTATTATGTGTGAGCGCTAAATGAAAAAAGAAAGCAAATACCCTGCGCCCACGTTTCTTCAATATCACGACTATCCGGAATCAGGAAACAAACGTAATGGACTCGGCGAGACTTCCTATCGTCGACCAAGCTATGTTTTTCACTCAAACCCGATTACCGGTCCGCTTGCCTGGGATCGCATGCAACGACATTTTCGTTATTCTATCCCTTTAACTATGTTGCCCAATGTTCTGCGGCAGATGTGGGCTGCTTTTCGGCCACAGGGTGCCGTAGCGGCAGAACGAGTGGATGCGGGTGACACAAAAAAGATAACAGCGATGGTCAAAGCAAAGGCACTGGAACTTGGCGCCGGTGTTGTGGGTATCTGTCTTTTAAAAGACGAACATCTAATGGAAGGTGCGTCACCAAAGTATAAATATGCCATCTCCTTTGGCCTGCCAATGAATCGAGAAATCATGGTAGAGGCACCCGCGGCCAGTGCCAGTAAGGAGGTGCAGCGCGTCTATGCCTTATGTTCGGAATTGACGGTGGATATGGCGAGATATATTCGTTCTCTCGGTTGGCCGGCCCTCGGTCTTCCGATTAACAGTACTACGGATTATCTACATATTCCCATTGCCATCGATGCCGGGATCGGACAATTGGGAAAACATGGTTCACTCATTTGTAAAGAATATGGCAGCAATTTCAGGTTGACTACGATGCTGACCGATCTCCCGCTTGAAATTGATCAGTCTGAGGACATCGGGGTGGATGATGTCTGTATGAAATGTCAGGCCTGTACGAATGTTTGTCCCCCAAAGGCGCTATCGGATTCAAAGCAATGGGTGAGAGGTGTTGAAAAATGGTATGTCGATTTCGATCGTTGTGCACCTTATTTCAGTGACACCTACGGTTGTTCTATTTGTGTGGAGGTATGTCCATGGTCGGTACCGGGTCGCGGTATAAAATTGTCAGAAAAGGCATTATTGCGCCGACCACATTAATCAATTGGCCGAATGTCGCTCGAAGTAGGCTCTTAGCCCTGGTTCTTCTCGCAGTAATTCAAACACCAGCCGTGCCTGCCCGCTGGCGACGCCATTGCCAACAATGATGCGTACATCATTGTCAGTTGCATCTGTCCCCAACGCAGCCTTGTCGAAGCGTGTAGCCATGGAATAGAAAAACACCGTTCCCGCCTGCCTTGCGGAAAGAATCGTCGCCGCTTCGGTATCGGCTACATTGACGCAATTAAGAACGAGATCACATCTCTTTCCATCGGTGGCTTTTTCCACTTCGCGCAAGACTTGTTCGGGGAAGCGCGCATTGGCCTTTATCATCTGGTTTGCATGGCCGAGATCGCGAGCGTCAGCAAGACGATCATCATCAGGATCTAATGCGATGATATTAGCTCCAGGAGCGGCCTTTCTGGCGGCGGCCATAGCAGTCAGCCCGGACTTTCCGGCACCGATGACCAGAACCGTCTGATCCGCTTCTACTGAGCGATAGACCTGCGGGACTATGCTGGAGATGTCGATAGCGGAGAGGGCCACAGCCAAAGTGAAGTCAGTGGGCAATGGCGAGTAGCCCATGCCATCAAACAGGATGGCATGTCCATCGACCTGTACCTGGTCACCTCTGATCTCCCCGACCTCATAGAGCTTCAGCGGCAAAGTCGAGGTCGACACCACTGGGATAATAGTATCGCCCGGCATCAAATCGAAATTTGGGCTTAGGCCCTCGCCAAGTGCTTCAATTTCGCCAACAAGGACACCACCGGAATTGCTTACCGGGTTATGCATTTTGCCTCGTTGATCAACGATATTCAGTATCTGCTCACGAATATCAATGTCTCTTGATCTGAGTTGAGCCATACCGGTGGAATCGAGATTAATCAAACTCACCCGTATCAGGATTTCGGCGGGATGTAATATCGATGGCGTGTTGTCTACACGCAATGCGGCCTGGGGTACTGCACCACTCGGTTGAATGACACGATGGAAACCGTAGTTCATCTTTGATTTGCTATCTAAGAAAAGCCGTCATAAAGAATGCGCTCGTTATCCCGACCGGAGCGTTAGCGAAGAAGGCCCTTGTCATCCCGATCGGCGCGTTAGTAAATAAGATTGTTGTCATCCCGACCGGAGCGCTAGCGAAGCGGAGGGATCTCAAAGACCTCGCCTCCTTCGGCAAGACCCTCGAACGCTGTTCCAGACACGTTTATACCTCCCACTTCCATGTGGTCGTCCACTGCGGTCGGGGCGACAATTCTCCATCGGCTTGCAGCGGAGTAATTCATTCCTAATTACCATGATTTTAACTTTTCATCGGCACTTTTCACATCGCTTAATGACGAAGCGATTTCCTCTGCGACGTTTACGTCAAGATGTTTAGCAAGTTTAATTAGAGACTGTAGAACATGTGACGGCATACTGACACCCTGTTTTTGCGTGACCTGACTTCGCTGATAAGTGCCTTGCCCCGGGAATCGAACATTATCTTCACTCAGGTGTTTAGTCAGTGCATGAATACGTTGTTCTATTTCGTCAACGCTCTGGAAATGCAAGGGGTCGACGAAGCTGAACATGGCGGCATTGCTAAACCACTGAGGATCGTGCTGACCCGCGACCAAACCGCCCGCAATGCCGCCAAGCAATTCAGCAATGAGCGCAAGACCAAAACCTTTATGTCCGGTGGTGCGCCCGCCCAGAGGTAGCAAGGCGCCCCTGCCCTTCATAAAGTCAGCGGCATCGGAAAGGGCATCCCCAGATGATGTCGTTGTCCAGTCACCATGCAAGGGTGTATGCGTGCGATAGTGTTTTTGGATAACGGCACCTGAAATCTGACTGGTGGCAAAATCCACAATGATGTTATAGGGCAAGGCCTTGAATGTTGGAATAGCAAAGGCAACCGGGTTGGTGGAGAGCTTTCTTTCGTGGCCGCCAAAGGCAGCGACATTCAAAGCACCGCCGCCTGTGTTGCTAAAGGCGGTGAAAACAAGTCCTGCATTGGCGGCTTGCTCAGCCCATTCGCCGAGTCGCCCCAAATGAGAGGCATTGTGAATGGCAACCATCGCCATACCGGATTTTTGTGTGGCCTCGATCCCCGCAGTTGTGGCAAGCTCGCCAACAAGCTGGCCAAAGCCATCGTGTCCGTCGACACTGATGATACAATCTGTTTTATGGGTGATAGTAGTCGTTGCCAGAGGGTCTATAGCACCATCGTTTAGCATCCGGGCATACATTGGCAATTGCCCAATGCCGTGGGTATAAATGCCACAGCAATCAGATTTAACCAGGGATTTGGCGATGATAGGGGCAGATTCGGCCGGACTACCCATGGCCAGCAAAAGATCGTTTGC
>JBLIML010000062.1:0-18009 GCA_047638675.1 Planctomycetota bacterium | reverse complement strand
TGCATACCTCACTAAGAGACAAGTAGTACGTAAGATAGGTATGGATCCCCACGGAGACCCTGGGAACCAGCACCAGCAATTAAACCCAGCCACCTCGTTCCCTCGCTCCGCGTGGGAATGCATACCTCACTAAAAGATGAGTACTATGTAAGATAGGTATGGATTACCACGGAGACCGTGGGAACCAGCACCAGCAATTAAACCCCGCCACCCTCGTTCCCTCGCTCCGCGCGGGAACCTGTGTAGCTGAGCTTTCCACTTTCCACTTTCCACTTTCACGCAGACTTTGCCGAATTCAAGTGACCCGTTTTTTCAAGATGTGCCTGAATAAAATGCAGAAAGCCTTCGCTAGTTAAGCCGGCATCGTGCAGCATATCTTCCTGAGAGCCGTGCTCAACCAACCTGTCAGGTAAACCGTAATTGATGATCACTTGCGCGACTCCATTGGCCGCCAGAGTTTCATTAACAGCGGAACCCGCGCCGCCCTGTACTACATTTTCTTCTATCGTCACTAATACGTCATGATTACTGGCCATTTGCAAGACCAAATCACCATCAATGGGCTTCACGAAACGCATGTTGACTACCGTGGCATCCAGTTGCTCACCGACTTCCATTGCTACACCTAGCATGGAACCAAAGGCGAGAATAGCGATCTTTGAACCTTCGCGTCTCACTTCAGCCTTACCAATCGGAATGGCGGTCATCTCTTCCTGAATTTCTACACCTGGCCCACCACCACGGGGATAACGCACAGATGCGGGCTGATCAAGCATAAAACCCGTATAGAGCATTTGCCGACATTCGTTTTCATCTGCTGGCGCCATGACGACCATATTGGGCAGGCAACGCATATAACTTAAATCGTAACTACCGTTGTGCGTTGAGCCATCTCCGCCAACACAGCCGGCCCGATCAATGGCGAACAAGACAGGTAGATTTTGAACAACAACATCGTGTATGAGTTGATCATACGCTCGCTGTAAAAAGGTCGAGTAGATTGCAACTACGGGTTTTAATCCATCGCAGGCCATACCTGCTGCAACCGCAACGCTGTGTTGTTCTGCTATTGCCACATCAAAATGACGTTCCGGATATTCCTTATCAAAGCGCACCAAACCTGAACCCTCGCGCATAGCAGGCGTAATGGCGACTAGTCTCTGATCCTTTGCTGCCATGTCGCAGATCCAGTCCCCAAAAACCTTACTGTAGGTCGGCTTACTCACCTTGCGGGATGTTTTCATGCCTTTATCTGGATCAAACGGCGTCACCGCATGATATTTCACCGGATCCTCTTCTGCCGGAGCGTAACCTTTTCCTTTACGCGTAATAATATGAAGAAACTGTGGCCCATCTTGCTCGCGCAGATTTCTGATGGTTTCCAGTAACAATGGCAAATCATGTCCGTCCACAGGGCCTATGTAATTAAAACCGAGTTCCTCAAATAAGGTGCCCTGTCCGATGATCCCTTTGACGTGTTCTTCTGTCCTCCGTGCCAGCTCCCAAACATTAGGTACCTGTGACATGACACGTTTACTACCTTCTCGTACTGAGGCGTACAATTTGCTCGATAATATCCTGGCGAAGCGATTGGAAAGCGCGCCGACGTTGGGGGATATAGACATATTATTGTCATTGAGTACTACCAGTATGTCGCTATCTAAACCACCGGCATGATTCAATGCTTCAAAGGCGAGTCCTGCTGTGATGCTTCCGTCCCCAATAATTGCCACGGTTTTCCGCTTTCGACCCGTGCGTTTCGCTGCCACTGACATGCCAAGCGCGGCACTAATAGACGTACTCGAGTGACCCACACCAAAAGCATCATATTCACTTTCTGATCGCTTGGGGAAAGGTGCCAGACCATCCCATTTGCGGATGGAATGCAGCCGATCACGCCTGCCTGTCAGTATCTTGTGCACGTAAGCCTGATGTCCTACGTCCCATACCAGTCGGTCATCCGGCGTGTTGTATATGTAATGCAAAGCTAACGTTAATTCGACGGTGCCAAGACTGGCCGCAAAATGGCCGCTATTCTGGCTAGCCCAGCGAAGCAGAAAGTCACGTATTTCTTCCGCCAGAGGCTCCAGTTGCGCTTCAGGTAGTTTGCGCAAATCAGCGGGCGAATTAATTGAATTCAGAATGGAATTACTGGTCTCACTTGTCATGATTCAATAGGGTCAATAAATATTTAATAGGGGACTTGGCAGTCATTGTGGTAAACAATAAGCTAAGCTAAGCTATGTTTATTTATACGTTAAATATGCGTTAAAACAACAAAGTAATTTTTTTAAAGTCGACAGCAAGGCTGTACATTTGAGGCATCATACTTTATCTTACTAATTTTTGGGGCTTTTATGTAAATCCCCCTCGTCAACGAGCTAATTATTTACAAATACGGAGTATTCAAATGGGTGTCCCATTAATCCAACAATATCGTGTAGCCAAATACATTATAGGCGAAAAGCTGCGAAGAAACTCGCGTTATCCTCTCGTCCTTATGTTGGAACCCCTGTTCCGCTGTAATCTTGCTTGTGCGGGTTGCGGCAAGATTGACTACCCCGATGAAATCCTCGACAAACGCGTCAGCTACGAAGATGCGATGAATGCTATCGATGAATGTGGTGCGCCCATCGTCTCGATTGCCGGTGGAGAACCTTTGATCCACAAAGAAATGCCGCAAATTATCGAAGGCTACATTAAGAAAAAGAAATTCGTCTATCTTTGTACTAATGCCCTCTTGTTAGATGCGCGTATGGACGATTACTCACCCTCTCCCTATCTGACATTCTCCATTCATCTGGATGGTAACGCTGACCGCCACGATGCCTCAGTTTGCCGGGAAGGTGTATTCGAAAAATGTATTGAAGTGATCAAAAAAGCACGGGCAAGAGGTTTTAGAGTGACAATCAACTGCACGCTTTTCCAAAATGAAACTGCGGAAGAAGTCTCAGAGTTTATGGATGTCGCCATGGCGCTTGGTGTAGAGGGTGTCACAATTTCTCCGGGCTATAATTACGAACGAGCACCTCGCCAGGACGTCTTTTTACAACGTACAGAAAGCAAGCAGCTATTTCGAAATATATTCAAACTTGGCCGTGGCAAGAAATGGCGCTTCAACCAGTCTTCCCTGTATCTTGATTTTCTAGCGGGTAACCAACGCTATCAGTGCACCCCCTGGGGTAATCCCACAAGAAACGTTTTCGGCTGGCAGAAACCCTGTTATCTACTGGTAGGCGAAGGATATGCACCTACGTTCAAAGCGCTGATGGAAGAAACAGAATGGGAGAACTATGGCAATGGCCGCAACCCGAAATGTGCAAATTGTATGGTTCACTGTGGTTTTGAAGCATCGGCGGTCGATGACACCTTTAGTCATCCTGTTACCGCACTAAAAGTTGCACTGTTTGGCCCCAAAACAGAAGGCCCCATGCAACCTGAATTGCCTATATTGTACGATGACGTATCACCAATGAAACCAAAAATGGTTGCTGAAATAAAGCTTGTCCCTTCCGAGAACAGTAGAAAACAAGTTGCTTGATGGTAATCTTCTGGCTGATCCTGCCCGGATTATTTATCTGGTGTAGCATTCTTGTTCTGCCATGGCGTCCCTGGAGTACGCGCGAATCGTTGGACGTCGATACTCATTTTTCATCTGATCTGTCCTCCGTCACCGTTCTTATTCCTGCGCGAAATGAAGAGGAAGTCATATCAAGAACGCTTGCCTCTCTCAGCACACAGGGCAATTTAGCTGACATTATCTTGATCGACGATCAGTCGACCGATAAAACCGTGGAGCTTGCCAAACAGGCAGATTTGCAAAAACTCACCATTATTAAAGGTCTTCCCCTTGCCGATGGCTGGAGCGGAAAATTATGGGCGCTCGAACAGGGACGTCTCAAAGTTGATACAGCACATATTCTGCTTCTGGATGCCGATATCGAACTGCAAGCGGGTACGATATCCGCTCTTTTAATTAAGTTAGAGAGCAAGGAACTGGATTTAGTCTCGCTGATGGCGTTTTTGCGCATGAAAAGCTTTTGGGAAATCCTGCTAATGCCCGCCTTTATCTATTTTTTCAAGCTGCTTTATCCCTTCGCCATATCGAATTCTGATTCTAAACTCGTGTCTGCGGCGGCAGGGGGTTGTATTCTGGTTAACACCAACAGACTTGATAAAATTGGCGGTTTTGCCGCATTGAAAGATGAATTGATTGATGATTGCTCATTGGCGAAACATATCAAACACGCCGGTGGGCGTACCTGGATTGGTCTTTCGCACTCTGCCATTAGTCATCGCTGCTACGACACACTTCAGACCATCTGGGATATGGTGGCCAGGACCGCGTACACGCAATTACATTATTCACCTGCCTTACTACTTCTTTGCACATTGTTGATGATTCTGGCATTTGTCCTCCCCATATATTCAATATTTGTGACCGATTTACCGATAGTACTCCTTTCATTGCTTGTCTATTTAATGATGATATTCACGTATCTACCTGTGCTCAGGTATTACGGACGCAAACCCTTATGGGCCTGCACGCTACCATTTACGGCGGTACTCTATCTTTGCATGACCTGGAGTTCTGCATTTCGTCATTGGCGAGGGACGGGTGCAATCTGGAAAAATCGGACATATGCGCGCCCTGCAAACTAAAGTTGTAAAAACTTTTCCCGTAATTCAGGTCAAAGAGATAATATAATTAGAAAGCTGATGAAACACATGACCAATGGCGAATATGCCGTGACATCTTGCTTACGTACATTTTTTGTAAGGGGGAAAATGAAAGTGCTGCGAGGCATTATTGCTGGCGTACTCATTAGTGTCTTTGTACCGGTTAGTCCGGCCACCGAATCGAATTCCGATACCTTTAAAGACTATTCGGAGGCCAACGTTCTCGTGAATGCCATTCATGAAAAACTGCTTTATATAATGCAAAACGCTGAAAACCTCGGTTATCAGGGTCGATATAAAATGGCGGATGAATCTATTACTTCACATTTTGATACGCCCCTGATTGCTAAAGTCATTATGAGTCGTTATTGGAACAAACTGGACGAGACGCAAAAAATAGATTTCATCAAGCTTTTCAAAGAACTCAGTAGTGCGACATACGCATCACGCTTCGATGGATATAAGGGTGAAAGTTTTGTCGAGATATCTACAGAGAAACTAAAAAAAGGTAGACTTTTAATAAAAACAGAATTACAAAGACCTGACGATGAGTCGGTGAAACTGGATTATTTGATGCACGAAAACGATGGTAAATGGATGATCATCAGCGTCATTGCTAACGGAGTAAATGATTTGTCCTTGAAAAGAGCAGAATATGCCACCGTAATAAAAGACAAAGGCTATGATGGTCTAATCAACGATGTTGCTGACAAAGTTAAAGAACTGGAATATCAGAATGAGGAATGAATTGGCAATTGTACCGGCCAATATTGTGTGCCAATATTCAGAATGTGCAAAGGAAAGTCGTTTTCGAGGTTAGTCATGAATAAATACAAATTGAAAGACATAGCAAAAATAATAAGCCTGGTATTTGTCATTGCCTTAGCTACTGGCTGTGCAAGTAACCAGGAAAAAAGCGCCGCGACGCCGGATCCGTTGGAACCGATGAACAGGGCCTTTTATAGTTTTAATGAAGGTCTGGACCAGCACCTGATTAAGCCCATTGCTGAGGCCTACGTAAACATTACTCCTGAGCCAATACGTGTCGGCGTAACAAACTTTTACGCCAATCTTGCCTACCTGAATGTCATTCTTAACTCTTTTTTACAGGGGAAATTTGAACAGGGATTTTCAGATGCGGGCCGTTTTCTAATAAATAGTACACTGGGTATTGGCGGAATTTTCGATGTGGCAACACCTGCTGGTCTACCCAGACATAACGAAGACCTGGGGCAAACGCTGGCGACCTGGGGTGTCGAACGCGGAACTTATCTTTATCTTCCCATTCAGGGTCCAGATACAGCGCGCAATCTCCCCAATATCGCTACCCGCTTATTGCTAAATCCAATCACCTATTTATCAGGCGCAATTCTATTTCCAATCACCGCATTGAATGTAATTAATATTCGAGCGAATTTGCTCGATGCCACTAATATTCGCGACGAAGCTGCTGTTGATCCCTATTCTTTTACCCGCGAAGCTTACCTCCAACAACGAGAATATCTCATCCATGACGGCAATCCGCCGACAGAAGGATATGACGACATATTTGATGAGGAAGGTGGATTTGGCGATGATGAGGACTCTGTTCTGATTATTGAATAGTTAAAAGTAGCCATACCAGCGTTTTTCCATCAAACCCCGACTATCTGGGTATCATTTTTCCTCATCCTGTCCAAAAAGCAGGTCAACAGCCACCTTTTCGCGAATCCCCTTAATGAAGAAATGCTAGAATGGCGCGCTTATAGACTCCTCTGAGGTCTCCACAAGCAAATTTTGCGGCTAAAGGTAGAGACTTTCCTATCCTGAGAAATTAAATTTTCCTATATATATTTTATAGTTATAATATTTTCTTAAGTTTTCTCTATAAAACACTGACCCTATGAGCGAAGAAATCCTGATCAATGTCACCCCGCAAGAAACTCGCGTAGCTGTCGTTGAAAACGGCGTCTTGCAGGAAATTTATGTTGAACGTACACGCAAACGTGGATTGGTGGGAAATATTTATAAAGGGCGAGTTGCGCGAGTATTACCGGGTATGCAAGCCGCTTTCATCAATGTCGGTCTGGAGCGAACAGGATTTCTGCATATTTCAGATATCCTGGATGCAAATGAAAATACTGAAACCTCCAATCCCCATATTGAGAGCCAGGAAACTCCGATCGCTAGTTTGTTGCGCGAAGGCCAGGATATTCTAGTTCAAGTCGTGAAAGATCCTTTAGGTAGCAAGGGAGCCAGACTAACTACTCGTGTATCCATTCCCTCACGCTATCTTGTTTTTATCCCGCATCATAATTCTGTTGGCGTATCGCAACGCATCGAAGACGAAGAGGAACGCGAACGTTTACGCAATATAATTAGCCAGTACCAGATTGACACACAAAATCTTGCTGCCACTGGCGCTAGTAATGTCATTTTACATACCGCGTTAAAACCGTCTATACCCTCTTACAAAGGTGGTTTTATTGTCAGAACTGCTGCTGAAGGTCTGCTCGAAGAAGACTTGTTCAAGGACATTGATTATTTACGTAAATCATGGGATTCCACCTATGTGCGGAGTCAAAATACTTTTGCCCCTAATATCATATATGAAGATCTGCCATTGGTAATGCGTACTATGCGCGATATGGTACATATTGATATAGAAAAAGTCAGAATCGACTCTAAAGAAACCTTTCAACGTGTAAAAGAGTTCGCAAAACACTTCATCCCTGAATTACTAGGACGCATTGAATATTATACTGGAGAACGACCTATCCTGGATCTCTATTCAGTTGAGGATGAAATTCAACGATCCTTAAATCGCAAAGTACAACTAAAGTCGGGCGGTAGTCTAGTCATTGACCAAACCGAAGCTATGACCACAATTGACGTTAATACTGGCGGCTTTGTTGGTCATAGAAATCTGGAAGAAACAATTTATAAAACCAACCTGGAAGCATCGCAAACAATATCAAGACAAGTACGATTACGAAATCTTGGTGGCATTATTATTATTGATTTTATCGACATGCAGGCCCCGGAACATGGTCGTCAGGTTCTGCGTTCTCTGGAGAAGCACCTGGAGCGAGATAATTCGAAAATTACCATTAGCGAACTCACCTCTCTTGGCCTTGTCCAACTAACTAGAAAGCGCACCAGAGAAAGTCTTGAACATATCTTGTGTGAAGCTTGTCCAACCTGTAATGCGAGAGGAACCATCAAAACTGCGGAGACTATCTGTTACGAGATATTCCGCGAGATATTGCGTGAAGTTCGGCAATTCGATGCGAAAAAACTACTCGTCGTCGCAGCTCCCCTGGTTGTGGAAATGCTGCTTGAGGAGGAATCAACCAGCGTCGCCGATCTGGAAGAATTTATCGGTAGACCCATTAAATTTCAGGTGGAACCGCTTTACAAACAGGAACAATACGACATTGTCCTGCTATGAACCTGGGCTCTGCAGCTAAATAATAAAATTATGCTGCCCAGAGTATTCAAAGGGATATATCATTTTACTGTCTATGCCATAGGGTTTCTGGTACTAAGCGCTGCTGTAGTTGTCACACTAATCAGACTTTTCCTTCCTGATATTGGTATTTATAGAAGCGAAGTAGAAGCCTGGGTAAGTCGTTATATGGGATACCCCGTTGTCATTCACTCCCTCGACGCCACATGGGAAGGATGGGTGCCGCATTTGCAGCTTGGTGATATTGACCTGCTAAACAAGGCAGGCACCCAACCGATTACTCATTTCGATTCTGCACAAATCAAGATCGCGCCCCTGTCGACATTGATCAAACGACGTATCGTTCCAAAACAGCTAACTATCAGTGGCTTCGAACTGGCCATCGCTCGCCTGAGTAATGGAGCAATTTACATCGAAGGGATAAACATAAGTGATCCTGAAATGAGCAAGCTGGGTGACAATGAGCTCGCGGAATGGTTATTCAAACAGGAACAGATAAAAATAGAAAATGGCAGAATCGAATGGCTGGATATCAAGCACCAACAAAAACCCATTTTGCTATCCGAGGTTAGTTTAATACTACGTTCAGATGGTCAAAGACTTCAGGCAGACGGTTCCGCCACTTTACCGGAGCTCTACGGTAAAAATATGGATTTTTCTTTCGATGCCAGCGGCGATCTTTTAAGTTCTGAATGGTCTGGTGAGTTATATCTTGCTGGACGCGATATAAACCCCGACCACTGGTACAAGGGATACCGCCCGCTGAACTTTAATGTGAGTGGCGGTAATGCTGATATCAAAGTTTGGAGTACCTGGGAAGAGGCGAAACTTAAGCGTTTGGAAGGAGAGTTGCACTATAACAATTTTGATACGCGAGTGGGCAACAACGAATTGCATATCCAGGAACTCTCTTACCGTTTTCTTGGAGATCGTATTGGTGAAGATGGTTGGCAATTTCATTTAAACTTGAATCAGCTGTTAACTGACAATGGTGACTGGCCTGAAACAAATATAATGGTGTCGGCGAGGCGTGCCAGTAAGTTAAAGGATTATCGATACAGCGCTACTTTCGATTATTTGAAACTCGACGATCTAAGCCCCTTCATTAGTAGTCTGACTTTTTTACCCGACACGGTAAAAGAAAAAATGGCCAACATATCTATTCACGGCGAATTGAATCAAGGTAAATTAATTTATGACCCTGAGAACGCGCCAGACCATCGCTTCCACTTCGACACGCAATTTAGTCATGTTGATACCGAATTGGGTCCCCAATTACCGGCCTTTTCGAACCTGTCTGGTCAACTATACGGATATTTTAATCAGGGGGTGATTATGCTGGATTCAGATCAGCCCCTGCTAAAATCCGATTTATTAGAAAACAAATTTTTACAATTCAGTCATCTGAAAGGCAAAGTTAATTGGCATAAAAAACAGAGTGAATGGAAACTAGCTACTGAGAACTTGCTAGTAGAAAACGAAAAACTAGCAGTCAACTTAAGTGGCAACATAATAAAATTTAGTGATGAGCGCTCTCCGTTTATTGATATCGTTGTTAGTCTCGATGAAATGGAACTGGAACATATTTCCAAACTTATGCCGTATTCACCCAGGTTTAAATTAAGAGACTGGATGAGGCGCTCAGTGTTAGGCGGCAAATTGAGTTCTGCAAGCGTTCTGTTCCGGGGTCATATTTCTGACTTTCCCTTTGATAGCCACAACGGCCGTTTCAAACTGATTGCAGACGCCACGGATGTAACTCTCGACTATTCGCCGTCGTGGCCACCGGTAGATAATATTGATGCGGAAATTATTATTGATGGCAGAGAAATGCAGGCCAATATCAGACACGGTGAAATTTTTGAAGCCAGTATCCCCTCCGCAAAGGCGAGCATTGCCGACATCCTGACCAGGAAGAAAACAGTTGTACTAAAAGGCGAAGTCAGAGGTTCAACAAAAGACTTATCATTGTTTATTGATCAAAGTCCTTTACAAAAAGACCCCGGTTTAAAAGAGATTAGTCGTTCGCTGCAAGGCGGTAATATTTCGCTAAACCTTGAGCTTGATGTGCCCATAAAACAACCTCGTAAAACAGTTGGCGTAACAGGAAACATTTCTTTATCAAAGAGTGTTCTAAAATCATCTATCGAAAATTTGCAATTGGATAATGTCGAAGGAAAAATCAGCTTTACACGCCATTCGGTGGCTTCTGAAATATTGGATGCAACTTTTTCTGGTAATCCCGTGAAACTGTTGATTACAGGCGATAAATCAGATCCGGAAAACCTGCCTTCAATTAAAATCACCGGTATGGCAAATGAGAATTTTGTTGCAGACCGGTTAATTGAATACTTCCCTGCATTAAAGTCTCTGGAGCATTATGTTCGTGATCGTATGAGCGGTGAGGCAGAATGGACTCTAAGCATGACGAATCTACCCGGTGAGGCTGAAAACACAATTATTAAAAAACTGGAGATAGAATCTAATCTTATCGGTGTAAACATGGATTATCCGTATCCAGTCGGCAAACCCTCTTATCGCTTACGACCAATTAAAGTCACTTCTTTTCTGGGCTCCCCTGCAAACCGGAATGTCGAGATAAATTACGCAGATATTCTCAATACAGAACTGGTGCTTGGATCAGATAAAAAACTTCATGCCATCAATTTGCGTGTTGGTGAGGCACAGGTACCTGAGAATAATGAACCAGGATTACATATTTCCGGGACGGTGGACGAGCTCGTTGCAACTGAATGGTGGGATGTCATTAAAGCCAGGGATGTAGATAAGGAGAAGGCCTCAAGCTCAATATTAGAGTCTGGTGTATATGTCGACCTAAGAGTCGGCGCGCTTGAATTACTACATCATCAGTTTCCTGATGTTGCCTTGTCAATTCGCCGACTGAATAAGCTTTGGAATTTTGAATTGGATGGGGAGGACATTACAGGCAACATTCAGATTCCTGTGGACCGTGGTGGACACAATCCAATTACTTTCCAACTCGATAAACTTAATATGCATCGAGAGCAACAACAATATAGCGAAAACAATTCTAAAAGGCTGAACCCGGTTGATATACCTGCCATTGAGGGCGGTGTCTCTGAATTTATATTTAACAAATTCGAACTCGGTCAAATGAGTTTAAAAACAAAGCCGATGACCAACGGACTGTCCATTGAAAAAATGACTTTCGACAAGCCTGACCTTAATATTACGGGCAACGGCCAATGGATTGGCACCGTTACAAACGACACTTCCAGTTTTGATATTGACTTGCAGGCTGAGGACATGGAAACCATGCTGACAACGTTTGATTACAATCAAACACCAGTAAAAAAAGGCAAAACCAATCTGCAGTTAAAAGCAGATTGGCAAGGCACGCCTATGGATTTTGCATTGGAAAAACTAAACGGCACGCTCGACATGCAAATCAGTAAGGGGCAAATACTCGACGTGAATCCCTCTGCCGGGCGACTATTCGGGCTTTTCAGTTTGCAAACGCTTGCTCGTCGCTTGACGCTTGATTTTTCTGACATCTTTGGAAAAGGTCTGGCTTTTGACCGAATTGAAGGGAGTTTCAATATCGATAATGGAAATGCTTACACTAATGATCTCTACATGCGCGGCCCAGCCGCTAACGTAGCAATTTCAGGTCGAACCGGTTTATCCGAGCAGGACTATGATCAGATCGTCACCGTAACGCCACAATTCTCTAACAATCTTCCTGTTGCAGGTGTATTACTTGGGCCAGTAGGGATTGGCCTCGGCGCAGTATTTTACCTTGCAGGGCAGATGTTCGATTCAGTGCACGATAGCATTGATCAACTATTACGTTATCAGTACACCATTACTGGAAGTTGGTACCAGCCAGTAATTGAAAAAATAAAAAACAAGCAGAATGACGAGCAGCTTAGTGAAGCCGCCGGTTAGACTCACTTGATATTACAACTTTTAATAAGACTTCGATTGTGAACCACGAACCCCTAAGGTGGAAAGCCAATGTCACTGTAGCTGCGGTCATCGAAATGGATCATCGGTTTTTAATGATTGAAGAGGAATCTGATGGGCTCACTGTAATTAATCAACCAGCAGGGCATTTAGAAAAAGACGAAACACTCATCAATGCTGTGAAACGTGAAGTGTTAGAAGAAACTGCATGGGACTTCGAGCCAGAAAAAATCGTTGGTGTGTATTTATATCCAAATCCACACATTGATGTCACCTATTTACGCATCTGCTTTTCCGGTAGTTGCCTTCACCATCACGCTCAAAGGAAGCTCGATGAAGGAATCATTCGAGCCTTCTGGATAACAAAGAAGGAACTCGAAACACAAACGCCCAAACTACGCAGCCCTCTAGTCATTCGCTGTATAGATGACTATCTTGCGGGGTCACAATATCCCCTGGATTTGCTGCATCACTACGAGAGCTGAGCGGATTAAGTTTTGTGCGCAGAAGATGATGTAGAGGTCTTTGAGGATCGCCATTCGCGCACCTGTCCGGCAATGATAACTTTCATTTAACCTTTAACCCGCTTATAACCCACGGTGCCATGTCAGAAAAAATAATTGTTGGAATCTCCGGAGGCGTTGATTCATCCGTTGCAGCTCTTCTGCTAAAAGAACAAGGTTATGAATTAGAAGCTTTATTCATGAAGAACTGGGATGAGAAATCTGCTGATGGATCCTGTATGTGGGAAACCGATGTTGAAGACGCTATGCGTGTTTGCGACACGCTTAAGATCCCCATTAACACCGTTGATTTATCACGCGAATACTGGGACGGGGTATTCACAGACTTCCTCAAAGAGTACAAAGCTGGACGAACGCCAAATCCGGACATCCTATGCAATCAGGAAGTAAAATTCCGCGCCTTTCTTGAACACTCGCTTGCGCTGGGTGCCGACAAAATCGCTACCGGTCACTATTCCCGGGTCATACCCTCTGAGGGAACGCATTCACTCTACAAGGGCCTGGATGGCAATAAGGATCAAAGCTACTTTCTTTGTCGATTAGAACAAAATCAACTTGCCCGAACTTTGTTTCCGCTTGGGGAACTAGAAAAACCTCAGGTACGCCAGCTTGCAACGAATGCTGGACTCATCACGCACGATAAAAAAGACAGCACCGGAATATGTTTTATTGGCGAACGTCCTTTCCGAGAATTTCTTAGCCAATACATCCCGATAAAAAACGGCGAAATTATGACCGTAGACCAGCAAATTGTCGGGCAACATGACGGTGTTTATTTTTACACACTGGGTCAGCGCCAGGGACTTGGTATTGGTGGTGTCAAGGGCGCCAGCGATGATCCCTGGTATGTGGTGGCCAAAGACACAATCAAAAACACGCTGACCGTCGCCCAGGGTCATAATCACCCCCTCTTGTTCAGTAAAGGCTTGTCTGCCAGCAACCTTCACTGGATAAGTGGTTCTGCCCCCAAATTGCCATTTTCATGCCTGGCAAAAACACGCTATCGACAGGCGGACCAGGCTTGTAGCATTGAAGAGATAGAGGAAAATACTGCCAGGGTCCTGTTTCATCTAGCGCAAAGAGCCGTCACTCCGGGTCAATATGTCGTCTTCTATGACGATGGAGGCTGTTGTCTGGGCAGCGGGGTAATTGACACCACCTGGAACTAGGAGGCTGTCCGAGAATAGATAACCTACTGCGGAAAAACCATTTTGGCCCATTTTCCCGCTCATTTTCGTTAAATAGTCACCACTATTCGCCTCAAATGATCGAAAAAATGGACTCAAAATGACTTCCCTCACGACGGTTTCTATTCTCGGACAGCCTCCTGGAAACCTCGTCAAACAGACCGCTAATTTCACAATGAATTAGCTGCAGAGCTGTGACATATGCTAGCAAATACCGCATAATAGCGCGCCCTTAAGTCAGTGCTGACTGTCGGCGGGCGAACTGACTATCGGCATGGGTCTTGCGAAGATATTCTACGAACATTTAGGAACAATCCAGGAAATAGTAATGATGAATAGTTATGAAAGCCGCACAACATTGAAAGTTGGCGAAAAAGAATACGAAATCTTTTCATTAAAGGCGCTCGATGATGAATTTAGCATCAGCCGTTTGCCTTACTCCCTAAAGATATTATTGGAAAACCTGCTGCGCTTTGAAGATGGCGTCGACATCAGTAAAGATGACATTGCCGCACTCGGTAACTGGCAGTCGAAGGCGGAACCGGATCAGGAGATCGCCTTTACCCCCGCCAGGGTGTTAATGCAGGATTTCACCGGCGTACCTGCCGTTGTTGACCTCGCTGCCATGCGAGATGCAATGAGTGCACTCGGTGGTGATCCAAACAAGATAAACCCCTTGTCCCCGGCTGAACTGGTGATAGACCACTCGGTACAGGTTGACGTGTTTGGCAGCAAAGATGCCACCGAAAAGAATGCAGCCATCGAATTTGACCGCAATGAAGAACGCTACGAATTTTTGCGTTGGGGCCAGCAAGCGTTTTCCAACTTCAAGGTTGTGCCTCCGGATACCGGCATCGTCCATCAGGTTAATCTGGAATACCTGGCGCGTACGGTATTCGCTGCTGAAAAAGATGGCGTACTACAAGCCTACCCGGACACCGTCGTCGGCACCGATTCTCACACAACCATGATTAACGGTCTCGGTGTTTTGGGCTGGGGCGTCGGCGGAATCGAGGCTGAAGCGGCGATGCTTGGACAACCTATTACCATGCTAATTCCTCAGGTAGTCGGCTTTAAACTCACCGGCAAATTGCCTGAAGGTGCAACGGCCACTGACCTGGTACTCACCGTGGTTGAAATGCTCAGAGGCAAAGGCGTGGTTGGAAAGTTTGTTGAATTTTACGGTGAAGGTTTGAACCACCTGCCTTTGGCAGATCGCGCTACTATCGCCAACATGGCGCCTGAATATGGCGCCACCTGTGGCATCTTTCCCATCGACGGGGAGACCATTAACTATTTGAGACTCTCAGGACGTGATGATGAGCAGATCAATCTGGTTGAAGCTTATGCCAAAGCTCAGGGCATGTGGCGTGAAGACGGCGCAGCAGACGCCGATTACAGCGATACCATGACACTGGACATGGGCACTATTGTACCGAGTCTTGCCGGTCCAAAACGTCCACAAGATCGTATCCCCTTAAGTGATTCCAAAAAAACCTTCGTCAAGCACCTCGCTGAAATGACCAAAGATCGTAAAGTCGGCGGTAGTGCTCAGGTAACATCAGGCGCTGGGGAAAATTACCAACTGGATGACGGCGCCGTGGTTATTGCAGCGATTACCTCTTGTACCAATACCTCAAACCCATCCGTCATGGTTGGCGCAGGTCTGGTTGCGAAAAAAGCGGCGGCTCTCGGCTTAAAAGTGAAACCCTGGGTAAAAACCAGCCTCGCCCCCGGCTCCCTGGTAGTACGCGATTATCTGGAAAAAGCGAAATTGATTGAATCGCTTAATGAACTGGGGTTCAACATAGTTGGCTACGGTTGCACCACTTGCATCGGCAACTCCGGTCCCCTGCCCGCTGAAGTCAGCCAAGGTATCAGCGACGGTAATTTGATGGCAAGCGCCGTGCTTTCCGGCAACCGTAATTTCGAAGGACGCGTACATGCGGAAGTAAAAATGAATTATCTGGCTTCACCACCTCTTGTGGTGGCTTATGCCATCGCCGGTACCATGAATATCGATTTGCAAAATGATCCCCTCGGTCAGGACAAAAACGGCAAGGATGTTTTTCTGAAAGATATCTGGCCCCTGCAACAGGAAATCAATGACACGATGAGCCGCACCATCGATTCAGGTATATTCCGCGACAGTTACGCTAGCGTATTTGCCGGTGATAGCCGTTGGGCTGGAATTAAGGTACCGGAATCCGATCGCTACCAGTGGAATAACGATTCCACCTACGTACAAAATCCACCCTATTTCGTGGGTATGACTATGGAGGTGGAAGGCTTCAAACAAATAAAAGCGGCACGTGTATTGGCGAAGCTGGCGGACAGTATTACCACCGACCACATTTCACCTGCTGGTGCCATCAAGGCCGATAGTCCTGCCGGCAAATACCTCATAGACAATGGCGTTAAACCCGTGGACTTCAACTCCTACGGTTCTCGTCGCGGCAACCATGAAGTCATGATGCGCGGCACCTTTGCCAACATTCGATTACGTAATCAACTCGCACCCGGTACCGAAGGCGGATGGACATGCTACCAACCCTCCGGCGAACAGATGACTATTTACGATGCCTCTATGAAATATCAGAACAGTGACATAAACCTGATTATCATCGCTGGCAAGGAATATGGTACTGGATCATCTCGCGATTGGGCCGCCAAAGGAACAAAATTATTAGGCGTGAAAGCTGTGATTGCCGAAAGTTTTGAACGTATTCATCGCTCTAACTTGGTTGGTATGGGTGTTTTACCTTTGACTTTCAAGGAGGGCGAGACCGCCGAGTCTCTTGGCCTCACTGGCACAGAAACCTATGATGTGGAAGGACTGGAAAGTGGCACCAAGGAAGTCACCGTCGTTGCAACACCCGAATCAGGTGATGCGATCCGTTTCAAAGCAAACGTACGCGTTGATACCCCAAAAGAATGGGAGTACTTCAATAATGGTGGGATTCTTTCTTACGTGCTACGACAGTTAGCGGCCTGACAGGATACTCGTCTGTCACGATCCCGCGTTGGCGCATGCAGATGAGCCTGGATCGTTTAATAAAATCATAGGATGGGCAAAGGCAAGGCCGTGCCCATCACTTCATTAACGCTAATGAACCTTCATCGATTGCGGGACTTCAGTCTGCAAACCCCAGTTGGCCTGTGTAATGCCCTGGGTGAGAATGTTATGGACCATGTAAAGTAGCGATTTATTCAAATTGAGTGTAACACCCCCACCTTTTTCGGGTAACAGTTCGATTATTACATTACCCTTATCCGCATTGCGTGTGTTAATTCGATAGGCCAGAACACCGGCTTCCCCGAGCGGGAAGTTTTTTACGTTTTCTTTATCGTATTTTTTTTCGAGTGCGCCACTCTTCAGCATCTTTGTGGTTTCTTCGCTGCTTGCAACCGTTGGCGCACCACCACGCATGTCTATTTCCTTATTTATAACGCCCATTAACAAACTGATATATCGACGTGTAAGCCATATTCGATACTCATCCCCTTTAGCGGTACTGACGCGGAGTAGCAATCTATCTTCTTTACTATCGTGTGAAACGTTTATCTGATGGAGTTTATCTGTCATTTGTTTATTTTAAAGTAAAATTGAAACGTCATTCGCCGTCCTCTCTAGGCACATACACCACCCGGAATCTAGTTTAACACCTTGCCGAGTACAGACGTAGATTTTCATTCCTGGTTTTCTATACAACGCTTCCTCACATCACCCCCCTTCCGGGGTTTATATCCATAGGGGCTAGATTGACGAATAAAAAAAAGACATTTCAATTGCCCACACGATTAATACCTAATTTAGAAATTCCTGGTCTTCCAACTGATCAATCATTTTTTGCCACCGAGATTGTTGTTCAGCTAATTGAGTAACGGTGGTTCGTTCAAACATAAAACCATAACGATCGAGTGTATGTGCATGTGCTGCCGGCTCGTCAGCACAACAATCTTCGACAATACAACTTAGATAACCGCGTTGCATGGCAGACAACGTAGTGAGTAATACGCAAATTGACGTCACCAGACCGGCGGTAAGCAAAAAACGTTTATTGAAATGTTGTAAATGTGGATCCAGTTCATCCATTAGAAAGCCATCGAATGATTGCTTGTCTATGACAAACTCACCTGCCAGCTCAGCCGCTTCCGGCAATAAGTTAATTCCACTAGTGCCTTCAACACAGGGCATCGTCCGCCCGAGCTTGTAAATGGG
>JBLIML010000061.1:0-18065 GCA_047638675.1 Planctomycetota bacterium | reverse complement strand
ACTTCCTGTGAATACTGGCGCTATTGCGCTATTGATGGTTTTCTCTGTAGTTGTTGTGGAGGCACGCATACCTCATGTCCTCCCGGTACCGAAATGTCACCCATGACTTGGATAGGCACCTGCCTGAATCCCTCTGATAACAAGCATTACATTATTTCTTATAATGATTGTTGTGGTAAAACCAGTTGCGGGCGTTGTCTGTGTAATAAAAATGAAGCCGACAAACCACCTTATCGTGCCTTTTCAAATAATGACACGAACTGGTGCCTCGGAACAGAAAGTAGTATTTATCATTGTTCAACCGGTGTCATTGTGGGTATTGCAACAAACAAGCAATAAGAGAAGCTCGAAGTGAAACTTGTCATCGCTCTTCTCAACTTGCTTTATTTATCCTCCGTGATTGGAGCACCCGCTGAGTTCGAAGACTATGCCCCGAGGGCGCGAATGAATTTCGCGATGTTTTGTTCAGGTTGTCACCAAATGAGCGGTAAAGGCTCGCCAGAGATCGTTCCCGATCTGGGCGAGTATCTGGGACAGTTCGCTCAAAACTCTGATTCACGTCCATTTCTCGTGCAAGTGCCTGGCGCTTCATCCGCTCCTCTGGATAACAAAGAACTCACAGAGGTCATTAACTGGATTCTCTATACGATGAATGCAGATCAATTAGACGATGATTTCAAGCCTTACACAACGGAAGAAGTCGCTGAATATAGAAAATCCCCTTTGCTTGATGTGATCCCAGTCCGGGACAAACTGGTTGAGAAGATTGTGCATTCCTATCAGGTGAGTCAGTGACAGCAAATAAAATATTTTCAGTGAATGACCCTCGATGAATTCAAAAAGCAGTACTCCTTCCACGTCGATAGAAATATCGAATGGGCAGACATGGATTCCTTTCAACATGTAAACAATACGGTCTATTTTCGTTATTTTGAAAAAATCCGTATTGATTATTTTGAACACAGCGGACTAATCGCTTCCACCAAAGAAATGAATATTGGTCCAATTCTGGCATCCACACAATGTCGGTATAAATTGCCCTTAACTTATCCCGGTGCTCTTGTGATAGGTACCTACATAACTGATTTGCAATCCGATCGTTTTCTAATGAAATATGCGGTCTATAGTGTGGAACATGAAAGGGTGGCGGCGGAGGGTGATGGACTGATTGTCTGTTATGACTATAGCAAAGGTGAAAAAGCCTCTATCCCTGAGGCTATATTTACTAAACTGCAATCTGCAGAACAGACTACTTAGCTGGAAGTGTCGAATTCAAATAGCTGAGTATTTCTTCCAGGACTTCTTTGTCACTTATATGATTTGCCAGCATCAAGATCATCTTGGCATTTATTTTTTGACTTTGTTCAGGCGAGAGACCTTCATGCAAATCGATCAATTTCGCATAGAACCCATCCGGATCATCTATGCCTAATTCTGTCCGAAACTTTTCCACTGTTGACGGCCGGCCTGTGGACTAGTGCTCTATCGACTCCAAAGAGGCCCACATTTCCGCATCACGTTCGGCTGTCCAAATCCGTGGATCCTCAATGCCACTGGCTAAATCATAGGCGCGTGTAACATCGAAGGGCAGGCAGTGATCAAAAATAACCCAGTGCCCGAAATCCGGTGTCAAGGCCTCATAAGTTTCCTTGTATATCGTATTTAAATCTTTACCTTCGTCCTTACCTTTTTTGACCGAGGCATACATTTTCGTAACGAAATCACGGGTACCGCCAATACATGCCTTGATTGTCTCAGGTGTGGTCAGCGCATCGCCCCGGCCAGGCACAACCGCCTCAGCTCCAAGTGCTGTGATATTGTCCAGAGTCGTTGGCCAGTCGTTCAGATAGGCATCGCCTGTATAAGGTGTGGCACCGTATTCCAGCAAGTCGCCACTGAAAAGCACTTTTTCTTCGGGTAACCAGACGACCGTGTCGCCTTTTGTATGACCCGCGCCAAGTTGCAGGAACTTAACTTCAACTTTGCCCATCCGTAAGGTCATTTCTCCCTTAAAGGTAATGGTTGGCCAGGTTAAACCAGGGATGCTTTCATAACCCTGGAACAGACGGGGGAAGCGTTCGAATTCTGATTTCCAGTCGGCCTCGCCACGTTCTACCACCAGGTCGTAGGTGTCCTGACTGGCGATAATGTGTTCCGGCTCGTAAGCGGATGCGCCCAGCACGCGAACCGCGTGATAATGGGTCATCATCACATATTTTATGGGAAGGTCAGTGACCGTACGGATTTTGTCGATGACGCGCTGAGCCATCATAGGGGTTGCCTGAGTATCAATGACCATGACAGAGTCATCGCCAACAATGACACCGGTATTAGGATCGCCCTCTGCTGTATAGGCATAGGCATGTTCTGAAAGTTTACTGAAGGTGACCTGTTTTTCTTCCATATCTGCCTGGGAAGCGAAAGCTTTAGCCATGTCTCGTTACCTCTGTTTGTCTAGATGTCTATAAATTTGAGAGACATATTCTGACAGGTATCGCACAAAATTTCTGTCCCTGTTTTTGCGTACAATTTGGGTTTTACAGGTGCCGGCTACTTTCCTGGACAGAATCGGGGTATTTGTAGCCATTTACGATTATCGGTAATATTGCCCCGGTGAGGGCAACTACGAATGAAACAACCTGTCTAATTTCCAGGTTCCAACTAATAACAATGAATTTCATGGGAGAAAAGCATGAAGCAACGTAAAGCATCTATTTTAAAAAATCTGGGCCTTGGCCTTCTTCTGACGCTGGCTACCAATTTCACAGCAACGGCAGCTGAATACGGTGTGGATATCGAAGGCATGCACGCCTTTATTCAGTTTCGTATTGTGCATCTGGGTTATAGCGTGATGATTGGTCGTTTCAATGAGTTTGGTGGTGATTTTAGCTGGGATGAAAACAATCCGGGTGCCTCGAAGATTAACATTGAGATTAAAACAAATAGCGTTGACACCAATCACGCAGAACGGGATAAACATATTCGAGGAGATGATTTTCTAGATGTTGAAAAATATCCTAATGCTACATTCAAGAGCACCAAATACCATGGTGATGCAAGTGGCGGGAAGCTCGATGGCATGTTGACCTTACACGGGGTGAGTAAAGCCATCACCCTCGATGTGAAGGCCATTGGTCAGGGCGACGACCCCTGGGGTGGATACCGTGCAGGTTTCGAAGCAAGGACTTCAATTCGCCGGGCCGACTTCGGCATGGAATATAATTTGGGTCCTGCTTCAGAGACAATGGATTTTGAGCTCTATATAGAAGGTGTCAGGAAGTAAACGAGAACTTCGGATCTGGCCTGGCGCCAAAGCAGGTTGATCTGGTTCCCACGCTCCCGCGTGGTAACCCATACCTTAGCTAAGGTTTGGGCACGGTATGCATTCCCACGCAGGCGCAGGGGAACGAGAACTTCGGATCTGGCCTGGCGCCAAAGCAGGTTGATCTGGTTCCCACGCTCCCGCGTGGTAACCCATACCTTAGCTAAGGTTTGGGCACGGTATGCATTCCCACGCTCCCGCGTGGTAACCCATACCTTAGCTAAGGTTTGAACACGGTATGCATTCCCACGCAGCAGCAGGGGAACGAGAACTTCGGATCTGGCCTGGCGCCAAAGCAGGTTGATCTGGTTCCCACGCTCCCGCGTGGTAACCCATACCTTAGCTAAGGTTTGAACACGGTATGCATTCCCACGCAGCAGCAGGGGAACGAGAACTTCGGATCTGGCCTGGCGCCAAAGCAGGTTGATCTGGTTCCCACGCTCCTGCGTGGTAACCCATACCTTAGCTAAGGTTTGGGCACGGTATGCATTCCCACGCAGCAGCAGGGGAACGAGAACTTCGGATCTGGCCTAGCGCCAAAGCATTTTTACCAGTGTACCGTCCTTATTTAAAAACTGATGTTTCAAAGCTGCAGCGATATGACCCAAAAGTAAAACTGCCATGCCGTAAGCCATGTAGTAGTGTAACTCGATAGCAAGATCCCGCACTTCCGTATTCTTGGAAAGCAGTGCCGGGATATCAAACCAGCCAAAGATATCCACGACCTTACCGTTGGAAGTAGAAATCAAATAGCCTGTCGTTGGGATTAGAATCATTAAGACCAAAAGTAATTTGTGCATAATGTGTGCCCCAACTCTTTCCCATTTTCTCAGCTGTTTCACCGTATCCGGAATGGGTGAATACCATTGCCATCCAATTTTTAATAAGGCCGCGCCTAATACCAGCATGCCCAGAGACTTATGCCACGAAAGTGATTTGTTATACCACTTATCGTAGTAAGTAAGGTCAACCATGTACCAGCCCAACCAGATGAGTCCGATTATTGAGAACGCAAGTAGCCAATGGAAGAGTTTAGTCAGCAAGCCAAAACTATCTGATGTGTTTTTAATCTTCATGTGGGTGAGCCTCGACTATCTTTTAATCCTATCTAGTGCAGATATACATAGGGAAAATAATTCATTCTGCGTCGCAATATTTAGTTTTTCATAAGCGCGTCGTCGATAAGTGTTGACGCTGGATTCCGCAATATTCAAATCAAGGCTAATACCTGTTGAGGTAAGGCCAAGCAAAATTCTTTCGCAGACATCTGATTCCCTGCTAGTTAGCTTATCAAAGGGTGTTACTTTGCGACTGATCACTGAATGTACCAGACTCTTCGCTGTGCGGATCTCGTCAGGATTATTTTTACCCTGAAGCATCAAGATCGTAAAGTGACTGGCAATGAGATTGGTGATTAATGGCAAAAATGTGTCGAATAGTTGTCTTTCCTCGCTTGTGAATTGCCCTGATTCACCGATGCGATAAAAATTACAATAGACATGTCCATCCTCAACTTTGCGCGTGATTGAAATTTTATCAACGAGATCATGTTGTGTAAAAAAATGATCGCGGTATTCGGGGTCATACTCGGCATCGAGTCTTGGATGAACGGGCTCTTCATCTTCGTTTCCCTTCAAACTATTACCCTGACTAAAGTGCGGGTCGCGTTGATGGTATTCATCAACATAATCCCTGGCGAGTTCCTCCGCTTCTTCCTCAGGCATTATGCTTTTTGTAAATAAATGCCCAGCACCTTCTTCTTTAGAATAGGTGAATACAGCGAAATGATCGATAAGCAAAAACTCATTGAGAAAGGAAAACAAGGTCTGATCAAATTCACCCTGACCAATGTAGTGACTAATGGCCGTCATCCCGGATAACCAGGAAAGCGATTGCAAATATTCAGGATCGTCCGTTAGCTTTTTCCCACTGCTGCTCATTGGACTATGTGTCGTGGATGGAAAATATTAGAGAAATGGACCCATGACAGGGGGGATGATAGATGAGAGCGCTACGCCAATGGCCAACACCTCATCATCACGGCCAACAGGGCCATCGATAGATAAACCGACAGGAAGTCCGTTTGATGCTAGTCCTGCAGGAATGGAAAGGCTGGGGATTCCGGCGTTAGAACTGGGATCGCTATTTCGCACATAACTTTGGAAAGTGGGTTGCTGATGGCCATTTAGATCGATTGTTTCATCCTGTCCTATGGGTCGCGCCGTCAGTGGCGTGGTCGGATAAAGCATGGCATCTATATTATTTTTCTGAAAATATTCGGCATACATACTTTGCAAGAGGGGACGATGAACATTGAGTGCTTCAAGATAGACCTCTTCAGGCACTTTTAGATCATTCTGGCCTGCCTGCATAATATGCAAGACATCGGGGCTTTTAATTTCAGCTGTTAATTGCTCCAGCGTAATACCCAGGTGATTTCTATCCAAATAATCTTCTAAATCGCGCATAGTTTCATAAAGTGCGATAGGAAAACTGATTTTATCATTCAGGGAATATAATTCTTTCATGTTGATCTCTACCAGAGTCACTCCATTACTCGCCAGTAGGGTCAATACACTTTCAATACGTTCTGATGTTTCATTTTCCAGGAATTTGAAAAATGGATCTCGGGGCAGGGCGAAACGAAGTGCTTTTAGATCAACTTCTACGGGGCTAGCGCCCCCGGCCAGAACATCATCAACCAGTATGATATCGCTGACGCTTTGAGCAAATATACCGACGGTATCCCTGGTTTTTGACAAATTTAAAATACCATCACCAGGATAACGACCTGTGGAAGGACGAAAACCACAAACACCGCACAAGGATGCCGGGATTCGATTTGAACCGCCGGTATCGGAACCCAGAGAAACTGGAACGATATCTGCACTCACTGCCGCCGCACTGCCGCCGCTGCTGCCGCCGGGTATCAGATGCTCATCATAGGGATTATGTACGGCACCGGTATGGGCGTTATTGCTGGTGATGCCAAAGGCGATCTCATGCATATTGGCTTTACCAATAATCAGCGCTCCAGCATCTTTTAATCTGCTGATCACGCCAGCATCCACGGCAGGCTGATGGTTTGCAAGAGCTGGGGTTCCACCGGTCGTAGGGAAATCAAGCGTATCAATATTATCTTTAACTAAAAAGGGGATACCATGTAAGGGAAGGTGCTCGCCCTTTGCAATTTTGTCATCGAGCTTACGGGCATTAGTCTCAATCAATTCCTTGTTGGTGCTTATTATGGTGTTGAGATTCTTGCAACGTTCCATTGCGTCGATTGTTTGCGAGGCCACGTCGGCAATTTTCAGCGAGCCGGAGTGAATAGACTTTAAAAGCTCGAAGATAGAAAGGTTTTGAATATTCATAACATCAGCCTTTGACGATTTATTATTAGTAATAAAGAAGCACAGTAATATACACGCTATCGGTGTAATATTCGACACCTTGCAATTCAGTCTCTCGGCTTTTTAACTAATGATTGGAAATATAGCCATGCAAACTAATGAATGAGAAAAATTATATTCCGGGCATGATAGATGCCTTGCTTATGGCAATCGATAACTGTGATTGGGATTCACTCTCGAAGCTGCTATCAACTAATACAGTGTATGAAGTGTCCGGCTTTCCGCGCTTTGACGGTAGGGAAGCTGTTATGGATTATTACGAGAACATTCGTCCAATTGAATCCGGTGAACATACAATTGATTCAATTGTGGCCGAAGAAGATAAAGCGGTGTGCTGTGGACGCTTTGTCGGCACAAAGAAAAATGGCGAGATTGTTGATGTACTATTTGCGGATGAACTTGGATTCAAGAACTTTAAAATAAAGCAACGACGTGTTTATTTTTGTCAACCAACTGACAAGTAGTGCCGTATCACTTAAGATTGTGTCGTCAGTCTCCGCTGGATCAAAACCGGAGGGAGTATAAATATCAGTGAAGCGGTAAAAAGTATTATTCCCAGCCAGATCACTCTGGAAAAGTCTCCCTCTGTAAATACACGAGCTGCTATCCACGGGCCATTTGCTATACCCAACATTTGCGCGGCAACAGCATAGGTAACCATGCGACCACTTCGATCGAAACTCGCCATCGCGGCAAGCAGATAGGGATGCGTCACATTCCAGAAATAGTTATATATACAAACAGCAATGGCATATACCAGTGCCCCCATATTGCCGAACAACCAGAACAGGGGAATCAGGGTGCCAAGTATGCCGAGAGTTAGCGGTATAGAACGTCCCCGCCTGTTCCCTACCATGGCTGCAGTGAAAGCACCGGCAACACCTAAAAACTGCGATGCCGTTAAGCCATTGGCAATTTCCTGCTCGCTACCGCCGCCGGTAATACCGATAAGAAACAGGTAGGCCCAGACGACACCCTGGCCGAGGAAATAGCAAAACATGGCCAGTAAGGCGAGATACTTGAAATTCGAAGGTAAATTCACAGCGTCTGCTTCAAGCTGTACATGGTCACTACCTGAAGTCGGTAAATAGCGAACGAATATTAGTCCCACAGCGGGCAATATTGCCAGGAATATGAGCACACCGTTCATACCAATTAACTGGTAAGCCGTCGGCATTGCCATCAGTACAATCGCGCCGTAAACCAGGACCCACATAATCATGTAACCGAAATTTCTATCCGGTTTATCGGTCAAGCCAAGGATGGTAAAACTTAATGAGACAAGGCCACCGGCACCGAAGCCGACGACGAAACGCCAAAAGCCAAATAGCAAAGGCGTTTGCGCAAAAATGGAAGCGAGATTGCCTACTATCATTATTAGTAGAGAGGCAAAAATCACATAACGCCAATTAAATCGCTGGGCAGAAAATGTCATCAGCACCGTTGTTAATGCGATACCCCACATTTCAGCTGAGGAAATATCACCAGCCATTTTTTCACTGAAGCCCATATATTCGACCATGCCGAGGACAAAGCCAGGTTGTACAATAAAGACTTCAGGTCCGATCACGGCCATAACGATGGCTGCAACCACGGGCATGCTAGTGTTTAAATCAACGGGTTTGTCGTTACCTGTCAGGAAAGAGAGAGGCATTAGTACTCTTCTTGTCATTGTTTGTATTTACGTGTGAGCTTATCATTTATAGTTACAATATGAAGTAATTAAGCTAAAGGAGCAGTCAATGGGCAAAGCAAGACTTAGCAACAAGGTGGCAATAATAACTGGCGCAGGACAGGGAATAGGTGAAGGTATTGCCAATGTTTTTGCAGATGAAGGCGCGAAGATAGTGGTTGCCACTCGTACTGAAAAGAATGGTCGTGAAACTGTTGAGCAGATAATAGCAGCCGGGGGTGACGCCATTCTTTGTGTGACTGATATTGGCGGAGTCGATAGCGCAGCGGAAGTCGTTGATGCGACCCTTAAAGCCTATGGACAGGTAGACATTATGGTGCATAACGCGGCGTCATTTTTAATGGGAGCCATTGAGGACTACAATGAAGAGGATATGGAGACAGCTTTCTCAGTAAATCTGAAAGCCTGTTTTCGTCTGTCAGCAGCTTGCTTACCGCATTTTAAAAAGCAAAAAAGCGGCAGACTGCTGTTTACCTCTTCAGTTACCGGACCTCGCGTTGCTTATCCCGGGCTGTCTTATTACGCCGCAGCGAAAAGTGGTGTAAATGGGTTTATTCGCAATGCCGCTCTGGAACTCGCAAGAGACGGTATTACAGTGAACGGTGTAGAGCCAGGTTACATAAGAACTGCGGCGATGGAGTTGTTGACTGACGAAGAGGGGATTAAGAAAATGGAATACTATATTCCCGCCGGCCACCTTGGTCACCCCAACGACATCGCTTATGCCATGCTATTTCTGGCGACAGAGGAAGCACGTTATATCACCGGGCAGACCATTGTCGTTGATGGTGGTTCCACTCTGCCGGAGAGTCCAATTTGCATGGACGAATTAAATAATCCCAGCCCGCAATAAGAATCATTATCAGGCCTTATATATGAATAACAAAGAACTGCTTGAACGTCGCTACCGCTTGATGGGTGCCGGTGCTCCTCTGTTTTACGATGAACCCGTGCATATTGTGCGGGGTGAAGGCGTCTACATGTACGATGCCGATGGTCGACAGTATCTCGACGTCTATAATAATGTTCCGCATGTGGGTCATTGTCATCCCCATATTGTGGCGGCATTGGCAAAACAGGCCGAGACACTCAATGTTCATTCTCGTTACCTGCATGAAACAGTTCTTGATTATACCGAACGCTTAACGGCTACTTTTGACAGCAGCTTATCTATGGCAGTGTTGACCTGCACTGGAACAGAATCGAACGAAGTTGCCTTACGTATGGCCCGACATCATAGTGGGAAGATGGGAATTATCTGTTCCAATTTCACCTACCATGGAAATTCAACAGCCGTGTGGGAACTGGCGACAACCTTTCATGATGGTGGAGAAAGCCTCAGTCCTAATGTTCGAGCAGTACCCTTTCCAGATGCCTACCGCCCGGCGTTTGAGTTACAGGGAGATGATTTGTGGGAAGCCTATGCAGATGAAGTCAAAAGGGCTATTGAATCTTTCGAAGCAGAGGGTATTGGTTTTGCAGGTCTGATTTTTTGCCCTATTTTTTCCGGTGAAGGACTGCCTGATGTGCCACCACTTTATATGCAAAAGGTGATGGAGCATGTTCATAAGGCCGGCGGTTTATTTATATCGGACGAAGTGCAGGCTGGATTCGGCAGAACAGGAGACTGTATGTGGGGGCATCAGCTTTATGGGATCACACCGGATATCGTGACATTAGGTAAACCCATGGGGAATGGTCATCCGATTGGTGGTGTGGTGGCAAAGGCCGATTTACTAAATGAATTTCGTGATACCTGTATGTATTTTAATACTTTTGGCAGCAATCCGGTTTCATGCGCGGTGGGTATGGCTGTACTGGATGTGTTGGAGCAGGATAAGTTGTTACAAAATGCGGTTGAAGTGAGTGAATACGTAAAAAATGGTCTGGGTAAGCTGCAGGATAAACATGATTTGATTGGCGATGTGCGTGGGCGTGGTTTATTTTTTGGTGCTGATCTGGTGAGTGATAGAACAACAAAAAAGGCAGCGACTGCCGAAACCAAACGTGTTGTAAATGAAATGCGAAACAGAGGGATATTAATCAGTAAGATTGGACCACATGATAATGTTCTGAAGATGCGACCACCGATGCCTTTCTCAAAAGACAATGCAGACCAATTATTATCGACATTAGATGAAGTTCTGGCGGGAGTTTGATGAAAGATTAAAATGACTGATTTTTATAATCTAACACCCGACCAACAGTCTGAACGTTATCAACAACTGGCCGAGCTTGTGTTGCCGGAATGGGGTCTTAAAGGCGCATCATTGAGCATGATAAAAATGCGCGAGAATGCTGTATTCAAGGTGGAGCTTGATGATGGCAGCAAACAAATTATAAGAATACACCGCGCCGGATATCATTCAGATGATGCGCTCCGTTCAGAACTCCAATGGATACAGGCCCTGGCCTCGGCGGGCATAGAAACACCAGATGTCATTCCAACAAAATCCGGGGAATTATTTATTGCCCCCGATTCAACATTGGCAGGTTTGCCGAGACAAATTGATATGTTTGCCTGGGTAGATGGCCAACAACTTGGTAGTGTAGAACAAGGTCTGGATGGGGATTTGGCGACTCAAGAAAATAACTTCCGCACCATTGGGCTACTTACAGCACAGGTTCATAATCAGGCGACTAAGTGGCGTGCTCCTGCAGGCTTTATCCGACATGCCTGGGATGTGGATGGATTGACCGGAGAGCATCCTTTCTGGGGCCGCTTCTGGGAGCTGGATGCTCTTAGCCAAAGCCAGAGCAGCATGATGATTAAGATCCGTGACAGGGTACGCTTGGATTTAATCGCTTATGGCCAGTCTCCAAAAAACTACAGCATGATCCATGCTGACATCGTGCCCGAAAATGTACTGGTTGATGGTGAACATATTCGTCTCATCGATTTTGATGACGCCGGTTATGGCTGGCACTTGTTTGAAATGGCGACCTCTTTATATTTGAGCAGCGGTGAAGATTACTTTAATAAAATTATCGATCCCTACGTCGAAGGTTATCGGAGTCAACGGGGGTTATCAGAGGAAGACCTGAATGCACTTCCCATCTTCATGATGGCGCGGGCATGCACTTACCTCGGTTGGGTACACACCCGCAGTGAAACCGAAACCGCTCAGGAATTAACGCCGATACTTATTGATATGGCCTTTGCTACGGCAGAAGATTACATGTCTAGATAGATTTATACCATGGCCAAAATAACAAGCAAATTCGATGTGCGTGATCACGGCACATGGTCGGAAATAAAAAATACGATTAAATTTACCGGCTATGTTGTGCTGACATTTGTCATGTGGTCTGTCTATGGTTTCTTCGTTCGCCGTGCCTATAAAAAGGCCTGTGATGAGGGACGCGAATACTTTGTCGACAACATGCCCAGCGGCCAACGTCCCTTATGAAGCCAGTTAATCCACCACCGGTCGAACATCTTTACACGTATCACAAATTCCCCCGCTCGGGGAACGATATAAATGGATTGGGCAAAACCGAGAAATTCAGGCCACGAAAAATCGCCCCCGACGATTTCACCATCGTCGATTATGACTACAAGCAAAAGTGGGATTTCTTTTTCTACACCATGTCATGGCCTGTTTTTAAGACTTTTATCCTGGGTATGTTTGAAAGTCGCAAAGCAACCGGACCTGTTGCTAGAATAAAAATCGAAGTGGACGACCGGCAAGCGATGGCGGAAGAAATCAAGAAGAAGGCCATTGAGTTTGGAGGCGGAGTCGTCGGTATCACCCTGGCTGAGGATGACTTGTTACTTTACGAGGACGAGGAACCCTATCCCTATAAATATGCAATTTGTATTGGGACACCACAAGATCGCAAGATTATGGAACAGGTACCTCAGACCGTGGCTGGTCATGAAGTGGTGAACACTTATAGAAAAAGTTCTAATTATACGAATTCTCTGGCTGCACATATCAGGTACCTGGGATGGCCCGCCGAAGCTTTTGCATTGGGACGTGACATATTACAGATACCCTCGGCGATTCAAGCAGGTCTGGGTGAACTGGGGAAACACGGTTCCTTAATCAATAGAGAATACGGATCAAATTTTCGATTGACCATGGTGCTCACTGATTTGCCAATGACTGTAGACGAACCAGTGGACATTGGTGTTCAGGATGTATGTGCGACTTGTCAGGCCTGTACAAAGTATTGTCCACCTGGGGCTATCTCCGACAAGAAGGCCATGGTTCGAGGTGTCGAAAAATGGTATGTCGATTACGATCTTTGCTCCTGGTATTTTGTAAAAACAACAGGCTGTTCAATTTGTGTTGAAGTGTGTCCCTGGTCGAGTCCAGATCGTGGTTTCAAGTTATCTGAGATAATGCTTACCAAACGGGAGAAGACGATTACCTGATATTGAAGTTTCTACAATGGTCCGCCGAAAATGACTAGTTAGCAATCCGCGAAGCCAGGATGGAGCAAGCTCCAACGCTCTAGGCTTAATTCTCCTCTTCTTTTGATTTATTCCATTCTGGCTCAGCTTCCTATTCTGGAGTTTGATACAATGTCGCAATAATAATGAAACAGAGGGCAAAATATTGAATCATCACAAACTACTCATTCTAGGGTCTGGACCGGCAGGTTATACGGCGGCTGTTTATGCAGCACGTTCCGGTCTTGAGCCGGTGATCATTACCGGTATCGAGGTTGGCGGCCAGATGACCACCACCACCGATGTCGATAACTGGCCTGGTGATCAGGACGGTGTACAGGGCCCTGATCTTATGGTCCGAATGCAGCAACACGCAGAACGGTTTGGAACGGTACTTATTTACGATCACATCAATGCCGTGGATCTTTCCAAGCCTCCTTTTATCTTAAAAGGTGATGGCGGTGAATACAGTTGCGATGCACTGATCATTGCAACTGGTGCAACGGCCATGTATCTGGGACTGCCTTCGGAAGAGGCATTTAAGGGGAAGGGTGTGTCCGCTTGCGCGACCTGTGATGGATTTTTTTATAAGGGCAAACCTGTCGCCGTCGTGGGCGGGGGTAATACCGCTGTTGAGGAAGCTTTATATCTTGCCAACCTCGCCTCTCATGTAACCGTGATTCACCGGCGCGATCAGTTTCGTTCTGAAAAAATATTGAGCGATCTGCTCATCAGTAAAACCGGGGATGGAGGCAATGTCAGCATTGCCTGGGATCATGTGCTCGATGAAGTGCTTGGTGATGAGACAGGCGTAAACGGTGTGCGAATTAAAAATGTTAAGACAGAGGCATCCGAGGATATTGCCGTACATGGCTTGTTTATCGCTATAGGGCACAAGCCGAACACCGATATTTTTGAAGGACAACTGGAGATGGAGAATGGCTATATTCAGGTTAAGACGGGAAACAAGGGTCTTGCGACGCAAACGAGTATAGAAGGCGTTTTTGCAGCAGGCGATGTGTCGGATCCGGTTTATCGCCAGGCGGTGACTTCTGCTGGTACGGGCTGTATGGCAGCGCTTGATGCAAAAAAATATCTCGAAGAGTCTTGATAAGGATTATTCTTTCCCTCATTAAGTAAAAGCGTAAGGTATATTGTTTAAAATTCTCAAAGCTGGCAAGTTCACAATTCTGGCCATTTTAATTGTTTTGTTACTCTATGCTTATACAAATAGAGGGATGCTTTCCCTGAAATTGTTTGCCCTGACACAAGGTGATGTGGTTCTGGGCGAGATGTATGAAGAAAAGGAAGGTGTACGGTGGTACGACGATTATTTCACCATTGAATATATTGATGCAGAAACTATTGCCATTGGCGAACCACGTTACTGGCAGGCCAACTACAACTATCTGATCCTGGGGGAGACCCGGGCAATTCTTTTTGACAGCGGACCCGGTGTCAGGGACATCGCGCCTGTTATTAACTCGTTGACAACACTGCCGGTAACAGTGGTCTCTTCACATTTGCATTTCGATCACGTCGGCAATCATGGAAATTTTAGTCATGTTGCATTGATTGATTTGCCGCATTTGAGGGTAGTCGAAGAGAACGGTGATGTTCAACTAGACGATGGACAACACCTTGGTTTTTTGGAAGAGATACCTGCTCCGGTGCTTCACGTAAGCGAATGGTGGAAAGCGGATGAAATTCTGGATATCGGCGGCAGAAAACTTAAGGTTATTTATGCGCCTGGACATACCTCAGACTCTATTGTTTTGTACGATGCAGAACGACGGCAGTTATTTACAGGTGACTACATCTATCCGGGTCCCTTATTTGCTTATTTGCCTGACTCAAGCCTGGAAGACTACTTAAATACTACCAACAACTTGCTGGGCCAGATTGAAAGGAATTCCGTTTTACTGACTGCTCATAGAATGGAACCACCCGGTGCGCCTCTTCTCAATTATGTTGATCTCGAGGAATTACAGGCGACACTTCGAGGCATAAAAGATGGAACTCTGGACGGAGAAGGGCTGTTTCCAGTTACCTATCGTGTTAATGACCATATTCAACTATTGACGGATATATCCTGGCAGTGAAATTATTTTTTTAATCAGGAAATACCATGACAAATGAAAGTGAGACAATCTACGACAATCTAATCGATGTAATGCACCGTCGCCGAAGCGTCCGCAAGTTTGAAGAAGGGCATTCAATCTCCAAAGAGACATTAGGAAAAATCGCGGAGGCCGGGCGTTGGGCACCCAGCGGCGCAAATGTTCAACCCTGGGATTTCATCGTTATTGATGAACCGGAGGTGAGAGATAAAGTTGTTGAGGTTTTTCTCAGACAGGCAAACAGGCTAAAAGAATATGCAAAGGGATTTCCAGCGGTTTATAAAACTTATCTAAGTAATACGGTGGCCATAGTTATTGTCCTGGGCGATCCGCGATGGAAAGTGAATTTTCCTCATGGCATAACGGATGAAACAGAGGAAGAGTATGTCGAAAATAATGATAATATTTTTTATTGTTCGATAGGCGCTGCCATTCAGAATATTCAGTTGGCGGTAACGGCAAATGGATTGACCTCCGCCTGGCTTTCAGGTGGCGGAGAGAAACAAACAAACGACGAGTTAAGTGAACTCCTTTGCTATCCTTCATTTTTAAAAGCATACGGGACTATACCCATCGGTTATCCCTCGAAGGATGTATCCTATCGATATCGTCGTCCTCTCGAACAAGTAATACATTGGAATACTTATGAAGCAAAAAAATTCCGAACTGATGAGCAATTAAGGTTTTTCCATGATGCAATCCGACCTTTTGTGATGTACAGAGACAAAATAGACATGAATGAATGGGATGATGTGGATGAGAAACTCGGCGAGTGGAAAGAGGCATTTACGACGGGTGTCACAAACCCATCAGGAAAACTTCCCTGACAATCAAAAACGAATAAAACGGAATAAAGAGTGAAGTGTAAATGAAAGCTATTATTGCTGGCGCGGGCATTGGTGGATTAACCGCGGCGCTCAGTCTGAACAAGATCGGTGTAGAAGTTAAAGTCTTTGAAAGTGTTTCCGAGATTCGACCTCTCGGGGTCGGGATCAATATATTACCCCACGCCTCCCGTGAATTGATCGCACTTGGTCTTCAGTCGGAGCTGGATAAGTTCGCGATCCGAACACGCTCCATGCAGTATTTTACACGTCGTGGCAAGTTGGTACTGAGTGTTCCTTGTGGTGAATACGCGGGCTACAACTGGCCGCAATATTCCTTACATCGTGGTGAGTTTCAGATGCTGTTACTTAACACATTCAAAAAAAGGGCAGGTGAAGACAGTGTGGTGACGGGTTGCCAACTCGCTGATTTTCAGCAAAATGGGAATGGTGTTAGCGCTAGCTTTATTGATCCAAAAACTGGAAATTCAAAAATGAATGAAAGCGCAGATATTCTTATTGGCGCAGACGGTTTACATTCAACTGCAAGAAAAAAACTCTATCCCAATGAAGGCGCCCCGGTATACGCAAATATGGTGTGTTTTCGAGGTTCAGTGAAAGACAACCCTTACCTCGATGGCGAATCAATGATTGTCTGTGGTGACAAGCGCTTGCGATTAGTCTCCTATCCGATTTCTCGTAGCTTACAGGAAGAGGGAAGAAGTCATATAAACTGGATCGCGGCAATACCTTTCGAAACAGATACGCCACAGGAAGAAGACTGGAACAAGTTGGCCAAATCAGAGGAACTGATTAAACTTTATCAAGAGTGGAATTTCGATTGGCTCGACGTGCCAAAACTTATCACTCAAACCGAAAAGATATTTGAATTTCCAGTCTACGATAGAGATCCACTAAAACAATGGACCTTCGATAGAGTGACATTAATGGGCGACGCGGCCCATCCCCTGATACCAGTGAGTTCAAGTGGGGCAGTGCATGCCATCATTGATGGTCGTGCCCTGGCTTATGCTCTGGGAACAAATACTGACCCCGTTTCTGGCTTGAAAGCCTATGAAGAAGATCGCTTGAGTAAAGCCAATCAGGTTGTAATGGCCAGCCGTCAGAATGGACCGGACGAAGTATTGGAGATCGTAAAAGATGAATGCCCGGAAGAGGCCGAGGACATCTATCAATATGTTGACAAGGCGCGTCTTGAAACAGTGATCGATGATTTTAAGGAGCGATCCGGTTTTGGTATAGATAAACTCAATAATCTTGCAAGTTATGATGTTTAGTTTTTAATGGTCAATATTCTGAATAAGCAACCACAGGTCGCAGAGATGACGATATAAATATTTTGCTCGATTAATTTCTTCAATTGTCATTTTATTCGAAATAGGTAACTTTTCGATCGGGATGCCCCACTCGACCGACAGTGCAGCATAATCAAAGGCAGCCCAGGCGGGTGCAGCGTACTCCCAGTCCAGAAAATAAACCCTGTCTTCTTGAACAATAATATTCGTGGGGTTAGGGTCTTGATGACAAATGATATTCGAGGAGGGGACGCCGGTTAATAACGGTAATATTCTTTCACGCTGACGATGCAGATCATCTGTAATCGTGATTTTTCTATTCAGTAATTGTTGCCAATAGTTCTCTTCATGTTGTTGATAATCAAATGATGCCGTCGACACTTTCAATCGATGAATGCGATCGAAGGTTTCTAATAGCAAGGACAATTTTTCTGGTGACTGCAGAAGAGAAGCTTGCCAGATTTCACCCTCAATGAATTCAGTGATTAGTACGCCGTATTCAAGGGAGGAATAGAGTATCTTCGGCGCAATATCTTCTGCGCTAGCCTGTTCGAGTATCATCAACTCACGTTGACGGTCTATACCTAGAGCGGTGCTGTTTTTTGAATTGATTCGGAGTACGCATAATTGCTTATCCGCTTTAATCAAATAATTCTGATTCGTGTGTCCGCCAGCTATTTTTCGAATCAGTTTCGCCTGTTTTGAAAAAGGCGTGTTCCAGTCTGACCAATTATGTAAAGGATCAGCCTGCATGTGCAGTGAGTAACTCCTGCTGAGTAAATCGTTTCCGCCAGCTAATAAAGCCAAAAATGACGATGACTATATACATCATGAACAGGATCGCCGTCAGGTGGAGACCGCGGTCAATATACAAAGGAATGGAAATACTATCGATTACCAGCCAGTACAACCAATTTTCCAGGATCTTTTTCGCAACCATAAAGGTAGTGATGACGCTAGCCCAGGTGGTGAAAGAGTCAA
>JBLIML010000060.1:0-18100 GCA_047638675.1 Planctomycetota bacterium | reverse complement strand
CAGCGGCTGAGGAACTGGGCCGAATCGGTCACTGGGAATGGGATTACATAACAGACCGCCTGGTTGACTGTTCGGCAGAGTATGCCCGCATTCATGATTTGACAAGAGAAGAGATGCTCACAAGATATGTAAGCTTCGAGGCAGAGTCGAAGATGGTACATCCAGACGACCTTGACTACTTCACCCAGGTCGAATTAGATGCTACAGAAAAACATATAGCTGCAAATCGCGAATACCGGATTATCACGGCCAGGGGAGAAGTGCGTCATGTTCATGAATTAGGGGAAATCGAACTGGATGGGGACGGTGAGATTATCAGGTCATACGGGACATTGCAGGACATCACCGATCGCAAGCAGGCTGAGGAGCATCTCAATTTCCAGGCCAGCCATGATGCCCTCACTGGCCTGGTTAACCGCTATGAATTTGAACGCCGGACCAGGCGATTGCTTGCCACGATTAGACAGGACAAGGCTGAACACGCCCTGTGCTACATGGATCTCGACCAGTTCAAGATAGTCAACGATACCTGTGGTCATGCCGCTGGCGATGCGCTACTGCAACAACTCAGTGCTTTACTTCGACAAGAGGTACGCAAACGTGACACCCTGGCCCGGCTTGGTGGCGATGAGTTTGGTGTGTTGATGGAGCATTGTTCACTGGAGCATGCTCAGCGGGTGGCAGGCTCACTGCTAACGGCCATCCAGAGCTACCAGTTTACCTGGGAAGGCCATTCCTTCAAGGTGGGCGCGAGCATAGGTCTGGTCGCCATCACCCAAGAAGCTAGCCCCAACCTGAGCCAGTTAATGAAACAGGTCGATGCCGCCTGTTACATGGCCAAGGATCTGGGCCGTAACCGTGTTCATGTTTATCGAGAAGAAGATGCGAGTCTGGCCCAACGTCATGGTGAGATGCAATGGGTGACTCGTATCTATCGGGCCCAGGAAGAAAAGCGTTTCTGTCTCTATGCGCAGACCATTGTGCCGCTTGATAGCAGTAAAACGAAGCATTATGAACTCCTGATTAGAATGAAGGATGAGGAGGGGAAGCTCATTCCACCGGGGGCCTTTCTGCCTGCTGCCGAGCGTTATGATCTGATGCCGCAAATAGACCGCTGGGTCATTGAGCAGGCCTTCAGCTTATTGGCACAGAATCCGGTCTTTCAACAACAAATTCATTTTGTCTCCATTAATCTCTCCGGTCAGTCACTGGCAGATGAGACCTTTCAAGATTTTGTTATAGATAAACTTAAGGCAAACAATATCTCCCCGGCCAGGATTTGTTTTGAAATCACGGAGACAACCGCCATATCAAACCTGCATACGGCCGTCGTGTTTATCTCAAGAATGAAAGCGTTGGGCTGTCAGTTTGCCCTGGATGATTTTGGCAGTGGTCTCTCCTCGTTTGCTTACCTGAAGAACCTGCCCGTGGATTATCTGAAGATTGACGGCATGTTTGTCAAAGATATTGTCGATGACCCCATAGACCATGCCATGGTGAAATCAATTAACGAGATTGGTCATGTGATGGGTATGAAAACGATTGCCGAGTTTGTGGAGAATGATGTCATTAAAGGTATGTTGAAGGAGATTGGTGTTGATTATGCCCAGGGTTATGGGATTGGCAAGCCGCAGCCCTTTGATGAGTTACTCGCCAGGTCAAATAATGTTACCGATATTAAAAATCTAAAGGATAATGAATACGGGTCGTAGTCTATCCAGAGATATCGAGATACAAATCAACAGACCCCGCGCCCTCCTGATAACTCAGTTGGAACTATAAATGTGTCTATGGTTTTGGGGGAAGTCCACAGTGTCCCCTACCTTTGGATCTGCAAATCGAGAAGTGGCTTCAATTGATATCCGGTGCCGGGGCGGTCTGTTCTATCCCATGTTCTACTCGAAGCCGCTCCATACAGGCGCCAATCTCAGATTGATCGATTTCGCCTGTTGTTAATCTCTGCATTTCCCGGTGAATCGCTTCAAAAAAACGGTCAAGTCCAGCCGGTGTGCAGGTCAGCATAATATGTAAGGCTTGTTCGTCAGGATTCCAGAAAGTATGTGAGAGTCCGTTGGCAACGGTGACCGCATCGCCGGGTGAGACATAAAAAACTGGCTCACCCAGGTATTGAAAAGCAAGACGTCCCTCCAGTACAGTAAAAACTTCGATAAATTCATGCCGGGTAAACGGCGGTGGATTACCACGTGTAAAGTCGACGTAATCGATAACGGTCAGACGCTTATCTGTGGTCTTGCCGTGCGTGAGTATTCTAATGGTATTGCCATTTAACAATGTGAGAGTGGGAACGGCTTCCATTTCTTTATGCGCTTCGCCAGCATTGTCTTTTTGATAAATTTCATTCATTAATTTAATAATATCCTCGCGCTAATTGTCTTGTACAGTACTGTGATAAAACGCAGCAGAATATATCATCCGTGCCTTTTGCGCTTTGTCATTTCCTCCTTATGATCTTGTACAGGTATAGCTAAGGGAAATGGAAACCTATACCATCGATATCGAATATGCAATGTCATATAAAAGGTATCTTTTCACTTTTACTCACCCTCACTGATAGAATCGATTAACAATGAATGTTGAAAAATATTGTGCCAAACCAAAGGGAATAATTTGTCTCTTTTTAACAGGATTTGTGTTTGCAAGCCTTTCGATTGCCGCTCTTGACGCAGCATTTGAAGACATCCCCGGCTATGAACATGATGCAAGCTGGCCGCTGGAGCGCGAGCAATTTCACTGGGGTGTTGATGAGGGAGCAGAACTAGACACCTCACAAAGCGCAACGGGCATAGGCGTGGATAAAAACAGGGATCTGGTTTACGCATTAGTACGCAATGCACCACATGTGCGGGTATTCACAACAGACGGCCGATTTGTCGATAGCTGGTCACCGGCGAAAGTCGCCAGGGTACATATGCTACATGTAGAGCAATCCGGCAATATCTGGATTGCTGACAATTATGGACATACGGTAACAAAATACACGCCACAAGGAAAAACACTGCTCAGCCTCGGCACTTTTGGTGAAGCCGGAATGGATGCCAGTCATTTCGCTGAACCGACAGATGTTTCTACCACCGCTGATGGTAAAACTATTTTTATATCTGATGGCTATGCTAATAAACGCATCGTCAAATTCGACCAGACTGGAAAATACCTCGGTATGTGGGGCGGTAAGGAGGCGGGAAAAGAAGACGGACAGTTTATTCTGCCGCACAGCCTGACCGTGTTGGATAACAGGGTATACGTCGCAGACCGGGAAGGGGCAAGAGTGCAGGTATTCGATCTTGACGGAAATTTTATTACAGATTGGCGCGATATCTTGATGCCATGGGCGATAGCCAGTCTGGATAAATACATACTAGTCGCCGGTGAACGATTGCCGGAAAGCAAAAACACAGAGACAATCGCCAGCTTGAAAATGAACGGTGATTATATTGACCCGCCTGTACGTCAGGATGTTATTGTTTTTAATAAAGCCGGAGAAATAGTTAAAGAAATCGCATTACCACAAGGGAATCTCTACGGACAGGTGAATTGGCTTCATGCAATCGACGTCGATCTAAAAGGTAATATCTTCCTCTCCGATGTTGTTGGTAATCATGTACAGAAATGGAAGCCAGCAACCAAGGCTGGGAAATGACGGTTTAAACCTGAGAAATTAACTCCAGGGTTATGAAAGGATAAAACTAAAAAACTAATGAACAAAATTTTATCAAAATATCTGTTGTTGGTGGCTTCCGTTCTTATATCTACCATTATCTGGGCTGAAAATAATTGGGATAAATCAATCAATGCTGATCTCCCTTTAATACTGGAAAAGCATCGTGAGTTTGTCTCAATTCCCAACGTTTCAGCTATCAAAGCTGACATGTATAAAAATGTTGATTTTATTAAGCCGGAATTTGAAAGACTGGGTTTCAATGTTCACTTACTGGAATCTTCGAGTCTCCCTGTTTTCTACGCTGAGAAAACAGTGGATGCAAAGGCGAAAACAATTCTCTTTTATTTTCATTTGGATGGTCAACCCGTGAATCCTGATAATTGGGATCAAGAAGATCCCTTTACGCCAGTGATAAAAGGACAGAACAAAAAAGGAGATTGGGAGCTAATTGACTGGCATGACATCAATAAAAAGATTGAGCCTGAGTGGCGCATTTTCGGCAGAGCGGCGGCAGACGACAAAGGGCCAATTACGATGATGTTAAGTGCAATGAAATTATTAAAAGATGAGGGGACTGCGCTTGCCTACAATGTAAAAATTATTCTTGATCTTCAGGAAGAAGCGGGATCGCAAGGCTTCCTTTCTACTCTTGAAAAGTATAAGGATAAATATGCAGCGGATTACATGATTATTATGGATGGTCCGGCACACAGTACGAACAAACCCACTTTAACCTTTGGTGCTCGGGGCGTAGCCTGGTTCAGCATGACTGTTTATGGAGCAAAATTACCTCAGCACAGTGGGCACTATGGAAATTATGCACCAAACCCTGTTTTCTCAATGTCACATCTTCTTGCGAGCATGAAAAATGAAAATGGCCGCGTCACTATAGATGGTTATTACGATGGCATAAAAATGACTCCCGGCATAAAAGCTTTATTAGAAAATGTTCCAGACAACGAAGAGGAAATTCAGAAAGGTCTTGGCATCAATAAGGCTGATGATGTTGGAAACAGCTATCAGGAATCACTTCAATATCCATCATTGAATGTAAGACATATTGAGACGTCCTGGAAGGGACCTGGTGTGAAGACCGTTATTCCTGAGTTTGTCACAGCACACATAGATGTCAGATTGGTGGCAGAAACAGATGGAGCACAACAACTTCAAAAAATAAAAAATCATATTCAAAAGCAAGGTTATTTATTGTTGGATAGAGAGCCTAATGATGAGGAAAGGCTTCGCCATAGCAAAATAGTAAAGTTCGAAGGTCATCCTGGTGTGAATGCCTTTAGAACTGATATGAATGCGCCTATTGGTCAAAAGTTAATTAGCAGTCTACAAAAATATTATGGAGAAAAACCTGTCACTATAAGAACGATGGGCGGAACCGTTCCGATTGTTCCAGCGATCAATACGCTGAAGATTCCAGCCGTTATTGTACCGATGGTAAATATCGATAATAACCAGCATAACCCTAATGAAAATTTGAGGATCGGAAATATAATTCAAGGTATAAAAATGTGCATGATCATATTGACCATGAAATTGGACTAGAAACCAAAAGGGCTGTCAGCTCTCACATTTCAACATTTGCTCGTTAACGTGAACCTGTTTTGGTGAATTTCCTGTGAAATTGTAAAGTCACTAACCTCAAAAGATCACGTTTCATTGTGCAGGTTCTTCGTTTTGCACATAATTTAGTAAGCAATTGTTTTTGAAATATATTTTTATCGAAGTTTGTGGGGATTCGTCAATATCTGAGCCTTGCCCATGCTGTAAACCCCATTCCTCCATACTCCCTTTGTCAACCAATCTGCGCTTTGTTCGTTATTCAGGATACACAGCATTTTTTTGTTAATTGATTTATAACGAATTAGGAGAGGCACAATGGCGATTATTATAGGTACAGAGCAAGACGACATACTCTATGGCGGCAATGAAGACGATGAAATAATTGGACTCGCGGGCAACGATGCGCTTTTCGGTAGTGGCGGCAATGACCTCTTGTTTGGTGGTGCTGGAAATGATGTTCTGGATGGTGGGACTGGCGATGATTTGCTCCGGGGCAACGATGGCGATGACATCCTTATTGGTGGGGCAGGCAGTGATCTATTGTCCGGTGGCGCAGGAGATGATGTGCTTATTGCTGGTGAAGCCGTAGAGGATCCAACAGGTGCTGCCGAAAACCCGGAGCCATTTTTTGCATCCGACACAGCGCACAATGTATTAGATGGTGGCGCAGGCAACGATGTGCTTGTTGGAAGTGACGGGTCTGACATTTTACGTGGCGGAAGACATGACGATCTGCTTTTGGGGGGCGACGGTAATGATCGACTTATTGGAAGCCATGGCAATGACACACTCGACGCTGGCGATGGTCAGGATCTACTGGTAGGAGGCGTGGGTAATGATGTGCTGGATGGCGGTAACGGTGATGACGTGCTACACGGCGGTCGCGGCGATGACGCACTTGCCGGAGGCGACGGTAACGATCGACTGAAAGGCGAAGGTGGTGACGATGTTCTCGATGGCGATGCTGGAAACGACCGGATGATTGGCGGTGGCGGCGACGACGTCATCGAAGGCGGTGAGGGTGATGACCGTCTTGCTGGTCAGCGAGGCGATGACCAGCTTGAGGGCGATGAAGGAAACGATGGTCTCAATGGCGGTTTTGGCGATGACCTGCTGTATGGCGGAGAAGGCGACGATGTCCTGGTTGGCGGCGCGGGTCACGATGTGCTGGAAGGCGGTAACGGTGAAGATGTGTTGCATGGCGGGCGCGGTGACGATTTGCTTACCGGAGGCGATGGCAATGATCTTCTGAATGGTGGATTCGGTAGTGATATTCTCAACGGCGGCGCAGGCAATGATGTCCTGGCGGGTAGGGGCGGTGATGACCTGCTGAACGGCGGGGAAGGCGAGGATGAGTTGTTTGGCGGGGCCGGGCACGACAGTTTCCAGTTTGACAGCGCAGTGATCCCCGAGAATGCGGATACTATCTTTCGTTTCTCCTCGAACGATGACACAATCATGTTAGATGCCGATGTGTTTTCCGCTCTGACTACAGAGGTCGGGAATTTCCTTGCGGAAGAGGAGTTTCGTGCCAACGACACAGGTATCGCTGAAGACGGGGACGATCGAATAATTTATAACCTGAACAACGGTGAATTATTCTACGACGCCGACGGCAGCGGCATTGAGGCAGGCGTTCTTGTGGCGGTATTGGAAGGGGCGCCGGAACTGTTTGAAAGTAACCTGTTTATCATAGCCTAAAAAAGGCCAGCGATGAGAGAGGACAACAGGGATGTTGTCTTAAGGGATGACACTGCACACTTTCGACATCGCACTCCTTGGCTGCAAGTTAATATGATATGTCAAGACTTGACCCGGTTACTGCTTACTCAGTGACGTCTTGGGAGAGGGTAAAGATGCCTTTAAAACGAGATAGCCGCAGGCACCGGATAACAACGATCCGACTATGATACCCAGGCGTTCATCAAAGAGCAGATTGACGCCAGTTTTCTCGAATGCCAATGTTGCGATGAACAAACTCATCGTAAATCCAACCCCGCACAGCAGTGACGTTCCGTAAACATGCGTCCAGGATAAGTCTGGTGGCAAACGCGCCAACCCTAATTTGACGCCACACCAGCAAAACAGGAAGACACCGAATTGTTTGCCGACAAACAATCCGAGTAATATCCCCAATGAAACGGGATGAAGCAGATAGTTAAATGAGACACCTTCAAGAGAAATGCCGGCATTGGCAAACGCGAAAAGGGGCAAGATTACAAACGCTACAGCTATGTGCAGATCATGTTCCAGATCATGCAGCGGTGAGGGCTCATTTTCGGGGTTTCGAATGGGAATAAACAGAGCTAGTACCACGCCAACTAATGTGGCATGCACGCCAGATTTCAGAACTGCAGCCCACATTATCATGCCAAAGAATAAGTAGGGCGCTTTCTCAAGTACGCCTCGACGATTGAAGATAAACAGTGGTAACAAACACGCCATTGCTGTCGTCAACGCAGGCAGAGACAGTTCGCTCGTGTAGAACAGTGCGATAATGATGATAGCGCCGATGTCGTCAAAGATAGCAATGGACACTAGAAAAACGCGGAGAGACAGGGGTACTCTGTTGCCTAGTAAAATTAGAATCGCTAGCGCAAATGCAATATCTGTTGCTGCCGGAATTGCCCAGCCTTGCAAAGCCACCTCGTCGCCTTGATTGATGAAAATGTAGATTAATGCAGGAACCAACATCCCGCCTAATGCGCCAAAAGCGGGTAATGCAACCTGGATTGGATTGGATAATTGACCGTCCACGATCTCGCGCTTGAGCTCGAGACCCACCAGGAAGAAGAAAATGGCCATGAGACCGTCGTTGATCCAAAGCAGTAAAGGTTTGGCGATCTCGAAGTTACCAATTTGAATTGCCATGGGGAGTTCAATGAATGAGGCGTAGAGATCGCTGAGTGGCGAATTGGCAATAACCATGGCCACAACGGCCGCCATTACAAGGATACAGCCACCGGCTGCTTCGAGTTTCAAAAAATCGCGTAGTGAATTTATCATCTAGATAGTAATAACAGTTTTATGTGAGCATAAACGTAAATAGCGCGAATGCCACTATTTTCAAGTCGACCACTATCAATTGGCCACCAAATAAGTTGTTCATTGGTACCTACCTACACGAGGCTTGTTGTGAGCGAGGAGCGTTCTGACTGGATATTAGCCGTGTTATTGCATAACGGCAGCGTTTGAAACGTTAATCGTTGTTGTTCAAAAAACCGAGTACGTGTAAAAGACTAAGAAACATATTATAGATTGAAATATACAACGTTACTGTTGCTAGAATGTAGTTGTGTTCGCCACCATGAATAATGTTACTAGTCTCGTACAAAATCAGTCCGGACATCAATAACATAAACATCACGGATACACTTAATGACAGGGCAGGGATTTGAAAAAATATCCCGGCCAGACTTGCGAGAAAGGCAACCATAATGCCTACAGTCAGCGTTGTTCGCCAATTGCTAAAATCCTTCTGTGTCACTAACGCATAAGCGGTTAACGATACAAAGGTTACGCCAGTCAGGCCGAGCGATAACATGATAATCTGACCACCGTTCGCCATTGTCAGATACATGTTGAGAATGGGTCCAAGTGTAATACCCATAAAGCCAGTTAGGGCAAATACCAAAGCAATACCCCAATGACTATTTTGGCACTTGTGGATCCCAAATAGTAAGCCAAAGTAAGCACCCAGGGTGATGAGTATTCCCGGATGACCAAAATTCATCGCCATGGAAATACCTGTCGTCATTGCACTAAAGAGCAAAGTAGCGGACAGCAGCGCGTAAGTATTACGGAGAACTTTTAATTGCTCCCCCGCGAATGCTCCAGAGGGTAGCGAACGTGTTTTAGCGAGCGTATTCATAGTTTCGTTTCTTCTGTGTATTTCAAGAGTATTTAACTGGTAAAGAGATACTTAGATTGGCTAGACTTTTTCTCTCCAGTCGTATTACCGATCAATAAAAGCTGGCGGTGGCGTACGCGTCGGTTGCATTTATGCCCAGCACGAATAACCGCTTTCGAAATAGCGGAATAGATATTGCGTGCGCGAGTTTTAACATAGACAGGTGTCTGCCCAATGATTGATAGCTGAATGGAACATATTTTCATCATTGCGCCTTTTGGGCCTTTCAAATCGGATACTTTGACGATCACATTCCGAATATACTGTTTGCTATTATTCAATGTCGATCTCAATTTCGTATTAATATAACGACGTAAGTTTTCACCCGATGGTGAATGTCCTTCTGCTACGTTCAAGTTAATTTTCATGTTTCCCTCATCCACGACGAAGTTTCATTGCTGGCAAATATAATCGAATTGGAATACAAGTTTAAATCGTTTTTTGTAACCATAGAGTAAGGAAAATACGAATTGAACTGGAGATGTAAGCTATCGACATCAAATCTCAATATTGGGCTCAGCGAAGGTGAGGAACAGAAGTATTCTTTATTACCAGTGTCTTCTGCACAATTTATTACGGATCAATCAGCCATGCCCACGTTAATACGTGGTCAACTATTGGCAAGATTTCATTTACTCTTGAAGCGTACCTTTATTTATTCGCTGATAATAGTTTTGCCGAAAGTGTTTCAGGGCATCTTCTACTTCTGGATCATCAGCACCGCTATGAAGCAATGCAGCACGGGCAAGTTCAGCACTCGCCTCAAGGGTTTCTGAAACTGTGAAGTACGCGCCCAAAGCACTAAGCTCCCGGCATCTAATGACATCATGCCCGCGCGCAAAAACAGGAACCTCAGGGAAAACAGAATGAACAGAGGATACTACCTGCTCTGTCGCATCATGATCACCAATTGACACTATCACAAAAGGTGCCTCCGCGGTTCCCACCGCGCGGAGCACTTCGATGCGTTGGGCGTCGCCGAAATACACAGACTTACCCTGTGCACGTTCCCGATCTACAATCTTTGCATCATTGTCGATTGCTATGAACGGCACTTTCATTAACTCCAGGATATGACCAACTCTATGCCCCATTCGACCAAAACCGGCAAGAACGACAGGTTTTGGATCTTGTTCTGCCTGTTCAGTCTTAATATCAGGTATAACGGCAGGGCGTTTGCGGGAGGCTGAAAATATCCGATAGGCTAATTTCTCCAATGCGGGCGTTGCAAGCATGCTGAGCAGGACAATAATCAAAAGATGCTGAAATAATACTTCGTCGAATAGCCCTAGTCCTTTCGCTAATGCGAACAAGACCAATGCGAATTCACCGCTTTGCGCAAGAAGCAAGGCCACCGAAATCGACATTTTATTGTTTAAACCATACAGGCGCGCCAACGGCCAGAGAGCCAGGAGCTTGATAGCCATTAATGCCACGACAACACCCAATAATGTAAATGGCTTACCCAGAAAACTATCGAGATTTAAAGACATACCCATGGAAATAAAAAACAGGCCTAACAGCAAGCCACGAAATGGCTGAATCTCAGCTATGATCTGGTGTCGATAGGAAGAATCAGCAATTAGGAGCCCGGCTACAAATGCTCCCATGGCCATGGATAAGCCAACGCTCTCCATAGCCTGTGCCGAACCTAAAACCAACAATAAAGCGGTTGCGGTAAATATTTCGGGAGAGCCAAAACGGGTAAGTACGTTAAGCAGGGGGTTCAAAATATATCGAGCTGTAAAAACAATAAGTACAAGAATGATGAGTGCCTCGGCCAAGGCAATAAAAACATCTTCTTTTATTGTTAAATCTGGTGCGCCCATCAATGATACGAACGCGAGAAGTGGAACCACTGCCAGGTCTTGCAACAGCAATATAGCAACCGCGGGTCTGCCGTACTCTGAGAACAGCGCTTTCCTGTCTTTCAACAACTGAAGTACGAAAGCGGTTGAGGAAAGTGACAGGGCAGCCCCAATTAACAGCGAAATTTCCCAGGATGAATTAAGGAGTTCATGGGCTATCAAGGTGATTATACCCCCGGTAACAAAGACCTGAAGCGACCCAAGACCTAACACCAGGCCTTTCATCTTCCAAAGACGCGACGGCTTTATTTCTATCCCGATCACAAACAACAAAAGCACTACACCTAACTCTGCAAGGTGCGTAATCTCATCATAATTCTCAATGAACCCAAAACCTGATGGCCCAATTATTATCCCTGCGATCAAAAATCCGGGTATTGCGCCAAGACGTAAGGATTGAAATATGGGAACGGCGATTATTGCTGCTGATAATAAGATGATAATATCAGTCAAATATTCAATATTCACAAGATAGTTCTCATCTATTAGGCTCTCACGGTAGTGCCAATGGGCACATATTAACGCACATTCGCTCAATGTATATTATATAAACATGGAGCAGTAGTGGTGGAGATTTTGAAAGAATATACAAACCAGATTTTACTTGTTTATCTACGATTAGCCTGGATAGGAGGCTGGAGTGTGTATAGCCAGCTAAATCATCGTGATCCGGTATAATACTTAAATATTATTCACACTTGCTTTTGTTGGCATTGAAATAGTATGCAAAAACCAATAGTGTAAGCTCTATATGTACGATCTTCTTCTAACTTTTTTCCTGCTAGCGGTCTTTTTTTCTTTTCTTTGTTCCTTGTGGGAAGCTGTATTACTAAGCATTACACCAACATTCGCCCAAATAAAGTTAGAAGAAGGGACACGGATAGGTGAAACGCTAAAGCACTTTAAGGAAAATATCGACCGTCCATTAGCCGCTATACTTACTTTGAATACCATTGCTCATACCGTTGGCGCGATAGGTGTAGGTGAACAAGCCTCGTTAATTTGGAGTGATGCAAACCCACTTGTTACGGCATTGCTAATACCGACTGTAATGGTATTGGCGATACTGATACTGTCTGAAATTATTCCCAAAACCATCGGTGTAAATTATTGGCGAGAGCTTGCACCGTTCACCATCAAGTCATTGATATTTATCATAACCGTGCTATATCCCCTGGTGTGGTTCAGTCAACTTATTACAAAAAGACTGAAACGGGATAAAACGAGACCGGTGTTGTCAAGAGCAGATTTTCTAGTCATGGCAGAGATCGGGGCGAAGGAAGGTGTGTTCGAGAAAATGGAATCAGATATTATTGGCAACTTATTAAAATTTAATACTGTGCGTGCACGAGATATCATGACACCTCGTATTGTTACTAAAGTAGCGCCGGAGAATTCAACATTACGGGAATTTTATGATGTGAATCAAAACATGAAATTTTCACGGATTCCTGTTTATCGAAATGAAACTAAAGATCAAATAAGTAGCTACATCTTGAAAGATGAACTACTTGCTAATCTGGTGCGGGGGAATGATTTAAAACGTATTAGCGACATTAAAAGGGAAATAATGATTATAAAGGAAGAATTCCCCATACCAGATCTGTTTCGAAGGTTTACCGAGAAACAGGAACAGATTGCACTTGTCGTTGACGAATTCGGCGGTACTTCCGGGATAGTAACGATGGAAGATGTAATTGAGACGATGCTAGGAATGGAAATCGTCGATGAACTAGACAGCGTAGAAGATATGCAAATCCTTGCCAGAAAACACTGGAACAGAAGAGCGCAAATGTTGGGTTTAATTGAGGATGCACCTGAACCTGAAATCAGCCCGGTTGGACCAACAACTTCAGATAAAAGTACAAAGATGGAATAGATTTAATTTAGTAAAATTGTTTATGTGTTAAGACACCTACAATTATGTCGATTTAAATATAATAAGAATTTCATGTCTATCAGACGGCCTAAATTAGGCGTCTTTCTAATTGCGTTATGGGTACAGGTGTAGCAACTGCGTTTGTCCTAAAAGCATTTCAAAATAATCTTTTGTACTTTTATAGCCCCAGTCAGGTTACCGCCGGCGAGGCTCCTATAAATAAATCATTTCGCATAGGTGGTTTGGTAACTCCTGGCAGTGTAGTTAGGGATCCGGAAAGCTTGTTAGTGAGTTTTGATTTGACTGATACCTTGCAGAATGTAAGCGTGAGTTATGAGGGTATCCTTCCGGATCTGTTTCGCGAAGGTCAGGGCATAGTCGCCAACGGCAAACTGAATAGCAGTGGTATCTTTAGAGCGAAAGAAGTATTAGCCAAACATGATGAAAATTACATGCCGGCGGAAGTTGCCGCAGCGCTTAAGGAAGCGGGTGTGAATACGCGACATTCAAAATCAGAGTAACCCCTACGAGGGTATTAACAAGTTAACTAAAAAACCAGGGATTTCTTGATTTTTCATACGCTTTCGTAAAATAAATAGCTATGATAATCAACAAGTTGATTTTTTTGTACGAACGGGAATCTTAGCCAAAATGGTGATTTTTTAGTTAACTTGTCAATGCGATTAATAATGTTAGTCACAGAAGCTGAATTTCGTTTTTGAATTCTTTGATCAGGGCATCCTGAAAAAAAACACTTAGTTTCCGAAAAAACGGTTTTAGTGGAGAGGTATTGCGCCAACACAGGACATTATCTCTGTAGATGGCTTCCTCTTCTATCTTGAGGATATGAAGCTTGTCCTTGCTGCTAATTTCCGACCTCACATAGAGTGCCGGCAAAAAGGCGACGCCCATCTCCATTTGAACCATCTGCCTGATTGAATCAAGACTCGTACCTTCATAATCTCTGAGCAGTTTGGCGTTGAATTTTTTGCACAGTGCTTCTACCTGGGTGTAAAAGAGATGATGTTCTTCTATGGTTAGAACCTCTAATCCTGCCAGTTGCTCCGCTTTGATTGTTTTACCTTTTGCCAGGCTATGCTCGCGATTAACCACCAGGTAAATAGGCTCACGAAACAAGCTCGACACCGTTAACGAGTGGTCATCAATCGGTAAAGTCGTAAATATCAAATCGTAATTTCCAGCTATTAAACCTTCATAGAGTAAGGCGGGTACATCTTCACGGACGAAAAACTTAACGCCGGTATATTTTTTATGTATGACGGGTAATATTCTCGGCAAGCTGTAAGGTCCGAGAGATGGGCTCGCACCTAGTCGAAACACACCAGAAGGGCCGTTGACCAGGAAATTAGCAGCATCAACAATAGAATTGGCCGCATTGATTGCTTGAGTCGCCTCGCCGATCAATTCCCTGCCCAGGGGAGTGAGCATTACGCCCCCTCTATTTCGCTCAAACAGGACTATGCCCAGGCAGTTCTCAAGCAATTTTAACTGGGCACTAAGCGAAGGCTGAGAAATTCTCAACTCTCTGGCAGCCTTGCGCAAGCTGCTATGTTTAGCTGCAACCAGGTAGTACCTGAGTTGTTTCAAAGAGAGATTCAATTCCTTCATGCTTTAAATCTTATCACTATGATCATTTTCGTGAAAGGTTATTCCTATCACAAACATAAGATCATTAATATTTTTTCGCCTATATAGTTTTAAAAAAATAACCAGATAAATTGCTCAGGTTTATCCACACACGTATTTATCATAATTAAAGAGTACTGAAATGAAAAAATTACTAACAGGATTAGCAGAGTTTCAAAAGACTGCTTTTCAGCAGAACAAAGATTTGTTCCAGAAGCTTGCAAATAAACAGGAGCCAGAAACGCTATTTATTACCTGTTCTGATTCTCGAATTGATCCGAACTTAATTACCCAAACTTCTCCGGGCGAACTGTTCATTTGCCGCAATGCCGGAAACATCGTTCCACCACATTCCCACACTACAGGTGGAATCACGGCATCAATAGAATTTGCGGTCATGGTATTAGGCGTCAGGCACGTGGTCATATGCGGCCACACTGACTGTGGGGCAATGAAAGGCGCGATGCATCCCGAAAACCTTACCTCTCTCCCTCATGTATCAAACTGGTTATCTCATGCGTCCGCTGCACTGGCCAGAGTTAAGGCCAGATCGGGTGAGATAAATGATGATCATCTAGCGGAGTTGACCCAGGAAAATGTGTTGATGCAAATAAAACATCTGGAAACGCATCCTTCAGTCGCAGCAAAAATGGCGACAGGCGATTTGATGATTCATGGATGGGTTTACGATATCCCCCATGGTGAAGTGAGTTGTTATGACTCTAAAGAGGAAAAATTCGTGTCCATCGCCGCATACTACAAGAAGTTATTCGGCTAGAGAGCAATGAAAAACAACAGATTCAAATTAATGTATCAGTAAGGGGATTTTTGAAAAATGGTTAAACTGGACACCTCCAATTTACGTGGAGATATCTATGGTGGCTTAACGGCCGGTGTAGTCGCACTTCCTCTCGCCCTGGCGATGGGGGTAGCTTCAGGTCTTGGGCCGATCGCTGGTATATATGGCGCAATTTTTGTTGGTTTTTTTGCTGCGGTGTTTGGCGGGACAGAGTCACAAATATCCGGCCCGACCGGACCGATGACGGTAGTTGTCGCTGGTCTGGCCGCGAGTATTGCCGCACATCCTGACCTCGATGGAAATATCGCATTGATTTTCACTGCGATCATGTTGGCTGGTGTGTTTCAGATCTTTATGGGCGTCTTTAAGCTTGGAGACTACATAAGATTGGTACCTTACCCGGTTATCAGCGGTTTTATGAGTGGTATCGGCGGTATTATCATCATTCTCCAGATCAGTCCTTTACTCGGACATAATGCACCGGCAGGAACCGTCGACGCACTGTTTTACGCACCGACAGCGATCGGTGACATGAATATCAGGGCTCTTTTTCTTGGTGCGCTAACTTTAGCTATCGCGTTGAAATGGCCGCCCGTCTTAGGTAAGTATCTACCCGGGGCGATGGCTGCTCTTATCATAGGTACTCTCATTAGCATTATCATGGGTAATGTGCCCATTCTCGGTACTATACCAAGCGGCTTGCCGGAAATTCATATACCTCAATTGACGACTATATCGTTTTTCATCATTGTTGAAGCCGCTTTTGTACTCGCGCTTCTCGGTGCAATCGATAGTCTTTTGACTTCACTGGTTGCCGACAATATGACCCGTACCCGACACAATTCCAATAAGGAACTCATCGGACAGGGTATTGGTAACACTTTTGCCGGACTTTTTGGTGGTACGGCTGGTGCTGGAGCAACCATGCGAACAGTTGTAAATATCAGGACTGGCGGTCGTACAAGAATATCGGGGATGATACATGCTCTATTTCTGCTAGCAGTAGTACTCGGGCTTGGCGCACAGGCTTCCCTGATACCACATGCTGTTCTCGCTGGTATTCTGGTCAAGGTAGGTCTGGACATTATTGACTGGAACTACATTAAAAATTCACATAAGGGACCGAGCTGGGATCTTGCCTTAATGGTTATCGTATTGGGTCTAACTATTTTTGTTGACCTTATTACCGCGGTAGCCGTTGGTGTAGTGCTTGCGTCCATTGCATTTGTCAAACAAATTGCGAGTACACAAATGGAGCGCCTGAAGCAGCAGGACCTGATTTTTCACACAGCGACTGAGAGAGAAACGGAGATTCTTGAAAGGGCGAAAGATCTGATTACCGTTTTCGATTTCGACGGACCACTGAGCTTCGGTGCCGCAGCGGATCTGGGGCATCATGCCCGCTCTCAACTGGAAGGCGGCGCCCTGGCAATAATACTTGATTTCACTCGAATGCCTTCAATTGATGTATCTGCCGCCCTGGCTATTGAAACCATTGGTGACCATGCCAGGCATACCAATCGGAAAGTGTACTTGTGCGGAATGAGTGAAAAGATCATAGATGTATTGACAGCTCTTGAAGCGGATAAGCATCTCCCGGACACCAATAATTATGAAACGCGTGAGCAGGCGCTGGAAGCAGCTATGGCAATGTTGGAGGAGGAAAAATTTGACGTTCTGAAATTAGTCAGTTTGGGGTAGCATTAGCCTGACTCTGGTGAATCTCCACAAATTCAATAAAAAAACCAATCAAAAATAACCACTTACTATTTTTCATGAAATAAAAATGAACATGTATGGCGCAACGAGATCTTTTTGAGTTGAGAGACTTTCAAATATCACAGGAGAATTACCATGCACGCATTGAAAATATCACACCAAATGCTGGGTAAAAACTGCCCCGACATTCACACCACTGGATTAAGGGTCAGTGTTCATGATCAGTTCTCACATTTAATAATTCGGTGTGTGAGGAAAAGAGTAATTTACATACACCGCCATGGGTGATTTCAAAAATTGTCATTGGTAGTCTGGCTGTGCTCTGGTTGCTCAAGTAATCCGGATAGAAGAAATTGATTTTTGCTGACACAGATGATCTGCCTGCATGTGTCGATGAGTACTCCAACAATATTCTCTCTTATCAGCTACCTGCCAGTTTCTGCTTTGTCCCCTAAACCTGGGTAACTTCGGGCTTTAGCCGAGAACCTTTAATCGTTTATTTGGCGTACTCATATAATACAAGCATGCACCCGCAGTTAGGCCTTACAATCTACATAGGAACATGAGTAGGTCATGCCAAATGGAAGAAGGCGTCACACTGATAATAAAGAGGTTACATCGATGAAAAAAAGATTTTCTGTTTTCCTGATATTTTGCTGTTGCTATACGTCTGTTTCTGCTGAATCAACAAGTGATGAAATGGGTGGGAGCGATGGTTTATCGTCTGTGTCTATTGAACATATCAACCCGGACACCTTATTTGACAGCAAACCCTACGCCTTCAGTCAGGTCGTGATCAGCAGAGGCAATCGCATGGTACATATCGCAGGCCAGACCTCCCAGGATAAAGATCTCAACATCATCGGTGAAGGTGACCTTGCCGCACAGGCCAAACGAGCCTTTGAAAATGTCGGCCTGGCGCTAAAGGCCGCTGGTGGATCCATTGAAAACATCGTGAGTACGAATGTCTACGTGGTGAACCTCAAACCGGAGTCCCTGCAAGTCGTGGGCGAAGCGACAGCGA
>JBLIML010000059.1:0-18225 GCA_047638675.1 Planctomycetota bacterium | reverse complement strand
GGTACGCGAGCTGGGTTTAGAACGTCGTGAGACAGTTCGGTCCCTATCTGTCGTGGGCGTTGGAGATTTGAGAGGAGCTGCTCCTAGTACGAGAGGACCGGAGTGGACGAACCTCTGGTGTTCCGGTTGTCACGCCAGTGGCATTGCCGGGTAGCTATGTTCGGACAGGATAACCGCTGAAAGCATCTAAGCGGGAAGCCCCCCTCAAGATGAGATCTCCCTGGAGCTTTAAGCTCCCTGAAGGGCCCTCGTAGACTACGAGGTTGATAGGCTGGGTGTGGAAGTGCAGTAATGCATGAAGCTAACCAGTACTAATTGCCCGTGAGGCTTGACCATATAACACTCAAGCAGTTTGAGTGTGACTGACAAGCAATGCGTTATATTCAAATGTTACAAGCGTTGTTCAGCTTTCGAATTATTTTATGCCGATTAAATGGTGGTTAATTAGGGTCAGAGTAAAATTTCTCGCTGCCGCAGAAGCAGTGAAGAGAATTTTTACTCTGACCCTAATTAACCACCATTTAATCCAACGAATTGCCTGGCGGCCATAGCAAGTGGGTACCACCCGATCCCTTCTCGAACTCGGAAGTGAAACTGCTTAGCGCCGATGATAGTGTGGGGTCTCCCCATGTGAAAGTAGGTCACTGCCAGGCTCTTAAACAAAATAAAGCCCCTCTTGCAGGGGCTTTTTTTGTTTAGAAATTAGCAAAACACCTCTCATAAGTGTAATGACAGGTATACCGGAGTAATAATTGAATTATGGAATGACAACGACGCTGACCCGATGGGTGGGTTCAGGGAAGTATCGAGAAAGGCGGTCATCGCTAGACTTTTATTCAATATCCCCGTCTCCTTGAAATCAGTTTTTTATACTTTTACATTCCTTTAGAGAAGAGCATGTTGCTTGGTTATTTGAGAGGACTAATTTTTGGGAAACATCACGCAAAGAGCTACGAACTACCGGGGAAAGATCAAGACCCCGATTTATTTTCCAGGTAAGGTGTGATGATGCTTTAACCCTGCTGCTTGATCTGATCAGCCTTATTCCTCACTATCCGACTAGAATTATCTAACAGGACTCCACAGGCCCGATTGGAGGCAAGTAACTATTTCAACTTCTAAAACCAAAGATTCACTCCCAGTTCGAATTGATGCCGTCCTGCCGAGCATCGCCGGGCGTGCAGCCGAATGTGAATCCATGCGCATGGTGCCGATGGAAAATGTGGAACTCTTGAAAGAAACGGGATACACGCGCGGACTGTTGCCACGCCGTTTTGGTGGTAGCAAAGAGGATTTTCTGGAATTCAGTCACTGCTCACGCAAAATCGCCGCCGCCTGCCCATCCACTGGCTGGGTCATGCATCTATTATCCGCACATGCCCATGCAGTCGCGGCATTTGACGAAAAGGTGCAGGAGGAGATATGGGGCAAGGATGCAGATACCTTTGTTTGTTCATCAGTAGCACCAACAGGAACCTTCACTCGAACCGACGAAGGGTATCGAGTTTCCGGCCGTTATCGTTTCTCCAGCGGATGCGACCATGCACAGTGGGCACTGCTCGGCGGGTATTGTGAAAATGAAGCTGGCGATAAAGAACATCTGCTGGCACTACTGCCAGCGCTTGACTATCAAATTATTGATACATGGCATGCCGCCGGACTAAAAGGCACTGGTAGCAAAGATCTGCAAGTCGACGATGTGTTGGTACCCGAGTACCGTGCGGAAAGTTTCTACGCCCTTGCCACGGGGCAATCGCGCGGCGTGGGGGTCCATGATTCGGATCTTTATCGCATTCCCTTCATGGCGGTGTTTGGTGCCGGTTTTTCTACCATTGTCCTGGGTATTGCAGATGGCATGTTGCGCAATTACACGGACTATCTGAAAAAACGGACACGGGCATTCACCGGAGCAAAGATGCTGCAATCTATACCCGCGTGCATGCGTCTGGCGGAATCGAGTCACGAATTGAACGCGGCGTCATTAATACTAGAGAACGACTGGGCGGATTTTGTTAGCCATGGTGTACAAACCAAGGCACCTACTGAGGATACCCAGGTGAAATGGCGTACTAACCAGGCCTATGCCGTGAAGTTGGCTGTGCAGGCTGCGGACAGGTTATATGAAGCTTCAGGCGGTAGCGCCGCCATGGAAAGCCATGCCGCGCAGCGTTATTGGCGCGATATACATGTTGCTTCTGCCCATGCCTATACCGATTACGATGTAGCGGCTCAGATCCTGGGACGGCACCTTGCGGGCCTGCCACCGGATCCTGAGTTGCTTTAGAAAAGATATGCGCATTTCACTTTGTGTGACGATAGAGAACCGGATGCAGAGATGGGCGCAACGTGCCATGGTAAGCAAATACAACAAGCATTATTGGCTGTGACTTATATGGAGAACTGGAACTCAGTCCGACATTTTAAATTATTTTTTAGGCGCGTAGCTGACTCGTGAGTAAAAGGATCGGTATCGATGTCGGCGGTACTTTCACCGATATCATCGCCTACGATGAACAAACTGGTACTATTCAAGTCGGTAAAGTTCCCTCCACGCCGGATCCAATGGACGGCGTTATGGCAGGCGTATTGGAACTAGGGATCGAGCTGAGCGCGACGACATTCTTTGCACACGGCACGACAGTTGCCACCAACGCACTCATCACACGCTCGTTTCCTCGCGCTGCCATGGTGACAACGCGCGGTTTTCGGGACATCCTTGAGATGCGCCGAGGTAACAGGGAAGACATCTGGGATACCTATGCAGATGTGGCGCCGCCCTACATTCGTCGACGTGACCGTCTGGAAATCACCGAACGTATTAGCCATGCAGGTGAAATACTTTCTCCCTTATCGGAAAACGAAGCACGGGACCTCGCTGAAACGCTTCGCTGCAGAGATATACGTACCATTGCTGTGTGTTTCATGAACGCACATGCAAATACAGCTCATGAAAAACGAATGATCGAGATCCTCCGTGAAGAATTGCCAGAGGCACATCTCATTTGTTCGAGCGATGTACTCCACGAGATCTTCGAGCATGAACGCTTCTCAACGACAGTGGTGAACGCCGTGCTCATGCCCCTCATTGATGGTTATATTGATCGACTTGATGCTCGCCTTAAAAAGGCAGGTTACCCGGGAGACTTGCTGCTGCTGCATTCCGGAGGAGGGGTCATGACGGCGGAATCTGCGCGTCAGCTTCCCGCGCGCTTGGCGGCATCGGGTTTGTCTGCGGGCACCATCGCCAGCCGACATATTGCCCAGCTTGCAGGTTCTGAGAATGCGATTGGTCTGGACATGGGCGGCACCAGCACCGATGTGTCACTGGTATACCAGGGTGAAGCGAGGATGACGAAAGAGTGGGCGGTGGATTTCGGTTATCCCATCTGCTTCCCAAGTGTTGAGGTACTCACTATCGGTGCAGGCGGAGGATCACTTGCCTGGATCGATGATGCTGGTTCGCTTCGCAATGGACCCCAATCAGCGGGCGCCACACCTGGTCCCGCCTGTTATGCCCACGGAAATGATATTCCTACAAATACCGACGCCAATCTGGTTCTGGGTCGCTTAGGCGATCAACTATTGGAGGGTGCGATGAAACTCGATACTTCGCGGGCAGTCGCGGCCATTGAAAAACATATTGCGACGCCCCTGGGGATGTCCGTACAGGCAGCAGCTTATGCCATCATCAGTGTTGCCAACGGCAACATGGCAGATGCGGTACGGCGCATTTCGATAAGGCGTGGATACGATCCACGAGAATTTACTTTGGTCGTATTCGGTGGTGCGGGTCCTTTACATGGGGTCGAACTCGCGCGCGAACTGGATATTCCGCAGATCATTGTGCCACCTAACCCAGGTATCACCTCGGCATTGGGTTGTCTGTTAGTTGACCTACAACATGACCTGTCTACAAGCTTTTTTGTCGCCTTCGATGCGCTGAATATGCTGGATCTGGAGGCAGAGTTTTCTAAACTCGAAGAAGAAGCAATGACGCGCCTCAGGGAAGAGGGTGCAGATCCTGAACGGATAGAACTCCAGCGCTCGCTCGATATGCGCTATGTCGGTCAATGGCGCTCATTGAGCATCCCTGTTGCAAGGTCTTTGGACGCATTGGATATCGTCACAACTTTTCACTCGAACTATGCACGAGAGTATATGTTCAACCGCGAAAGCTATCCGCTGGAAATACATGGCATTGCGCTGCGTGCCACCGGACTTACCGACAAACCCAACTTACCGAGGCATGCGCCGTCCTGTAGGCGAGTGCACAGTTCAGGACGGCGGGAAGTTTGGTTTGGTACGGACAAGCCGATCAACACGCCGATTTTCCAGCGTGCATCGCTTGGGGCAGGCGCGCAGATCATCGGTCCGGCTGTGATTGAACAATTGGATTCCACCACGGTCATTCCGCCGGACGTTGTTGTTGAGGTGGATGAGTGGTTGAACCTGCGAATGAAGATCGAGGGGGACAGCCAGTGATCAATAAAACAAATGGCGTAGGTGGTGCAGCGAAGATGTCCAAAGAAGGACTGGATCCGGTTACATTCGAAGTTATAAAGAACGCACTAATGAACGTTGCGGATCTGATGGGGGAACAGATCCTGAGAACGTGTCATTCCATGGTGTTCTATGCCGGCGATTATTCCTCGACGCTTTGCGATCGGCACGGCGATACCGTGACCCAGGGCAGCCACGATTTTTACGCGGCCATGGGTAACATGCACTTTCATGCCAAAGCGGTACTTGATGCCTTTAAAGATGATATTCGCGAGGGCGACATTTATGCCATAAATGACCCCTATCTAGGTTCTACGCATTTTAATGACGTGCGCCTCGTCCGACCACTATTCTGGGAAGGAGAAATGATCGCCCTTGTCGTCACCGGCGGACACTGGGCTGATATCGGTGGCACGGTACCCGGATCATTAGACGCGACGCTCTCAGAATATTATGGAGAGGGCCTACGGATCCCACCAGTGAGGATTTGGGGCGCTGGTGAATATCGTGCAGATACTGTCAGGTTGATCATCTCCAATACTCGTTCACCGGACGACGCAGAAGGCGACATTCAAGCTTGCGCGGAAGCGACGATGGTGGCGGAACGCGAATTGACGCGACTTATCAAGAAGTACGGATTGCAGATGGTGATGCTGGCTTTCGGAGAGATCCAGAATTATGTTGAGCGACTCGCCCGCGCTCGCATCAAAGAACTTCCCGATGGCGAGTGGGAAAGCGTAGATTATCTCGATCAGGAACCGGGTGCTGAAGAAGGCATGCTGCCAGTGTGCGTCAAGATGACCATCACCGGCGATCAGATTCATTATGATCTTACGGGTTCGCACCCTGCTGTTAAATCAAATTACAACGCGACTTTTGGTGCGAGCTACAGCGCGGTGGTCGGTACTACCAAGTTTCTTTTTCCCGACATTCCCTTGAACGCCGGTTTTTTCCGCGCCGTCAGCTTCGACCCCGGTCCGGAAGGTACGGTAGTGAATGCCCGACCGCCGACCGCCGTTGGCAGTATGGGCATGCCATCGGAAAAACTTATCAGTGCGACGCTGGCCATCTGGGCACGTCTGGTTCCCGAGCGTGCAATGGCCTGTTCATTCAACATTGAATACCTTGAGCTTGGCGCATCAGTTCACAGCGATGGCGTCGATAAATATTTCATGATGATGGACTGGGTAGCCGGTGGCTGGGGAGGGCGTTACGGTCGTGACGGCGTGAACGCCACCTGTCCAGTCTTCGCCGCCAGTCTGACAACGCAGCCTATAGAAGCGCAGGAGCGAATTTTCCCCATCCACGTGGATCACTGCATGATCGTTACCGACTCGGGTGGACCGGGAGAATACCGAGGCGGTTGCGGTGTCTCGAAAGCCTTTCAATTGCGTGACGCCAAAGATGCGATCGTATCCTACGTTTGCGATCGTGAACGCTCCATCGTCTGGGGTCTCGAAGGCGGTTTGAGCGCAGGTCCGCATGGGATGTCGGTAACACACGAAGAAACATCGAATTATCTCGGCACCATTGTCAGCGGTGTGCGCCTGAGCGCGGATGATGGTCTTATCCGGGCCTCGTCCGGTGGGGGTGGCCTCGGCGATCCCCTGCTACGCGAAACGCAGGCGGTACTGGACGACGTCATTGACGATTACGTTAGTATCGAGCGAGCAGCGAAAGATTACGGCGTTGTCATCGAAGAAATTGATGCGCGGCGCGGTGACTATAGAGTAAATGAGGACGCAACAATTCTACAACGTGAGCGGCTGCGCAATGAGCGACAATCTCGTTTCGTGGAAGATCCAGAATCCATTGCAGAGCGATTTCGAAACGGCGATTTGGATGTATTGGATCTTGTGCGTCATTACGGCGTTATAGTCGATTGGGGAAACGGGGTTCTGTTACCGCGAACGACAGCGACCTACCGAGAATTGCTAATTGACCGCGCGAAAGGTGCGGATAAGTAGAACGAATTAGTGTTACTTATACCCAGACAGTTCGCAAGTTCATCTGTCTAGAGTTGATAAAATTTAGAAGGAACAGACTGCTCTGACTCCTGGTTTTTCCGCTTCTGCCATGTGCGGAGAATTGATGAGAAGTACGTCCACCTATTTCGCTGTGGCGACGTCGCGCTTGCGCGCCATCTTCACGATCAGGTTATCGGCAATGCCGGGGCGCGACCATGGACAGACCGCAAGACAAATACCGCATGTCTTATTGTCCATGAAGTAAGGCAAGCAAAGATCGAAATCGACAAACCATTTAACTTCCCCACGAACCATCACCTTCTCCCGGGAAATAGCATCGGGCGGACAGGCTGAAGAGCAGACCTGACAACGAGTGCAAAAGTCGTCGCCGCCGAAAATATCCGGAGTGTCCGCGATCAAAGGAATGTCGGTTAACACCATTGACAGGCGGAAATTGGCACCTAGCTTCCTGTGGATCATCGAGCCATGCTTTCCTAGTTCACCTAGACCGGCCTCGATCGCCGCGGGGATCATCAGGACATCCTCCGTGTTCGGTCCGGTCTTCGGCGCCGCAACATGGCCCAGTTCCTGGATCCAGTTAGCAAGATACTTTGATGTGCTCCCGGCTCGGGAATATTGCCGCATGATCTCGATATATGCTTTTTCGTCTGGTGCCGTGCTCAGCTCGGGATAATTGTGAGCGAAGGCCATGACTACGGCATATTTGCCCTGCGGCACGGGCCGATCCGCGAAGGTCCATTCTTCTCGATATTCACAGATGCCGACATCGTCGGCGCCCAGTTCCAGCGCCTTGCGTTTCAATTCAGTGGTCCAGTCTGCGGCGCTTTTTTCCACTGCTTCGGGGGCAATGTCACTGACGGGGATCGCGGCCGTTTCCTCACGGTACTTGCGAGACTCTGCAATGCGCGGGTTGTCCTTGTCCTTATTGTAGAAATAGAGCAGCGCGTCGGTGTGCGCGATCGAATCATCGGTGCGCCAGAAAACTGGCCTGGGCCGGCCAGCTTCGGTTTCCCCTAAACCATTGATCTCCTTGCCGGTGATGTCAGGCCATAGATCGCTGACTTCCTGGTTGGGTGTATAGGCCTTCTGTACCGCACTCTTGCCACGAGCCATAGGTGGATGCTCCTTGTATTTTGAGAGTCGCAAAAAAATTATTGTAACAGCCCAACGTAGAACGGCAAGTAGCCCCCCCCCCGGCCGAAGCACTACTCGCGTTTATGGAATTCTCCTGATGATCAATGTTTGCCGGTTTCTGGAACAAGACGCAGCAGAAGAAAAAGAAAAACAGCATCCCTGCCTTACACCAGATCTATTTAATTCTACCCTAATCAGATTTCTCCCTTAATTTGCAGAAGCAATCAATGCTTGAAAATGGCCATAAAATGCGTAAGGCTGTGCGCCTCGGATTTCGACCGACTAAGAATGGAGTGTGCGATGAAGCAAGTATCACCTGAGACCCTGCGGGCAATTTTGAATGATTTTGGTGGGATCCCGATGAGCGATGAAGAATTGGAAAAGGTTGCGCCTGTGGTCGCGGCATTCGTCGCTGAATTCTCGCGTTTGGACGATCTGGATCTCAGCGATGTCGATTCAGCTGTGCAAATGCGTGCCGACGATGGTGAGTTCTCCCGCGATGGATGAGTCACTGGCGAGGCTTTCCATCTCGGAACTCGCGCCGAAAATTCAATCCAAAGAAGTTTCGCCGGTTGAGGTTGTGGATGCCACCATCGCACGAATCGAGAGACTCCAACCCACTCTGAGGAGTTTCATCGCCGAAACCTTTGACAGCGCGCGTGCAACCGCTATAGAACGCGAAGCGGCAATCGGACGTGGCGAATACCTGGGACCTCTCGATGGTATCCCGATTGGCATCAAAGACAACATCGCCGTTGCTGGCCTACCCGCAACCGCTGGTGCTCTGGCTCGCGCCGACTTCGTACCGGAGCATGATGCCGAAGCGGTACGCCGACTCAAAAGTGCTGGAGCCATTATTGTCGGCAAGGAAAATATGCATGAATTCGCGGCAGGAGGGCGATCAAATAATCCGCATTTCGGAGAAGTCACAAACCCCTGGGATGCTAAGCGGATCCCCGGTGGTTCCAGTGGTGGTGGTGGTGCCAATGTTGCCGCCTGCCTGACGTATATGTCGCTGGGAACCGACGTCGGTGGCTCGGTACGGTATCCAGCACATTGCTGTGGTGTCGTGGGTATGAAGCCTACTTTTGGGCGGGTGAGTCAACGAGGATCTCTATTGACCTGGCGTCATGGAGATCACATTGGACAGCTAACACGTACTGTGAGCGATGCCGCATTGACCTTACAAGCTTGTGCAGGACATGACCCAGAGGATGCGACGAGCAGAAATCTGCCGGTACCGAATTTCTCGGCACGCCTTGGGGAAGATTTGAAAGGGGTGAAGCTCGGTCTACCGAAGAATTTCTTCTTCGATGTTATTACCGATGATGTTGAACAGCGAGTGCACGAAGCAATTGACGTCATGTGTGGACTCGGGGCCGAAGTCGTAGAAGTGGAACTGCCCTATGTAGAATATTCACGCAGCGTCTGGTTAATGATGGCAGTGGAGACGGCGGTTACTCATGAGCATTTGTTACGCGATCGACGCGATGATATTTCCGAGGACCTGGTGCTCGGCATGTTGGCAGGCCAATTCATTCCGGCCCATCAATACATCAAGGCGCGTAATTTACAACGTCTGGTTAAAGAGGGTTTTGCTCACGCGATGAAGCAAGTTGATGTTATTGTATCGCCGACATCGCCTGCAGTGGCACCAAAAATCGATGCCGAGACGATCACAATTAAAGGTGTCGAATATGAATTGAAGTTGACCCGTGATGAGGTGCTAGGTCGTGATACTTATCTGGCCAACATCACCGGCATACCAGCAATCAGCTTGCCCTGTGGTTTAGGTGATGCAGGCATGCCGGTAGGTGTGCAGTTAATGGGTCATCCCTTTGACGAAGCGCGGCTCTATCAAATCGCCTACGCCTGCGAGCAGGCACTGCCAACCTTACAAACCCCGTGTCCAATGGAGAGCCAATGAGTCAGGAATCCGCAACGCAAACAGGTGCACTACTCGGTATTGATGTCGGCGGTACTTTCATCGATCTGGTATTGCGTCTCGATGATGGACAGGAGGCCAGTGAAAAACTTCTTGCCGATCCAGATCATCTTATTGAGACCATAGAAAACAGTGTCGGGCGATTGTTGGCACGTACAGGTGTCGATGGAAGTGCCATTAGCAAAGTAGTACATGCGACAACGCGAGGTTCGAATGCAATCCTGGAACGAAAAGGACCCGAAGTTGCGCTAATCGCGACCCGAGGATTCCGCGATGTGTTACAGATAGGTCGAGCGCTGCGTTGGAGTATGTACGATGTGCAAATGGAAAAGCCGGTGCCTCTGGTGCCACGTTCTCGAGCCTTTGAAGTGACTGAACGTTGTCTGGCTGATGGAAGTGTCCTCACGCCTATGGTTGAAGAAGAAGTCGTTGCCCTGGCCGATGAACTCCGCCGGAGAGAAATCACCTCAGTGGCCGTAGCCTTTTTACATTCTTATATCGCACCCGCACACGAGAGAAGGGCGCGGGAAATATTGATAGAGCAATGTCCGGAACTCCTGGTGACGATTTCCTCGGATGTGTCCCTGCAAGGTAGAGAATACGAACGTACTAATACCGCTGTAGTTAATGCCTATCTTATTCCGGTGCTCGGTGATTATCTTCGAGAGCTTGAGCAAATACTGCCGCGACTCGGCATCACGGCACCACTTTGGGTGATGCAATCAAGCGGCGGTCTGGCATCGGCTGAACAGGCGGCGACCATGCCTGTACGCACGCTTGAGTCAGGTCCTGCGGCTGGCGTACTGGCTTCAGCCCACTTCGGCGCTGAGTGTGGGCACAGCGATGTGCTTTCTCTGGACATGGGAGGAACCACAGCGAAGGTTGCCATCGTCGAGGGCGGCGTGCCCAGTAAAGCCACGTCTTTCGAATTGCTGAGGACACAAAATCGTCGTGGCAGTGGCCTGCCTGTAGATATTGCCGCCATTGATCTGGTAGAAATCGGAACCGGTGGTGGTTCGATTGCTGAACGGCGTTTCGGCGTTCTGCAGGTAGGACCACAGAGCGCCGGTGCCCAACCTGGACCGGCTTGTTATGGTCGTGGCGGTGACAAAGTCACCGTCACTGATGCCAATCTCGTGCTCGGTTATCTGAATCCGGCGCAGTTCGCCGGTGGCACCATGACCCTTGATGTCGACGCCGCGAATACCGTTATGGATGCGCTGGCGGCCGAGCTTAACCTTGATCGGATTCGAACTGCGTGGGGCGTTCACGAGGTGGCCAACCTGGAGATGGAGAGTGCGCTGCGATTGGTGTCCATTGATCGAGGCTTTGATCCAAGAGATTTTGTGCTGGTTTGCATCGGCGGCGCAGCGGGAACACACGGCAGCCGCCTGGGGCGTGCCTTAGGCATTCGCAAGATGATTGTGCCGCCAGGTGCTGGCGTGGGTTCGGCCGTTGGCCTCCTCGAGGGACAGGAATCTGTGGAGTTTGCCCAATCGACACAAATTCGCCTTGATGATGTGGATGCTGGTGAGCGGGCCACGGCGCTTTTGACGGCTCTCGAGGCCAGTGCCAGGGAAAGTATCGGTGAGTCCTGGTCAAATGAAGTGCTTTCGGTTCGCCGCGCAGTGGGTCTGCGTTATGTTGGACAGGGCTATGAACTTAACGTTTCTTTAAATGAGACTGGCAGCGTGGATGCGAAGCAGGTAGTAAAGGATTTCCATGATCGCTATGAGAAAAATTACGGTTACCGGGAAACGAGCCTTGTCGCGGAGGCCGTCACCTGGTACCTGACGCTGAGTCGCGTGCGCACAGGTGGCGTGCCTGTCACAGAGAAGATCATCATGGGCGATGGGCTCGGAGCAAAGACGCGCTCTGTTTATCTTGGTGAAGAGGGGCACGTCGACGTTCCCGTTGTGGAACGACAAACTCTTGCTGTGGGTACAGTGATTGAGGGCCCTTGCATCATTGAAGAGGACTATACAACGACACTCGTACTAAGCAATGACAGGGTAATTGTCGATGCGAGCGGCGCCCTGGTAATAGAGATGGGAGACGAATAATGGCACCCGATAATCTGACAGTTTCCGTAATCTGGGGGCGTCTTTCTGCGATTTGCGAGGAGATGGCTGAGGCATTGCAACACACCGCCTTCTCTGATCAGGTACGCGAAGGGGGAGACTATTCCACTGCGGTGTTCGATGCGGATGGGCGCTTGCTGGCCCAGGCCAATCGCAGTCCGGCCCATCTGGGCGCGATGCCCGGTGTAATACGCCATATGCTCGAATATTATGCCTCCGATTCTCTCCAGCCGAGGGATATCATCATAATGAATGATCCCTATCTTGGCTCTGGACATCTCCCCGATGTTTTCGCCATGAGTCCTGTTTTTGCAAACGATAGCCTGGTAGGTTACGTGTGCTGCTCAGTTCATGTGACGGACATTGGTGGCCACACGCCCGGGAGTCAGGCGGTAGTGGGTGTCACCGATCTCATACAGGAAGGCTTGCGTATATTGCCGACCTTGCTCTATCGTGCTGGCGAGCCAAATCAGGAAATACTTCAGATGATTGGAGCCAATGTACGTGTGCCTGAATTGGTACTTGGCGACATCAGCGCGCAACGAGCGGCCCTCTATGTTGGTGCACTAAAAATGGGTCAACTGGTTGAGAAGCATGGTCATGACACGGTTAACGCGGTGGCCGATATTTTCATCGACCGCTCCGAGCAGGCGGTACGGACTGAACTCGCCGCTATTCCGGATGGCACCTATAAATTTTCAGAGTATCTCGATGACATGGGTCCCGGGACTGATCCCATCCTGCTATCGGTTGCAGTGACAATCGAGGGTGATGGCATCACATTCGACTTCTCCGATTCAGGGCCGCAGGTCGCTTCATCAATAAACTGCACCCTGACCTATACCGCCGCGTATTGCTACTGGGCCGCCAAGGCCATTACCACCCGCGACACCATTCCACAGAACGAAGGTCAGCTTCGGCCGGTGACGGTAACGGCGACCCCGGGGACCTTCTTTAATCCCATACCACCGGCCGCTGTCGGTGCCCGTGCACTTCTCAACCAACGTATCGTCGAGTTGATTTTCGGCGCGCTTGGACCGGCACTGCCGGAACGTGTCTCGGCGGGGAGTGGACAATGGATCAATCCTATTTTTGGTGGTACTGATCCGAAAAGCGGACGGCGATTCGTTTACTACGATTACGCCGTCGCGGGTGTGGGTGCACGTCTTACCAAGGATGGTGTGGATGCTGTCTCACCGATTGTGTCGGTAGAAAATATTCCTGTAGAAGCACAGGAATCGCGTAACCCGATAGTTGTGGAACGTTTTGAACTGGTCACCGATTCCGGGGGTGCTGGACGTACCCGGGGCGGCCTTGCGGTGCGCAAGGATGTTCGGATGCTTGCTGATGGTGTGACGCTCTCAAACCTCACCGATAGACAGCGTTTCCCCCCCTACGGACTTGACGGCGGGGCGGCGGGTACTCTGGGTGTAACCATTCTTAATCGGGGAACCGAAGGCGAGGAAAAGCTCGAATCAAAAGGAACGTATGTGCTGCGTCAAAATGATGTGATCAGTTTTCAATGCTCCGGTAGCGGTGGATTTGGTTCTCCCCTGGAACGGGATCATGAACTTGTGCGGGAGGATCTGCGCGAGGGACGTATCTCTCCAGAGGCCGCGCGTGAGTTCTATGAATTTGACCCCGACGAAGAAGGAGAAATGACTTAGCGATGACTAAGCCCTTGCACTTCGGTATGAATCTCAACAATCGGGAGCCCTTGATTGCACCACAATACGATATCGCCGCGATGCTCGACCTGGCGGTTGAGTGTGAGGAACTCGGCTACGACTCTGTCTGGGTAGGCGATTCACTCTTATCACGTCCTCGCTGGGAACCCATCAACCTGCTCAGTGCCATTTCACAACGTACAGATCGCGTAAAGCTCGGCACCGCATGCATGGTGGCCTCAGTGCGCAATCCCATTTGGTTGGCGGCAGAGTGGGCGACGCTGGATCAAATCTCGAAAGGTCGCACCATTCTCGGTGTCGGTGTTGGCAGCAACGAGCCCAGTGTGCGCCGCGAGTTTGAAGCGCTTGGTCTGCCCTTTGCAAACCGAATAGGTTTATTTGAGGAATGTATTGAGATAGCACGGCAGTTAATGACAGATGGGAAAGTTAATTTCGATGGTGTGCACCATCATCTCGAAGATGTGTCGTTCTACAGCGGGACAGAACTCGGTCCCATGCTTCCGGTGCAAAGACCGCCACCCATCCTGGTGGTGTCGAATCCACGTATCAAAGAAGGTTTCTCCGCCGACGTGATCGCGGCTCGCATGGAAAAGGCCTGCGATCGAATCCTCCGTCTGGGCGATGGGTGGCTTACCTGTTGCCGGGCCAAACATCCTGAAGAGGTCAGCGAACAGCTAAGCTCCCTGCGGCGCATGGCTAGCGACAGAGGACGTGATCCAGACAATTTGTCGGTCGCCTATCAGGTGACCATGCATATTGGTGATTCCACCGTCACCGCCAACGCAGATTTTGAGGAATATATCGCGAGTTACTACCCAGAGTTGTCAAAGATTTTGGATCTTGCAGAATGGGGTCCGGTAGGAACAGTCGAAGAGATTGGAGACTGGATAGAGACCTTCGCCAGGGCGGGAGTCGACACTTTTATCTGCCGATTCGGCGCGGCCGATCAGGCGGGTCAAGCAGAGCGCTTTGCCCGAGAGGTCATGCCGCGATTTCGAGATTGAATGAATAAACGCCCAGGCATGATAAATGCTTTTAGCTAAGTCGTTTTATTAACCGGTATTCGTTTCTTTCTATTAGTAAGGTATACGCCTGACGTTTAGTGTTTCGCAAATCCGCCGTCTACGTTAATCGTTTGACCCGTCACAAAGTCAGATTTCTCATCGATCAAATATAAGAGTGTGCTAGCAAGATCTTCGGGAAGCATACGTCGTTTGATGGATTGAGCCTCAACTACCCAGTCAAATAGCGTACCGGGCCAGCTGTTTAAAAGATTCTCAGTTTCTGTGAGACCGGGAGAGATGGCATTAACCGTAATGCCATCATTGGCTATTTCACCTGCCAGTGAGCGAACGAGTCCGATGAGTGCGGCCTTTGATGCCGTGTAAGGTGTTTGTAGTGGCACACCATTCCAAATTGCGGCTGATGAAATAACAACAATCCGACCCCAGCCATTTTTTCGCAGGTGAGGTAGTGTTGACTGGATAGTACAAAACACCCCATCCACATTAACGCGCATGACTCCTCGCCAATCATCAAATGACACATCGTCAAAGGGTCCTGCGGGATAAATACCGGCGTTGGCGACAACGATATCGATATGACCCCAATCCGCAACGACAGCATCTATGTGAGTTCTCATTTCATCAAGGTCGGATACATCGCTTTTAATCGCTTTGAATTTCACACCTTCTTTTTCTACAAGTGCCGCGCTTGCAGTCTGGTCTTTCACATCGATACCGACGACTGAAATACCTGCCTGTGCTAATGCTACACAGAAACTTTGGCCAATCCCGTTTGCCGATCCGGTAACTACTGCGATACGATTTTTATTCGCATTCATTTTTTATTCTCACTTTAATTTCTGTTTATCTATTTTAGCGCTCGGACCAGTGCCTTGTGCACCAACTCCGGTTGTTCTGTTAACATCATGTGGCCGCATTTACTTAGAATTTCTACCCGCTTGTTATTTAGAGACTCAATCAGTGCACTTGCGGCGACCGGTGGTGTCATCTTGTCTTCTTTACCCAGTATCAAGGTTACGGGCACCTGTATCTCTGCTGCAGCGATCAGGCCATTTGTATATTCATTACATGCATTTAAATCTGTAAAAAGTCTCGAATCAAGTGCGCGCTCCAACAAACGCATGCTGCTGTTGACGATGTTGATTCCGGCGACCGGATTGCCACCCAATTGCGAATTATAAGCGTGACCGTAGAGCAGGATTATATCAATGGCCGAATGTTTATTTTCTTTGGCGGCAGATAACAAAGGTTCACCAACCGGCATTGGACAAGCTGTGCCGAGTAGGATGACATTGTTAATTCTGTCAGGCATCCGCGATGCAGTTTCGATGGTAACGAGCGATCCCAGGCTATGGCCAATAAGTCCTGTTGTATCGATGTTGGCCTTATCCAGAAAGGTCCCCAGCCATTGTGACATTTGTTCAACGGAAGAAAGTGGATCGCCCTTCGACATACCGTGTCCGGGTAAATCAACAGCGAAGGTATTAAAGCCACTGCGTGCAAAGAAGCGGTTGAATAGTACCCATGTGGTGTGATCCAGTCCGGCACCGTGAACAAAGACAATGGTTCTCTGCTTTTGTTTGTGCTCAACCCCACCGGTATTGGCGTAAACTATGTCGCCATTAATTTCGTATTGCATTTTTGCGTATTATTATTTTTGTGATCGATAAAGGGCGCGATTTAGATCGTCAATCAGGTCTTCAGCATCTTCAATGCCAATGGATAAGCGTACCAAACCTTCTGTTATGCCCGCGTCTTTTAAGGCATGGGCATCCATGCGAGCATGCGTGGTTGAGGCAGGGTGGATGACCAATGATTTGGCGTCGCCAACATTGGCCAGGTGAGAAAACAATTGTAAAGACTCTATAAACTTTTGCCCTGCCTGTCGACCGCCCTTTAATTCAAAACTAAATACCGCACCGCAGCCTAAGGGTAGCAACGTTTTGGCTAATTCATGATCGGGATGACTTTCAATCTCAGGATAAGTCACATACTCAACGGCATCGCTTGCGCCTAAACATTCAACTATTTTCTGACTATTTGTCACATGTCTCTGCATCCGAACCGACAAGGTTTCTATTCCCTGCAACAAATAAAAGGCATTGCCGGGGCTCATTGAAGCACCAAAATCCCGCAATCCTTCCCGGCGCGCTCGAATGGCAAATGCCGCAGGACCAAAGTCCTCACTAAAATCCATATCATGGAATCCCGCATAGGGTTCACTAAGGGTGGGAAATTTCCCTGATTTTTCCCAATCGAAACGACCGGCGTCGATGACAACACCGCCGATAGCAATACCGTGGCCACCCATAAATTTAGTTAGGGAATGAATGACAATATCCGCACCGTGTTCAAAGGGTTTCAGTAAATAAGGCGTAGTCAGTGTTGAATCGAGCATGAGAGGCAGGGAATGTTGATGAGCAATATCAGCAACAACTGGAATATTCACAAGCTCACAACGTGGATTGCCAATGGTTTCAGCATAAACCAGGCGTGTTTCAGGCTTAATCGCCTCGCGAAAAGCCTCTGGATTACGTGGATCCACAAAGGTCGTGTGAATGCCGAATCGCGGCAGTGTATAAGCAAGCAAGTTATGAGTGCCGCCATACAGAGCATGAGAGGCGACAATGTGACCACCTTCACCCATCAAGGTACATATCGCCAAATGAATGGCGGCCATACCACTCGCTGTAGCTACGGCTGCGATACCTCCTTCCAAACCAGCGACTCTCTCCTCCAGTACAGCAACAGTAGGATTGGAAATACGCGAATAGACATGACCTGAGCGTCCGATGTTAAATAGCGATGCCGCGTGACTGGTCTCGTTAAAAACAAAGGAGCTGGTTTGATAAATGGGCGTGGCACGAGCACCGGTTGTGGGATCAGCTTGCTGACCACCGTGTAAACTCAGCGTGTCAAAGCCTGGATATTTTGGCGAGGACATAAGCTTCTCCTGTTGAATGCATTTTTAAGTATGAAAATTTAATGACATTATTGCATCCATTCCACGAGAAAGGATATGCCAATACTATGAACCAAAATCAGGAGTCAGGATTTAAGATAGCGCCTGGCTAAAGTCTCACTACACAATTAATTTAGGCTTACACTGGGCGTCGTTCATGTTGCGCCGCAGCAATAAATTTCCAGTTGTACGGAGATAGATAATGCTGGTAACTTAGTATTTCTATCTGTAAGTCGTTTTTGGTGAGCAGGTATTTTATATAAAAGCGTAACTGATTTCTTGTTTGCACTTGTTACTTTGGCAACGTAGAATGCGCTCCTCGCCACGCGGGACGTTTTAGTTTTGCAGCTTGGGTGAAGAGTATCAGACTTGTTAAGGCCTGGAGAGATGTAATTTTATAAAATCAGTGGATTTTATATGACCAGCTTAAGGTGTATATGTCTGTTTACACTTTTGCTTATTTTCATCACACTTGAATTGTTCTTCATGTTAAGCTCGAGTTGATTTAAATATAATTCAAAAGGAAAGTATTCTGGTTGGGGAACAGGTGGATTAAGTGTTTCACCAAAATTAGGTTAGCGTTATTCAATTTTTCTAATCGTACACCATAAAGGGTGGAGGGTTATTTTGCGTATGGAAATTCTAAAAGTGTTTTTAAGTTGTAAGCGTTTTTTGCTAATGGGTATTCTGCTGGGAATGAGTCCATTTTCGATGTCTGCAGACAATGTCGATGCTGTCGTTGATACTGGCGTTGCAAGAGCAGGCGAAAGTAAGGTCTCTCAACAGCGCGTTGACAAGACTGCCGCTGCAACGGATAAGGTCGCCTCTCAATACAAGAGAGAGCTCAAGGTAATTGACGGTCTCAAGGTTTATAATGCTTTGCTCAACAGACAGGTGGAAGA
>JBLIML010000058.1:0-18306 GCA_047638675.1 Planctomycetota bacterium | reverse complement strand
CAGCCGTGAAGATCCTTCGGCAATACAGTATTCCTTACGAAAGCTTGAGGGTGCTGACTGCGTAAAAAAAGTAGCGGGATTAGCGAAACGGGAAACCCGTTATTTAGTGACAGAAAAAGGTCATCAACAAACTGAACACTATGCACAAATTCGCAGAGATATTCTAATTCGTATACTGAATAGCTTTACACGTGAAAAAGGTTACATGGAAGATTTGATGGATAAAATTACAGTGATGGCCGGTGTATATGACCAGGCAGCATTACGTGCAAATCATGGTGCGCGTCAAACAAAACGTAATTCAGATGAAAAGTAAAATAACAAGCTAAGGTAAAATTGAACGCTATAAAATGACAAAAATTTCAGCTTGAATCAGCCACTGTTCCTCTACCTTGGTCCATTTAGCAAAATAACTCCCCTGTAATTCGACAAGGTTTCCCTCATCGGTCCATTTCCCTTTCCAGATCCCTGATTCCGCGGCAGTGGATCTTGATAAATTAACTTCGACCTTGAGTGGTGTACGTACATAAACTGCATCAGGATACTTTTTGAAAACTCCCTTCATCATATTACGTTGATCTTCATGTCCTGATAACTGCAGGTTTGTTGAAGTCATCACATGATAATCGGGCATTAAGGTAGCGATAAATGCTTCAGTATTCTTTTCCAATAATGCGCTATTGGAAATTTCCCGAACACGAAGAATCTCTGATTCCTCGGAGGGGCCACGGTTTGCAACCGTCGCTCCGTAAGCCACCGTAATCACGCTCAAATAAGTGACTACAAATATTTTAAAAAAGTTGTTTGTGAATGATTTACGCATTTGTATATATTGTTCCTGTAGCATTCATATACATCATAGGAAGCTGACTATTTATTCGATAGTTCAACGGGTGGTCGGGTTTCGGGACTACGCAATTCAAACTGAGGAAGATCATCGGTAATCTCATACCAGGGGGCTTTAGAACTTACATAAATATGAAATTCAGGTCGGAGACCGGGATCGCCATCAGTGCTTCCCAATGTAATACAACGTATCTCTTTATTATCAAATGCAGCTAAGGGCGAACCACAACGGCTGCAAAAACAACGGTAGGTGAGCGGCGAAGATTCGTAATGTGTGACCAGTTCCTCTCCTTCTATCCAACGGAAATCCGCTTTTTTAAAGGCAACATAACTGCCAAAGGCGGCGCTATGTGCTTTTCGACAATTTTCACAATGGCAGTTGGAGATGGGAAAAAACTCGGCATCTCGAACTTCATATTTTACGGCCTGGCATAAACAACTTCCTTTAATGGTCATAGTATTTATCTCATTATTATGTCTATCGAGTACGATTTACGCTGCTCGCTAATTTTTGACTTATCACAAACCTTTTGGATGATTAAGAAATTCATCTAACACTTCCCGCGGAGGTTGAACAAAATCTGAAGTCCTACTGACACCCAGTCCAAATTTCTTTTGCATTTCCGCTGCGAGTTCACACATTCGTAAGGCTATGGGTAATCCATTCAATACTGGTGCGCCATCTATCTGATGATTCTTAATTTTGGATAATAACAACATAGGTATGCCACCGGCCGGGATAAGTACATCAACTCCCGATGCAACCAGGGGTTTAGCTTGTGCTTCGAACTGTGCAACCACTTGATCGAATCTGTTTTCATCATCAAACGCTGCTGTTATTTCACCCGGATCAAATTGCATAGCGTGGATATCCTGCACGCGATCTTGTAGTCCATATTTGCGAATTTGATGTTTATGAAAGGGAATGAAACGCGGATTCATGGTGATTATTCCCACACGCTGACCGTACTGACAGGCGTACAACATGGATGCTTCACCTAGAGAAACTACTGGAATACTTGCCGCAGCTCTTGCTTCATACAAGCCTGAATCCTGAAAGTGCCCCATCAAATAAGCATCGTAGCCCTCATCAGATGCCTTGATTGCATTCGCAATAGCCTCACGCCCACATCGCCACTCGCTTATTGCATGCGCATAAGAATCGTGAGGTGTAATGCCTTTGTATGCTATCTGCGTACCAGGAGAAGATTGTTCTTTAAGAAACTCCTGCAGACGTTTCCAGTAGCCTCCAGCGGATTGCTCGTCCGAGAAACTTTGATACCAGATTTTCAATTTAAAGTGTCCCCTAGTCAGCGCTGACCCTAGATTATAGTCTAATGAATTATTATGCAAAAATGGCTCTCAATATCGAGAGTAGTACTCACCGATATTTCGTACTGGTCACTGTTGTTGTGCTGCTTTAAATACACAAGCATACTGATTGTCAAAATATTACTTTCCAGAATTTTATTCATATGACCGTTCGCGAATCAATAGACCAAAGCCCCATCAGCAGGCAGCAGATTATTGTTATTGGCGTGTGTTTCTTTCTCAATATGATTGATGGAATGGATATCCTGGCGATATCATTTGCCGCTCCGGTCATCGCCGCTGACTGGAATATCACGCCTCAGACTCTGGGTCTCGTATTTAGTGCAGCATTAGTGGGTATGTGTCTGGGTGCCATCTTTATCTCACCTTTAGCCGATAAGATTGGCAGAAGAAAAATAACGCTTCTCAGTTTGGTCATTATCTCAACAGGCATCCTTGCCACCGCTTTCGCACAAACCATCACCCAGCTTATGCTTTTTCGCTTCATCGCGGGTCTAGGTATTGGGGCTATACTTGCTACCCTGACATCTACCGTGTCTGAGTTCTCGCCCAATCGAAACCGGAATCTGAGCATTTTGTTTTTACACGCGGGTTTTCCAATTGGTGCGATGCTAACTGGCATTCTCGCTTCAATGCTTTTACCCGACTATGGATGGCGTATGCTTTTTTCTCTGGCTGGTACGATTTCGCTTCTGGCTATTCCTGTTGTCTATTTTTATCTTCCTGAATCATTTGATTTCTTATTGAGTAAGCAACCGGTCAATGCATTGGCGCGGGTTAACCTCACTCTGGAACGCATGGGTCACACAGCCCTGACAAGCCTTCCCACTTTGGGCTCTGACAATTCTAAAACAGGGGGTATCAAAGCCCTGTTAACACCCCTATATCGCCGGGCAACAATAACAATTTGGACAGCTTTCGTGATGAGCTACATCACCATCTATTTCCTGTTAAGTTGGGTGGTGAAACTTGCTGTGTCTTCCGGTCTTGCCATAGAAGATGCAATATTTGCAGGTATTACACTAAACCTTGGCGCTTTTTTCGGTTCCGTGACACTGGGATACTTATCCAACGGCTTGGGTCTTGCTCGACTTATATCTGTGTTCTTCATCTTAGGAGCGATACTGACTGTCATCTACGGGAATATCCCGCTACCGGTTGCCGGGGTGCTCATACTGCTTTTTGTACTTATGTATTTCGTACAGGGTGCTTTCACCGGTCTTTATGCTGTTGTCGCACGGCTTTATCCTACCGAAATTCGTACAACGGGAGTGGGCTGGGCAATAGGTGTAGGACGAATCGGCGCGATTATCGGCCCGACTGCGGCAGGCTTGATTCTCGGTGCAGGAATATCCATCAACACGACCTTTGTGATCTTCGCTATCCCGGTGTTGATTGCTGCAATACTAGTAACAAAGATCGATAGGAAATTATTAGAATAACAACTCAACTAGTTTAAGCATCCGCGACACATATAACCGGGCTTCTTTCATCATAATCTCGGAAATTCGCTCTTTTAATTATTCCTGTAGTTCAGGTAACGTCAACTCATAAAGTCGCTGTTTATAATAACCGCCTGTAAATAATCTGTAGATCAACTAATGATCAGAGAGATCAATCGGAGGTCGGGTTTCGGGGCTACGTAATTCAAACTGTGGAAGATCATCGTTAATCTCATACCATGGCGCCCTGGAGCTGACGTAGATATGAAATTCAGGTCGAAGACCCATGTCCCCATCAGTACTCCCCAGGGAAATACAAAGGATCTCCTTATCTTCAAAGGCGGCTAGTGGCGAACCACAGCGACTGCAAAAACAACGATAGGTAAGTGGTGAAGATTCGTAATAGGTGACTAATTCTTCTCCCTGAATCCATCCAAAGTCTGCCTTTTTAAAGCAAACAGAACTACCGAAGGCAGCGCCATGGGCTTTCCGACAATTTTCACAATGACAATAAGAGATTGGGAAACACTCGGCATCATTCACTTCATATATGACAGCCTGACATAAACAGCTTCCCTTAATGATCATAATTTTTACCTCATTAGTGTTTTTATCGTAGTGAGCTTACGCTTCGAAATTCTGATGCCACATTATGCAGTAATAGCGCGTATAGGCACATATCGGCAATCTATCATAAGCTTAATTACGATGATCCAATGATCGTGCATTCGCACAGTCCGCTATAGTTGTACGGATAGGGCGACCCAAGCATAATGCCCGTTGGTTTTTTCCTTAATAATTTTTTCTTGTATGAGTATTCGTGAATCAATCGACCAATCTCCCGTAAGCAGGCAACAGACCATTGTCATTTTTTTATGTTTCTATCTCAACATGATAGATGGAATCGACATACTCGCCATAGCATTTGCCGCCCCGGCCATTGCCGCTGACTGGAATGTCACGCCCCAGGCACTTGGTCTGGTATTTAGCGCGGCATTGGTGGGTATGGGTTTGGGCGCTGTATTTATCGCGCCTTTTTCAGATCGAATTGGCAGAAGAAAAATGATCCTTCTCTGCCTGACAATCATCTCAATTGGCATCATTGCAAGCGTCTTCGCACAATCAATCACCCAGCTTATGTTTTTACGCCTGTTCGCAGGCCTCGGTCTAGGCTCCTTACTTCCCTCGCTGATATCAATCGTGTCCGAATTCTCACCAAATCGATACAGGAATCTAAGCATATTATTTTTACACGCGGGTGTGCCGATAGGTGCAATACTAACAGGCTTCGTCGCCTCGATACTTTTACCTGACTACGGATGGCGTATGCTTTTCTCCTTTGCTGGCGCCATCTCCCTACTGGCGATTCCCATCGTTTATTTCATACTTCCCGAATCACTTGATTTTTTGTTAGCGAAGCAACCATCTAATGCCCTGCTGCGGGTAAATCGCACTTTAGATCGTATGGGTCATAAAGCCTTATTGAGCTTACCGACGCTGGACGAAGATGAATTGAAGATAAGTGGTGTCAAGGCTCTGTTAGCACCCTCATATCGTCAGGCCACAGTGGCACTATGGACGGCCCTGGCAATGAGCTATATGTCGGTATATTTCCTGCTAAGTTGGGTGGTGAAACTTGCGGTGTCTTCTGGCCTTGCCATTGAGGATGCAATAAACGCGGGCATTGCACTTAACCTTGGTGCTTTTTTGGGTTCAGTAACACTGGGATATTTATCGAGACGCCTCGGTCTTGGTCAAATCATATCGCTATTCTTCACCGTTGGTGCAGTACTGACGATCTGCTATGGCAATGCTAAATTGCCGGTGCTGGGCGTGCTTATACTACTTTTTGTACTCATGTATTTTGTTCAGGGTGCTTTTGCGGGTCTGTTTGCCGTCGCTGCCCGGATTTATCCCACTGAAATTCGGACAACGGGCATTGGCTGGGCAACCGGAGTAGGACGAATCGGAGCGATCATCGGCCCTGCTGCGGCAGGTTTCATTCTCGGTGCGGGAATATCGATTAACACGACCTTTGTGATTTTCGCTATACCTTTGCTAGTTACTGCGGTAGTAGTGACAAGGATCGATAGAAAATTATTAGAATAACAACTTGCTAACTTGAAAAGCTTTTCAATCTTATATGAAGCTTAAAACCAGGCTTCTTTAATCAGTCTAGAGGGAATTCTCTCTTTTATTTGTTCATGTAGATCGGGTAACTTCGACCAATGAAGACGCTGTTTATAATGATGAGCCGTGTGATAGCCAAGATTGCCGGTAGTCCAATTAAAAAAAGGACTTAAATTATTATAAGAGGCCTCGTCAATGTTATCAGTGTCCAGACCGGCGTGATGTTCGTAGGTAGCCCATGAAGTCAGTATCAAACCCATAATCATTGGCGCCACGAACAACAAAAAACCGGCTATAGGTTTAATAAAAACTAGCAACGCGATGATAAAAAACGTCAACGCCGTATAATTTAAAAATTCTTTCTGTACATCCGGGTAGGATTTTCCTACAAGATAACCACGATAGTATGCCGTCGCCGCAACTATTAAGCTGTATTCATATTCCCCCATAAGCGTGCCGTCTTTCCTTTTCCAACGACTCTCATCGACAGTTTGATCCAGATAATTTTGGTGGTGGCCAAGAACATGATGTAGAAGCCATAAATGCGTCGTTACCCCGGTTTGAAGGGCATAGAAGAATTCCAGAAGACGGTTCATGGGTTTCGACTTAAAAGTATTATTGTGCTGGTGATGATGGTTCCAGGCGCAGACCTTGCCTTTGGGTACAATCATCACTGCCCAATACGAGGCGAGTATCCAGAGATTCTCCACCTGGAAATATAAATAGAAATCAATGCAGCATATGCCAAGGATGATGCTAACGGGCACACGGTCTTCTGGGTGTTTAAACATTTATAATTCTTATTATGTAATCAGATTAACTCTAAAAAAAGTGCCTCTCTCAAAATCCGGAAAAAATTATTGAAGCTTCCCGGTCGAGAGAAAAACAGGCATTGGCTAAGCATTTATGTGCTTTAAATACCCAGATCGTTGCAATAAACAGGCCTGATCCCCAACTACGCGCGAAACATTACTGAAAAAACACTCTTTTCTCAAGTACTTTAATTCACCTTATTCCACACTTCCTCTGTGAAAAAACCGCGCCCGCGATAAAGATCCATCATCTGTGGGATAGGCAGGAATTCAAAACTAGCCGAAATGAGCGCGGAGTTTTTCCACCATGGCCTTCGGCGCTTTGGCCGGAGAGCCTGTATCGAAAGGCGGTTCAGGGTCATATTCGATGATGAGCTGAATTTCCTGTGCAACTTCGTCACCGCATTCTTCCGCAACGAGACTCAGTGCCATATCAATTCCGGCTGAGACGCCTGCAGCAGTAATAACCTTTCCTTCGCGCACAACTCGCTGATGCGTCGGCCTTGCCCCAAAATCTTTTAAGGCATCATGGGCCAGCCAATGTGTCGTTGCTGTTAAGCCCTTTAAAATTCCGGCTGCCCCCAAAACTAGCGCCCCGGTACAAACCGAAGTCGTCCATTTTGATGTCTCATGGGCTTTTTGCACCCAGGCGATTATTTCCTCGTCCGCCGCAACATGCGAAGGATCCGGACAACCGGGTATCAAAATAATCTCTGGAGAAGGCATGTCCGACAAAGCAGTGTCAGCATTCAACAAAGGAACACCTGCATGCGTTTTTTTTATTCCCGGTTCTTTCGCTACAAAATGCACTTTGGCCCCCGGCATGGATGCAAGAACTTCGTACGGACCTATCGCGTCGAGTGCCGTGACTCCTTCGTAAAGTAATATGGCTATGTTCATTGACTGTTTCCTGTTTTATTTTTTAGTAAATTATTTATTTCTTCATGTAGTTCGCAAGATCGTCTAATGCCAGACGAAATTTATCGATCAAAAAATCAATTTCATCTTTCGTGATAATTAAAGGCGGCGTCAGAATAATGGTTGAAAAAACAGGTCTGCTTATTATGCCGTGCTTCAGGCAATAGTCCCTGAACACCTCACAAATTTGCTCAACTTCGTCCATGTCTTCTGACAGAGGCTCTAGAGTGTTTCTATCTCGCACCAATTCGACGGCGGCAAGTAAACCACAGGATCGGACTTCGCCAACGACAGCATGATCTGCAATGCTGAGCAATTTCTCAGCAAGATAGGGACCTGTTTCCATAGCGACCTTCTCGACAAGTTTTTCATCTTCAAGAATGCGTATATTTTCCAGCGCAACGGCACAGGAAACTGGATGTCCGGAGTAAGTAAAGCCATGAAAAAATTCACCACCTTTATTTATCAATGTATCAGCGACACGATCATTTACCATACAGGCGGACAGAGGAATATAAGCAGAAGTAACGCCTTTTGCCAGGCACATTAAATCAATATTCTCGATTCCAAAGTGTTCGCTGGCAAACCAGTGCCCGGTCCGGCCAAAGCCACAGATGACTTCATCAATCACCAGAAGCACATCATGTTTCTTACAAATTTTTTGTATTTCAATAAAATAATTCGCAGGTGGAATTTTACCACCACCCGCGCCCTGAATAGGTTCGGCGAAAAAAGCGGCCACTTTGTCTGCGCCTATTTCGTTGATCTTATCTTCTAACCAGCTAGCCGATAACAGACCAAACTCCTCTTCACTCATACCGCGCCCGTAAGCAAATTGATAAGGACATTGAATATGCTCAATTCCATCAAGCACAGCTGCTTGTTCATGCATGGGTGGCATTCCTGATAAAGCCCCTGCAGCTACGGTGCTGCCGTGATAGGCCATTTCTCTGGCAATGATGACGTGTTTCTCAGGCTTGCCTTCCAGGATCCAGAAATTTCTGGCAATGCGTAAAGCGGTATCATTGGCCTCAGAACCTGAGTTCGCATAGAACACATGATTCAAACCTGCCGGAGTAAGCTCTACAAGTTTCTCGGCCAGCAAAATAGCGGGTTTGTTAGAGGCTTTGAAAAAGCTGTTAAAGTAGTTAAGTGTATTTATTTGATTTGCAGCAGCCTCACCAAGTTCTTTGCGACCATAACCAATATTGACACAAGCCAGGCCCGCAAGCCCGTCCAGGAATTTATTGCCATCACTGTCCCAGACGTAACAACCTTCACCGCGAACAATAATGGCAGCTTTTTTCTCATGAAGTTCCTTATGATGCGTAAAGGGATGCAGGTAATTACGCGCATCTGCCGCTTGCCATTCACTCGTTTGCCTTTCTTCTTTGCTCATCACACACTCCTAATCTAATTGCATGTCCAACAGGCGTGCATATTCCTGACTGGGTTGACCGTTGGTGCCGCCTTGCGGGCTGATACTCAGGTTGACAGAATCAAAATAGTCATACCACTTTGCTTGTTGAATATTCCTGTCCAATTCATGAATCTGTTCCTCATTACTCATCGCAAAGACACCCACATAGCCTTCTTTTGGTGACTTCGATAATGAGCGGTCAATCTTGCTCCAACCAAGCGTCATGACCCCGTGGCTGCGGGCCTCATTCAACGCCGCATCCAGACTTAACAGGTATTCCTTTTGTTCTTGTTGACTTAGCGCGTGCCAGAGTTGATTGGGTTCCCACATAATAATTAAAGTCTGCATGATTCGGCCCTCATCTGATTTTCATGTACCTGTTGAATTAGCTTGTCATGATATGATGACCAAGGATTTATATACACCTTTAATCGGATAAATAGGAAAGAGGTTTGCCAATGGCTTACGCGAGTCACCTTCGCTGTATTGGTTGTGCCAAGGAGTATCCCGTAGAGAGTGTGATGAATCTATGTCCTCACGACAATCGCCCTGTAGAGATCATCATTGATACCGAACGCCTTCAATTCGATTTACCTGGTTTTAAATGGTTTCACCCCGAAATAAAATCCATGTGGCGCTTTGGTGCCTTACTCGCGCTGGATATAAACGACGATAAGGACCGTGGCAATATTATCAGTCTCGGCGAGGGCTATACACCTTTGATTCCTCTGCATGACTTTCCACTTGCTAACAAAGTCGGCTTTAAACTTTTTCTAAAAGATGAAGGACAACCACACCCGGGATATGGAAGAAACCCAACCGCTAGCTTTAAAGATCGCGGCATGTCCATGGTGGCATCCATGGCAAAAAAATTGGGATTACATCGACTCGCGGTCCCGACCCAGGGCAATGCAGGTGATTCGCTGACCGAGTATGCGTTACATGCAGGATTCGAAATCGTTGTGGCCATGCCCGATGACACACCTATGCCCATTCTTGGCCGCGTGGCAGCGATGGAAAAATTGCATGCGCAAGTTCACCTCGAATTGGTCAACGGCACTATACGAGACGCAAATGAACTGCTCAAAGAAAAATATATTTCAAAGGGGTACTTTTCCGTGGCGACGTTTCAGGAACCTGGCTGGCGTATAGAGGGAAAGAAAACGCTTGGCCTGGAATTGGCCGAACCAATTCCCGGTATAAAGGATAACTGGTCCCTACCTGATGTCATTCTATATCCAACGGGGGGCGGCACTGGAATACTCGGTATGTGGAAAGCATTTGATGAACTCGAAGCCATCGGCGTTATCGATAGCAGGCGACCAAAAATAATTGCGGTTCAAAGCGAAGTCACCGCACCCGTAGTCAATGCATTTGAGAATGAACTGGATGACAGTCAAACGATGAATGCCGGTGAAACTATTGCTACCGGGCTGAATGTTCCTGGTGGTGTCGGACATTTTAAAGTTCTGCAGATCATCAGGAAAAGTGCTGGCGCGGCGATCGCCGTTTCTGAAGAAGATATTTGTACTCAATTAAGGCAAATATATCAAAAAAACAGGATCTGGATTTGCCCGGAAGGCGCCGCCACATTGGCGGCTCTTGGGCCCGCATGTGAAATGGGATTGATTCAAGCCAATTCCACCGTAGTCGCCTTTAATACCGGTTCTTTCGAGAAGTATTTGCCCAATATCAGGGAAATTATCTTTAGAGATGCTATAGTTTAACTATGATTTACAGCTAAGAACTTATCCCCAGATAGCTGAAAAACCGAATAAAAGGATGAAGAATGACGATGAAAATTAATCAATTACTGGTTATGTGCTTTCTAACAATGACACTGAGCATACATTTCACCAATGTATTTGCAGCAGATGACATAGACGCCGCGCTGGATGAGTCTGCTGATCAATACAACAAGAATAAATCGAATGACCAATATAAGGTTGTGTGTAGACGAGAAGCCCCGCTCGGCTCGCGTATCAAAAAGAATGTTTGCCGTACAGTAGCGATGATGAATGGCGAGCAACGACTGGCAAAAGAGGTGACGCGTAAGCTAAGAACTTCTATAAAACCAGAGTGAAGTTTTCTGGATCCGAAAAAAATTACTATCAGGTAATATTTTCCATTCCCATTTGTTCTCTTATTTTGTAAATCTCTTCCGGTAGCCCTTTGGCGGGCACACCACCTACCAGGATTGCAGTTTCACCTTTTCCTCTTACCCGGTTGCGCCAGCCTTCCTCCTTTTCTGCCGGTTTTTCGACATGTTGCCAGGGCTTTTGAAGTCCTGCACTTAGCTCTGCAGTTCTCTCTTTAGCATCTATCTCTTTCATACGCTCAACGAAAGACTTTTTATATTTACCATCAATTGCTTTTGCATTAAAAGGGCAGACTTCAAGACAAATACCACAGGAATAATAACTCCCCCAGAAAGGGGCGCAAGATTCTGTGTCGACCAACCAACGTTCAATCCCTCGAATGGTTTGTTTCTCTGAGGTAATAGCATCACCGGGGCAATGTTCCGTACACATATTACAACCAGTACAAACAGCATCGATTCCCTCATCCTTAAAGTTATCCAGGGTCATCGGTAAATCCGTTGTGACACAGGCAAGTCGGAATGAACAGCCAAGTTCGCGATTAATCAATGAACCATGTCTACCTAATTCTCCGAGGCCCGCAGCGATGGCATGGGGTAGCATCATCAATTGTTCAAAACGTAAGCTATGGGCACGGGCTGGATAACCTCTGGCGCGAATATAGTCGGCCAATTTGACGGCTGTATGCCCCGCTTCGGCGTAGATCTTGAGGACTTCCTTTACGTGTTTCTCACTTGCACCAAATTTTATTTCATCATAATCCATCGGCACCGCCATCAAAATGGCATATTTATGAGGAACGTCGTGTCCCTTGTAGACATACTTCTGATCAACAAGCGTAATGCCCGCTTTAGCCGCGCCAAATTCCACAGCCTGTTGCTTTATGTCTTCGCTGGAAGCCGCCGCAGTAATGTAGGTATTCTGCTCGCCCGCCACTTCACCCTCCACACTGAGTACACAGGCAAATGTATCATTATTGTATTGCATAGCTTCATCACTGACGGGACTTGCAAATACATCATAGCCGAAACTTCTTACCACCTGAGTCGGCTCAACATACTCCGCCTTCTCGCCAGACCATTCAGGAAAATCTCGTTGCTTCATGGGGTTTCTCCGGATTGAATACAATAGGGGTGAATATTTTCTAAATTTAGCATGATTAATTTAGTCGTCAATTTTGATAATAGTCAATTAAAGCGAGTAAAGCCATAAGCTCGCTCTTTAGAGTGATTGAAGATGCCACACATACCACACAATTTATAACGTTGATTACTCGGTTTTAAACTACGAAGTCAATTAGAAAACAAGGCTCATGAATATCGCCTTATTCGCTTGCAACGATCTCCAACATGCCCTTACCCAGCAATTGTTTAAATCCCGATTGCACACCTTTTAATATTTTATCTTCTGCGCCAGCCTTTTTAAGTTCCGCCATTATTTGTTCTGCACTGGTCGTACCATTGACATGCTGAAATAGTGATGCAAAACCATCGCTGAGCTCAACTGTCTGGTGGTCTACCTGGGGATCACAATAAGATTTGTGATTTAGCCGTGCACGTACTACCAACAATCGAGGCATTTCATGTTTCAAAATTTTGTTACGTAGAGATTTGGATACCGGGTTTTGCTTGAGGGCATTCCATAGGTCGGTGTCAGCGACGCTACAAAAACCTCTTTTTAGTTCGAGGTAAGGCTGCGGAATGATGGCAGCACCAACATGGGCGGCAAGCTTTATCTTCATCTTCGTCCAATTGTCTGAAACGGCAACCGAGTCATCGTGAATCTTTTTCGCTTGTATCACTTCACGCTTTATCGATGCGCTGGTCATGGCCATGGCAAGTTCTGCTTCCAGTATGGCAATTATCAGGGCTTGTTCTGCACGGGTATCAAAATTGAAACCGAGTAATGCCTCTCGTAAGCGCGTTCCAAATACTGTCGGCCGTTCAATTGAGTTGCAGCGCATGGTCTGTGAGTCAACAAGACCTGTCAATAATTCGCGCCCATTACCAAGCGAGGAGACGATGGCAAAACTGATTGGGTAAGCTCGGCAGATATGCGTAAGTAAAAAACTACGACGCATTTTGGCATCCAGTTCCAATGCATCAGGTCGGATCTCGGCAAAATCCCTGAGTTCCTCATCATTCAACTCGTACTCAGAAAATGCTGCCATAGGCTCACTGCAGAAGCGATCTCTCAGGGTCTTATCAAACAAGAGATCAAAAAGTGCACGTTCCTGTTCTTCGAAACTCACAGCGTCTCTTCCAGCTTCGCAAGAAGATTACTACTGACACTATGCTTTTTTATCATTTGACGTAAACGCAAGAGCATTGATAGCACCCTGGTTTCATCAACGCCCTCGCACTCGTAACATACCGCTTTCAAGTTGGGCAAGACCGGTAACATTTCCTCCAACATGGTCCATGTTTGATCGAGGGTTTCACTTTCATGGGCATCTATATAGATAGGACCCGCCTCCCCTTTTTTTAAACGTCCTCCCGCAATATGTACCTCGACTACACGTTCACATGGCAAGTCCTGCAGGGCATCTCGCACCTTATTGCCAGAGGCCATTTCATAAGAGACAAGGTGACCCATGTCCAGAAGAATTGCGCAATCGGTCTCCCGAGCGAGCTCACCGAAAAATGAGAACAGCGGCATGGTGCCCACCACAAAACTGAGGGGGGGTGGTTCAATAGCAACTGGTACAGGGACTATAGCCTGAACTTCTTTCACTCGGCTTATCGCGCGTTCGAGTGAGGCCCGATTAAAAATAGGCGGAATAAAATAACCAAGCTGAGTGGAATAACCGGGCCCTTCCTCCCAGAAACAATAGGCACAGTCCTGTGCGAACCAGGCAGAGCCTACGGTTTCAATATGCAGGGCGGTTGCCCGCAACCATGCCTCACTATTGGGATGGGAACCACAAAAATTGATATAAGAAGGATGATACAGAACCGGTGCACCAGCTTTCCGTATGCGCTCGACTTCGTCGATAATTTGATCGACATCTACAAGCCCCGCATATTCCACAAAGGCAGGTCCGCCTTTTGCCTGGACCAGTTTCACAGGATCAGGCAAGGCCGAGAGACTCAAGCTTGCACCGAGGCCGAGCGTGGGGAGATTATCGATTTGTGAAGACATCGGAAAGAAGTGTAAAGTTAAAAGTTAAAAGTTAAAAGAAGAAACTCAGATGCCTAAGCTTTTTACTTTTAACTTTTAACTTTGCACTTTTAACTTCCAACTTATATCCGTAAACTCTGAAAATGAATAAGTCGGAAGAAATGTGGCAATTCTGGATCGACCGCGGTGGCACCTTTACCGATATAGTTGGCCGACACCCTGATGGGGGATTGATCTCACATAAACTACTTTCAGACAATCCGGAGCACTATCGCGACGCCGCTGTGCAGGGCATACGAGAGTTACTTCAACTCAAATCCGGTGAAGCCATACCTCAAGATAAAATTTCCGCGGTAAAGATCGGCACCACCGTTGCCACCAATGCCCTGCTTGAGCGCAAAGGTGAGCGTACTTTATTTGTTACTAGCAGAGGTTGTGGTGATGTCCTTCGCATCGCCTATCAAAATAGACCGCGTTTATTCGCACGTCATATTGTTTTGCCGGAATTATTATATGAGAAGGTAGTTGAGGCAGAAGAACGAATTGATGCTCGAGGAAACATTATCCTTCCTCTCAATGAGGATAGTGCTAAAGAAGGCATGCTGGCAGCCTACAATTCGGGGATACGCTCAGTCGCTATCGCTTTGCTGCACGGCTATCGTTATCACGACCACGAAGATCGTTTGCAAAACATCGCAAATGAAATCGGCTTTACGCAGATCTCTGTCAGTCATGACGTCAGCCCATTAATGAAACTGGTATCCCGTGGTGATACCACTGTGGTGGACGCTTATCTTTCTCCCATTCTCCGTCGTTATGTGGATCAGCTTGGCGATGAACTGGGAGTCATTGCCGACAGTTCAAGGTCCGCCCGTCTCATGTTTATGCAATCCAACGGCGGCCTGACTGATGCTCGTCTTTTTCAGGGCAAGGACGCCATTCTCTCCGGGCCTGCAGGAGGCGTCGTTGGCATGGTTAGAACGGCAAGTGTCAGCGGCTATCACAAACTTATCGGCTTCGATATGGGTGGCACCTCCACCGATGTTTCACATTTCAATGGCGAGTACGAGCGTAGTTTCGAAACCCTGGTCGCTGGTGTACGCATGCGCGCCCCGATGATGTACATTCACACCGTCGCCGCAGGCGGAGGCTCTCTATTACATTTTGATGGTGCGCGCTATCGTGTCGGACCTGAATCCGCTGGCGCCGACCCTGGACCTGCGTGCTATCGGCGTGGCGGACAACTGACGGTCAGTGACTGCAATGTCCTACTTGGCAGAATACAGGCGGCTTACTTTCCCCGGGTTTTTGGAAAGAAAGCCGATCAGGCAATTGATACGGACATCGTCAGGGAGAAATTTGTGGCTTTGGCACAAGAGATTGGTCGGGCCACTGAAACGGGAACAAGCATCGAACAGGTGGCATCGGGGTTTCTGCGAATTGCTGTAGAGAACATGGCGAATGCCATCAAGAAGATCTCCGTGCAACGAGGTCATGATGTCACTGAGTATACGATGAACTGCTTTGGCGGCGCGGGTGGTCAACATGCCTGCCTGGTAGCCGATGCCCTCGGTATTGAAAAAGTATTTTTGCATCCCCTGGCCGGCGTCCTCTCTGCCTATGGAATAGGACTCGCCGATGTACGATCCATTCGCGAAGCGCAGATAGACCAGGCAATGACCGAGGACGCAGAAGCGATTATTGAGCAGGCCTGCGCGCCACTGCGTCAACTCACACGTGATGAAATAATAAAACAGCACATTCCTGCCGAGCAAATCAATATCGTTGAGAAAGTACATTTACGATATGAAGGTACCGACAGTGCCCTGCTGGTCACACCAGGCAACATGACATCTATGCGCCTCGATTTCGAGGAGGCACACAGACTACGGTTTGGATTTATTGCGGCGAAACGCACCCTTGTAATTGAAGCGGTTTCTGTTGAAGCCATTGGCTTAACTGAAACACAGGTGGATCTTGAACCAAGCCTGGTGGCCGATCATGCCGAGGTCTCACCCGAGACTCATATCAGCATGTATGTAAACAGTGAATGGCAACAGGTGCCGCTCTACCAACTCGAATCCTTAGTTCCCGGACAAAATTTCAAGGGACCGGCCCTTATTGTCGAAGTCAACAGTACCATCGTGCTGGAAGAAGGTTGGCAGGCCTTTTTGAATGAACATCACCATCTGATCCTGGAGCGTTTCAAGGCGAGACCCAAAAAGGAGGCGATTGGCACCAACGCTGATCCCGTTATTCTAGAGGTCTTTAACAACCTCTTTATGTCCATAGCCGAACAGATGGGCGCAACGCTTTCTAACACGGCCTATTCGGTAAATATAAAGGAACGCCTGGATTTTTCCTGCGCGATTTTTGATCCCGCAGGCAACCTTGTTGCGAATGCCCCGCATATGCCCGTGCATCTCGGCTCGATGGGTGAATCAATCAAGGAGATTATTAAAAAGAATACCGGCCATATGCGCGCAGGTAATGTCTACATGCTGAACGATCCTTATCACGGTGGTACGCATCTACCGGATGTCACTGTTATTACGCCAGTATTTGATGATGCGGAAAAAGACATTATTTTCTATGTTGGCTCGCGCGGCCACCATGCTGATATTGGCGGTCGCACGCCCGGCTCCACGCCGCCAGACAGTCAGCATATTGACGAGGAAGGTGTATTGATTAACAACTTCCTTCTGGTGGATGCGGGTGTACTGCGAGAAAGTGAAACACGTGCACTACTTGCTTCCGGTTCCTACCCCTGTCGCAATCCTGATCAAAATATGGCGGACCTTGCTGCGCAAATTGCGGCCAATGAAACCGGTGTCAAGGAAGTGCGCAAGATGGTGGAACACTTTGGTATGGGTGTTGTACAGGCCTACATGCTGCATGTGCAGGCTAATGCCGAGGAGTCGGTAAGGCGTGTAGTTGATGTGTTAAAGAATGGCAGCTTCACTTACCCGATGGATAACGGCGCACAAATAAAGGTAGCTATTTCAGTCGACAAGGAAAAACGAGAAGCGACGATAGACTTCAGCGGTACATCGACTCAGGATACGGGCAATTACAATGCCCCGGTAGCGGTATGCAAAGCCGCGATACTCTATGTTTTTCGTACGCTTGTAGAGGATGACATTCCCCTTAATGAAGGTTGCCTTAAGCCTTTAAGACTCATTATTCCACAGAAAAGTATGATCAACCCTGAATATCCGGCAGCGGTCATCGCTGGTAATACCGAGGTATCACAGTGCATCACAGACGCACTCTATGGCGCGCTCGGCATGCTCGCCTCCTCGCAAGGCACCATGAACAATTTTGTATTTGGTAATGCTGTCTATCAGAATTATGAGACGATTTGCGGTGGCACAGGTGCCGGTCCGCATCACGATGGAGCTGATGCAGTACACAGTCACATGACTAACACCCGCATGACCGATCCAGAGGTACTGGAGTGGCGCTTTCCGGTGCGGGTAGAAGAATTTTCAATAAGACGCGACTCTGGCGGTAAGGGAAAGTATCGAGGTGGTAATGGCGCGATACGCAAAATTCGATTCCTGGAATCCATGACCGTAACGCTACTCACCTCTCATCGGCATACTGATCCCTATGGCCTGGAAGGTGGTGAAGCAGGTGCCAGAGGAAGGAACTATGTCATTCGGGAGAGCGGCCAGATACACGAACTCAAAGGGAATGATGAAATTGAGGTCGATACAAACGATATAGTCGTGCTGGAAACGCCAGGTGGTGGTGGCTTTGGCAAAAAGGTTTAGACTGTTCTCGCACAACGCTTTTAGTTGCGTATTTCTCATCATAATCGTACCCAGCAGTAAGTCGGGAATAGAATTTATTCAATTCAATAAAGCCCACAATTTTTCCATTTTTTTCTGTATCATATCGAATTTTAAATCGCCAACTTAAGTCTGTGAATAATTCTAATTTTTACGCCCTTGTTCAATCCGGCTTTCCTTCTGATGAAGAGGCTGTTTTTCTTGAGCATGAACGCGGTATTTTAAAATACAGCGAGCTCGATGTGGCCACCGGAAAAATATTGGCCTTGTTTGAACAGCTCGGAGTCATAAAGGGTGCGAGGGTGATTGCGCAGGTAGACAAGTCGCCCGAGGCCATCGTTCTTTACCTGGCATGTCTGCGTGCCGGAGTAATTTATATTCCTTTGAATACGG
>JBLIML010000057.1:0-18584 GCA_047638675.1 Planctomycetota bacterium | reverse complement strand
AGGTACTATCAGAAATGGCTGTTGACTCTGGAAAGTATCGTGCTTGAAAAGGATATTCTCACGAAAGAGGAGATAGACACAGGCCGGTCAATTCGTACTGAGGGCGGTTATAAACTCCCGCCTGTGCACAAAGAAATGATTCAGTATGCGATGGCAAATCCCGTTCCCGCTAATCTGAATATTGAAATAGCACCAAAATTCCGTACCGGCGACCAGATAATTGCAAAAAATATGCATCCTTTACACCACACTCGAATACCACGATTTATTCGCGGCAGACGAGGTGTTGTCGAAAAGGATCATGGTGTTTTTCTATTAGCAGATACCAATGCTTATGGCGGCCCTGATAAGCCACAGCACGTTTACACTGTGAAATTTACTGCACGAGAACTGTGGGGGAATGACGCACCAGCAAAGGATACGGTATGTATCGACTTGCACGACGATTACATGGATCTGTTAATTGATCATTAATATCAACTATGGACTTAACTAATCTCGCAGCACTCCCCGATTTGCCACTTGATGAGAATGGCCCCGTTTTTAAGGCACCGTGGCAGGCACAGGCATTTGCATTAGTGGTAAGTCTGCAGGAACAAGGAATACTTTCCCCCGAAGAATGGGCTGAGCAATTAGGCACTAGCATTCAGCAAGCGCGAGAGCAGGGGGATCCTGATCTTGGCGATACCTACTATGAACATTGGCTGTCGGCGCTGGAAATAATCACTTTTCAAAAAGGACTTAGTAGTCCGGAAATTCTCGCTGAACGTAAAAAACGTGTGCACGATGAACAACAAAAGATGCACGGCCACGACCACGAGCATGGGCATGGGCATGATCATTGAATCAATGAGCAATAACACACGAATTAATATTCCATCTTTCATCAAGGAGCATTTGCGTTCAGCCGAGCATAGTTGGAGCATTGGTATCTCCGGCGCTATTGGCGAATTCATGTACGACAATGATGAGGATGTCGACATTCAAAGTGATGATGCACAAATTTGCATCCAGTCGCCACGCGGCGCTATGCGCATCCTTCTCTCCGATGATCTCAGATGCCTTGCATATGAAGAAATAAGTAGTTGCACCCGATCCTGGTCACAAAATGTGGTGTTCTGCGTTCCTGAAAGCAGAGCTAAAATTGAAAAAAATAATGTGTTGACTTACATGAGCGAGGACGTGCAATCAATTAATGAGTCATCACGTGAAAAACACCTTTTCGATCTTGGTGTCGATTCACCTTATTTACAATTTTGTATTCGCACAAGCGATGAAAAGTTTACGAGATTGTTAACTGACAACTGTGGAAGATCAATATTTGAATCGGGCAACCCTGTAGCAACGAGGGTACTTGAAAATTCACCTTCGCGTGTTGTTATTTCTGCTCTTGGACGAGTGGAAATTGAAACTAAAATACCTCAAAGCGCTTCGGATACACTTGCCGGACCACACACACATTTGCTTCCTGCCTTGCTCAAGGCCAACAAAGCCCCCGTTGTGGGCATTCCAGAGGGTTATGTTGAGGCGTTATCACTGTACCCTCAACACCCTGCATTTGATAAATATGGTGATCAGAAAAATTTTCAACGCTCAGCCCACGAGCATTTTCAAAACTTGTTGAGCGAAATCGGAGATGAACAATATTGTGTCGAGAAAAATCGTGTTAGTTCTCTGATAAAGGAAGATAGATCTGAGGATGATGATGTTTCTGATTACTTACCCGTGCAGCGTCGCGCGCTTCGAATTGCACAAATTCAAGCTCCTTTTCTTGAAAAATAAATTATGTAGTACCCCATCCTGGATTGCCTGAGCGCACTCAAAAGGACCGACTCAAATAATGATTAAAGAAGACATGCTGTTGGAAAAAATCAACCAGAGCAAGATTAGCCGTCGCAAATTTCTGATCCTCTCTCAGCAAGTACTTTTCAGTTCGTCAGCTTTATCATTGTGTTCTTTTTCACTTCAGGCAAGTGATATTGATGACTTAAAACTTAAACTCATTAACTCAAACGAAGGATTGTTACTGGCCAACGTCAGCCGGTTGTTATTCCCGCATGACGATTTACAGGACACTGTCTATCTGGAAGTAGTTCGAGACATTGAGGCGGATATGGTTACCAGTGAAAATGTCAGGGTAATGATTCGTCAGGCAGTTGTTGAGTTGAACAAAAAAACAGAAGGCCAGTGGTTTACAACGCTAGTGGATGTACAACTTGACATACTTAAGTCTTTACAGAGTAAGGACTGGTTTAATTATTTGCGTAACCGTACGATTGAAAGTCTGTATAGAAACTCGAAAGTCTGGGAACTTCTAGGTTACCAGGGCTCGTCTGTAGAGCATGGGGGTTACCTGCACCGTGGTTTTGACGACATAAATTGGCTGGAATGAAGATGGAAAAAAGATTTTCTTTAACGGACGATAGTGTTGTTGTTGTCATCGGATCTGGCGCAGGAGGAGGCGTGTTGGCCAATGAGCTCGCACAACGTGGAATTGACGTGGTGTGTCTGGAAGCAGGTCGACGCCTGTCTCAGAAAGATATTGTCAATAACGAGGCTGAAATGTTTGGCAAACTTACCTGGCTCGATCCGAGAATAGGCAGTGGTCAGGCCATACCCGGCTTTCCGGTTTGGACATGTAAAACAGTGGGTGGTACCACTATGCACTGGACCGCTTCCTGTCCACGTTTACAAGAACATGAATTTAAAGCGAGAAGCACTTACGGCAAGATTGCCGATACCAACCTTGTCGACTGGCCTCTGGACTTGCGCGAATTGTCTCCTTATTACGCTCTGGCAGAAGATCGAATGGGTGTGACAGGCACCCATGATATACCGCGTCTACCTGGCAATAATAATTACAAGGTGCTCGAAGCGGGCGCTCATAAACTTGGTTACAAGGAGGTTGATACTAATAATGTTGCGATCAATTCTGTAGCACGCGACGGCAGACCAGCTTGTTTACAAATTGGATTTTGCACCAGTGGCTGTGTTATCCATGCCAAATGGTCAACGCTTTATACCGAGATACCAAATGCCGAAAAGACAGGTCATTTTGAATTGCGTCCAGAATCAATGGTAGTGAGTATCACGCATGATAAACAAGGACGGGTAAATGAAGTGCACTATCTCGATGCTGAGCGGAATCTCAAAATTCAAAAAGTAAGGGCAATCTGTGTTGCAGGAAACGCCATCGAAACCACACGTCTATTACTCAATTCACCTAGTAGTCGCTTTCCCGATGGCCTGGCTAACTCGAGTAATCAGGTCGGACGTAATTATATGCATCACATGATAGCGGGTGTAGTTGGCGAAATGCCGGGGGCGGTTAATGTTCATCGAGGAGCGCATCAGGCGGGAATTGTGAAAGATGAGAGGGGACACGATCCCAGCCGGGGCTTTGCTGGTGGTGTGTTGATGTTGACAGCACCTTTCACGCCTGAAATATTTGCCAAGTTCCTACAGCCAGGTGGATGGGGTAAAGACCTGGCAAACACTCTTGGGAACTATGATCACCTGGCTTCGATGTTGGTACATGGCGAAGACTTGCCGCAGACAACAAATAGAATAAGCCTGCATGCACAACAAAAAGATGCCTATGGATTGCCTGTACCAATGGTTCACTACAAAGAACATCCTAATACAACTAAGATGAAAGCTTACGCGCTAAAGATGGGCAAGAATGTGTATCGCTCATTAAATGCGAAAAAAATTCATGCCATGGTAGACGTTTTTCCCGCCACCCATAATATGGGAACAGCACGCATAGGTCACGATCCGAAAAACAGTGTTTGTAACACCTGGGGACAAACACATGATATTGATAATCTCTTCGTTTCCGACGGTAGCCTTTTCCCCTCAGTAGGCTGTGAAAATCCTACGCTGACAATCGTCGCATTGGTTTTACGTCAGGCAGATTACCTGGAGGGATTGCTGCAAGAAGGTATTATATAAGGATCGCGGTATAACTTGTATTGCAAGCGGGTGTAATCTAATCATTCCATGAATAGTTGTAACATCAGGTGCTGTGCAAATTCAAACTCCCGGGACGCGTAAATCTTTACAGAGCTGTTTGGGCCGATCTCAGAAATATGGTTGAATTGATCAGAAATTAATGCTTGAAAATACTCAAATCATATCTCGACGTTTTGTCTTGCTATAAGTTACGCAGCAGGCTTAATGACCTGTTCCCCTACAAACTGCTGAGGCTATTTTAATATGCATGGATTGATCATGAATGTGCCGCTGACAATTACGTCAATCATGCGGCACGCAGAAATTAATCACCCTGGAACGGAAATTGTCTCAGTTACTTCAGACAATCCAAGGCATCGATATACCTATGCAGATGCTTTTCGACGGACGCGGAAATTAGCAAATGCGCTTACGGATTATGGTATTAAGATGGGTGATCGGGTAGGCACACTGGCATGGAATGACTACCGACACTTTGAACTTTATTATGCCATTTCAGGAATAGGCTCAGTCACCCATACCATCAACCCCCGTTTGTTCCCCGAACAAGTCGCTTACATTATTACCCATGCAGAGGATCGGCTGATTTTTATAGATCCTCTTATTCTTCCCGTGGTGGAAGCCCTAAAGGAGGAACTTGATTCTGTTGAGTCATTCATCGTTCTGACAGACGAAGCCAATATGCCGAAGACCGTGCTAGACAATGTGCAATGCTATGAATCTTTTATTGCTGAGGCATCGGATGAGTATGATTGGCCCGAACTCGATGAAAATACCGCCTGCGGTTTGTGCTACACCTCCGGAACGACTGGCTTTCCCAAAGGCGTGCTCTTTAGTCATCGAGCTAATGTGCTTCATTCTTATGCGTCTATTTCTCCTGATGTGTTCAGTTTGTCTGTGCGCGATATCGCCATGCCAGTTGTACCTATGTTTCATGTCAATGCCTGGGGCATTCCCTATGCTGCGCCCATGGTGGGCGCCAAGTTGGTTTTTCCGGGACCCAAAATGGGTGACGGGAAAACGTTGCAGGCACTGATTGAAGAAGAAAAGGTTACCTTTTCCGCGGGTGTGCCCACAGTCTGGTTGGCTCTGCTGCAATATTTATCTGAAACAGGAAAAAAAATAGAAAGCCTTAACCGGATCATTATAGGTGGTTCCGCTTGCCCAGAGATGCTCATGAGGGAGTTTCTGGAAAAACATGATGTTTATGTGAATCACGCATGGGGGATGACTGAAACAGGCCCACTTGGCACGGTGAATACCCTCAAAGCAGGTATGGATGAACTGCCGGAAGAAGAAGTGTACAAAATTAAGCTAAAACAGGGTCGAGCCTTGTTTGGCATCGAAATGAAGATTCTGGATGACGAAAACAACGAACTACCCCGAGATGGTCTGGCTTCAGGACTGTTAATGGTGAGAGGCCCCTGGGTGAGCAGTGCTTACTTTCAGATACAAGGCGAAAGTGAGGTTCACGGAAAGGATGGCTGGTTTGCGACGGGCGATGTTGCGACCATCGATCGACAGGGCTATATGCAGATTACCGATCGTTCTAAGGATGTCATCAAGTCTGGCGGTGAGTGGATCAGCTCTATCGATCTGGAAAATGTGGCCGTTGGGCACCCAGATTTACTAGAAGCGGCGGTTATCGGCGTATCTCACGAAAAATGGGGAGAGCGTCCCTTATTGATAGCGGTTAAAAAGGCAGATGCCATTGTGGAAAAGCAGCAGATCCTGGATTGGCTAAAGGACAAAGTGGCGAAATGGTGGTTACCAGATGATGTTGTTTTTGTTGAGAACATACCGCACACAGCGACGGGCAAGATATTAAAAATGGAATTGAGAAAACAATTTAAGGATCACCAATTACCGAAGGTTCATTCCTGAAAACATACTTAATAATATAGATTAACTATTTGATAATAAAAGTATTCTTTCATTATATTTATTAATAACATCGTGCTTTTCCTGAGCACAAAATGACGCCCAGTTTGTTATTTCTTCCACAGTTCGCAGGCAACCGAGGCATAGTTGTTTTTCAGGATCCAGGGTACAGATGTTGATGCAGGGGGAGCAGGGCTCATCGACTATCGACATTTAGCTCTCCATTTGGGTAAGTCGACGTTTACATTGATTTTCGAAGCCCGTTATTTCATACATAGTGATTCTGATATCTTCAAGCTGTTGTTCTAGAAGTGTTTTTCTTTCAGTTACTTTTTTAAGGATGAGCCTCAATTGAGCCGCTTCGCCAGGTGCTGAGTCATATAGCTCAAACATCTCGCGTATTTCTGTTAGAGAAAATCCCAGGCGTTTGCCGCGTAGTATTAGCTTCAGACGCGTATGGTCACGCAGTCCGTAAATACGCTGCCGACCAATCCGCACAGGACTGATTAACGCTTCGTCCTCATAAAAACGGATTGCCCTCGTCGTCAGGTCAAATTCCTTAGCCAGTTCGGAGATGCTATAGGTTTTTTCCTGATTGACGTCATCGGAATCTTCAAGATCTGGAGCGGGATAGTTAGTTGACTTTTCAATCATAAGCTTATTGACGTTTACGTAAACGTCAATATAATAACTGAACAGTTTTCCCTATTCAAACTAATTTGAGGACTTTAGGTGTCAGCACATAATCCAGTGCAATCAAGCACGAATCAAATAAAGGCAGGTGAGTTCGCCAAGATCCGGTTCATAACGGCAGCGAGCCTCTTCGATGGGCATGATGCGGCTATCAACATCATGCGCCGAATACTGCAATCCTCCGGCGTCGAAGTTATTCATCTTGCCCATAATCGCTCAGTCTACGAAGTGGTGGAAGCGGCTCTACAGGAGGATGTTCAAGGTATCGCTATCAGTTCTTATCAAGGTGGACATGTTGAATACTTCAAATACATGATCGACATTCTACGTGAGCGTGGAGCCGGACATATTAAGGTGTTTGGCGGTGGTGGTGGCGTGATTGTGCCAGACGAAGTCAAGGATTTGCATAACTATGGCGTAAGTAGAATTTATACACCTGAAGACGGTCAGCTTATTGGCTTACAAGGCATGATAGATGACATGCTGTCCCAGTGTAATTTCGATCCGAGTCTAACGGTTCCAGCAAAGTTTGAAGAGCTAAACGGTGGGGAGCGTCTAATCTTGTCTCGCTACATTACGGCCCTGGAAAATGGTCATATTGATGAGGGACAGCGCAATAAATTGGCAAGCGAAGCCAAAGCGCGCGGTAATCAAACGCCGATACTGGGCATTACAGGCACAGGTGGCGCAGGAAAATCGTCATTAACCGATGAAATCATCCGACGTTTTCGTCTGGATAGCGATGATGATTTAAAAATCGCCGTTCTTGCTATCGATCCAAGTCGACGTAAAACCGGCGGTGCCCTGCTGGGGGATCGAATCCGCATGAATGCTATTTATCACGCAAATGTTTATATGCGTTCCATAGCTACGCGAGCCGCAATTGCCGAAGTGCCGGATTATCTGAGCGATATCATCAATGCGACAAAGGTCTCAGGCTTTGACGTAATCATTGTAGAAACACCGGGAATAGGTCAGGGCGACGCAGGCATCGTGCCCTTTGTTGATGCTTCTTTGTACGTGATGACGCCTGAATATGGTGCAGCGAGCCAGCTGGAAAAAATTGATATGCTTGATTTCGCTGATGTTATTGCGATTAATAAATTCGATCGCAAAGGCGGTGAAGATGCCCGGCGTGATGTCTGTAAACAGGTACAGCGAAATCGACAAGCGTTCGATGTTAGTCCTGAGACAATGCCGGTGTTTGGCAGTATTGCATCAAAATTTAACGATGACGGTGTTACTGCACTTTATCAAAATATACTCACGGTTCTTCAGGAAAAGGGTTTACGAAAATTTGAAAATGCACTGCCTAAACTAAACAATAGAACATCGAGCGCACGTACTATTATCGTGCCACCTGAACGGCAACGTTATCTGGCGGAGATTGCCGATACGGTACGTGATTATCATACGAGCGTCGATGAACAGGTCAAGATTGCACGCGAAAGACAGCAATTACAGGAAAGTAAACGAATGTTGGTCGACGCTGGCAAGGAAGGTAGTGAACTCGATATTCTCATTAACGAACGTGCGGATTTACTCGATTCGAGGGCGAATAAGCTGCTTCAAGACTGGCCGGTTCTAAAAAAGGATTACAGTTCTGATGAATACCTGGTCAAAGTTCGGGATAAGGAGATTCGCACAACGTTAACATCGACCACCTTGTCCGGGACAAAAATACCCAAGGTCATTTTGCCAAAGTTTGAGGACCACGGAGAAATACTCAGGTGGCTACTGCTGGAAAATGTGCCCGGCAGATTTCCGTTTACGGCTGGTGTTTTTCAGTTCAAGCGTGAAGGTGAAGATCCCACTCGTATGTTTGCGGGTGAAGGGGATGCCAGGCGAACCAATAAACGATTTAAAAAGCTCTCGGCGCATTCTGATGCGAAGCGATTATCAACTGCCTTCGATTCGGTGACCCTTTACGGTTTTGATCCTGATGAGCGGCCCGATATTTACGGTAAGGTCGGTAACTCCGGCGTGTCCATTGCAACACAGGAAGATATGAAGGAACTGTATGACGGTTTTGATCTGTGTAACCCGACAACTTCAGTATCGATGACGATAAATGGCCCGGCACCGACGATACTGGCAATGTTTCTAAATACTGCCATTGATCAGCAGCTTGATAAATTCAGAGCGGATAATAATCGTGAACCTTCAAGCATTGAAATGGAGAAAGTAAAAGCCTTTGCGCTTGAGAACGTCCGAGGAACCGTGCAGGCAGACATCCTTAAGGAAGATCAGGGGCAAAACACCTGCATTTTCTCTACTGAATTTAGTTTAAGGATGATGGGAGATATCCAGCAATACTTTATTGACAATAAAGTGAGAAACTTTTATTCGGTTTCGATCTCGGGATATCACATCGCCGAAGCCGGCGCGAACCCAATATCACAACTGGCCTTCACGCTGGCGAATGGTTTTACCTTCGTCGAAGCTTATCTTGCTCGGGGTATGGATATAAACGACTTCGTGCCAAATTTGTCATTTTTCTTCTCAAATGGAATGGATCCGGAGTACACCGTGCTTGGCCGGGTAGCGAGACGTATTTGGTCCACCAGCATGCGATATAAATACGGTGCAAATGAGCGCAGCCAAAAACTAAAATACCATGTGCAGACGTCCGGACGCTCACTACATGCACAGGAGATGGCGTTCAATGATATTCGTACGACATTACAGGCCTTGATTGCTATCAATGACAATTGTAATTCCCTTCATACCAATGCCTTTGACGAAGCGATCACCACACCTTCAGAAGATTCTGTACGAAGAGCTATGGCAATCCAGTTAGTCATAAATAAAGAATGGGGTCTGGCGAAGAACGAGAACTCAAATCAAGGCTCGTTCATTATTGAAGAATTAACCCGTTTGGTTGAAGAAGCCGTTCTGCAGGAATTTGAACGCATCTCTGAACGGGGAGGGGTATTAGGCGCCATGGAAACCGGATATCAAAGGGGCAAGATCCAGGATGAATCCATGTATTACGAACATAAAAAACACGATGGCAGTTTGCCTATTGTCGGTGTCAATACCTTTTTAAATCCGGCACCACCCGAGGATTTCACCATTGAATTAGCACGTTCTACCGATGAAGAGAAACAAAGTCAGATTTCACGTTTGCGTACTTTTCAGGCGAGTAACAAGGATAAAGCTAAAGAAGCCATTCAAAGACTGCGTGCCGCGGTTATTAATAATGAAAACGTATTTGCCGAGTTGGTGACAGCGGTACGCTATTGCTCACTTGGACAAATCACGGATGCTTTCTTTGAAGTTGGAGGGCAGTATCGACGTAGTATGTGAGTAAGTGCAGAAGCAAGAATCAGGATGCAATATGCTTTAAGCTTTTAAATGCATCGCATATTTTAGTGATTTGTTCATCTGTATGAGCCGCACTTACACTGCAGCGTACTAAAGACATGTCTCCAGGTGTTGCTGGAGGGAACACCAGGTTGACGTAAATACCTTGTTCCAGCAAGCCTCTCCAAAAAACTAATGCCTGTTCGCGAGTTTTCAGCATGACGGCTACGACAGTACTCACTTCGGGGCCAAGTTGATAACCCATTTCATTCAGGCTGTTGTAAAGTCTTGTCGCATTTGCCCAGAGTTTCTCTCGTAATTTTTTTCCGTCTCGTAATAATGGCAATGCGGCCCTGGTAGAGGCGATAACCGATGGAGAAGGCGAGGCCGTAAAAACATAGGGTCGACTGGCATAGCGTAGAAAATCAAGTTCAGGATGATTACTAACACAGTATCCCCCGATGCTACCAAGACTTTTACTAAAAGTACCAACGATGAAGTCGGTCTCATGGAGCACACCCACTTCTTCCACCAGACCCTGGCCGGTTTCACCAAGAACACCTAGAGAATGCGCTTCATCGACTACCAGATAACTACCATACGATTTCTTGACCTTGACGATATCCACCAATGGAGCACGATCACCAAGCATGCTATAAATCCCCTCAACCATAATCAGGGCATTGGCGGCTCGATCACCGAGTCGTTTCAAGCGTTTATCTAAATCAGCGGCATTATTATGGCGAAAACGAACGACATCAGCTCCACTCAGTTTACAACCATCATAAATGCTGGCATGACAATCGGCATCAATAACAATGACATCACCTGGCTGGGTTAAACCCGATATAACCGCAAGGTTTGCCTGATAGCCCGTGGTAAAAACAATCGCTGAGCGACATTGATAAAAATCAGCCATCTCCTGCTCAAGTGCGCGATGACCTGCGAAGCTACCATTGGCCATTCGTGAGCCGGTCGTTCCTGTACCTTGTTCGTCGATGGCTTTATGTGCAGCGTCCAGACATTCTTTGGCAAAAGTCAGTCCCAGGTAATTATTGGTGCCGGCAAGCAAGATACGCCGACCATCTATGCGTGCTTCCGTAGGCGAATAAATTTCTTCGATAGGCGTGCCAAAAGGGTCAAAACCTACAGACAATAAAGCTTCTCTGTCCTTTGCAAGAGCATCAAATTTACTAAATAAGGTCATTCTGCTGCAGGTTCCAGTTCATAAATACGCCTCGCCATATCTTCTACCGTTCGTATTTCGGTTAGTACATTCATGGGCACAGAGATATCAAACTCATCTTCAACTTCCAATAAGAGATCCAGCACCTTGAAGGAGTCAAGACCAAGCCCTTCAACAAGTTCTGTTGAGCTATCAAATATTATCTCAGCACCGGCAATAATAGTCAGTTGCTTGCTCAGACGCATCAGGACTTCATCATAATTTGCAGCCATATTTTTGTTCTCAGCAGTATAAATCAAAGTTGTAATAATGAAGGCTCACGCATAGCATCCGCCAATCGTATGCCTGGCTGCCAATCAAGGCTTCTTGATAGCGGCGTGTTATCGCATATCCAGTCTGGATGCGTAATTTCGCATACTTTTCCAGGTGTTAACATGGGAGAGTAATGTAATAAACGGGCTAGTCCCAAATTAGTTACTGCGAGCATCTTTAGTAGCGCTATGGGTATCGGGATCTTTATAACTGATCGTTGCCAATTGTCTCTGGCGAGCTCTGCAAGTGTTTCCCAATTATAACCATTAGCTGTGCCATCATCCAATTCATAAACGCCACTGATGGGGGGTGACTGGGCTGCCCATTTGAGAATTGCTGCTACAAGATCATTAATATGCAGCAAACTAAATTGTGATTTTATATTCGGAACGGGTAGCAAGCCCGATTTCATGGCCTGCAATAGTGGTCGAATCTCCTTATCTCCCGGGCCATAAACTGCTGTGGGGCGCAATACTGTACAGGTCATATTATCGGAATGTGACTGAAGTGTTTGCTCTGCTCGACGCTTACTTAGCGCGTACCAGGACAGTGTCGGCTCTCGGGCTGCCAGGGATGAAATTAACAGAAATCGTTGATGTTGAGATTGACTTTTACAGGCAGTGAGTAGATTGGCAGTGCCACGATCATTTATCGAGAGGAACTCTTCTTCTGATTTTCCTCTGACAGCGCCGGCACAGTGAATGACTGTATCCGCACCATCGACGAGTTCAATTAGTGCCTGGGGTGAATTAAGATCTCCGCTAACCCACTCTGCCAGTTCGTTATGCCCTCGTCGTTGTCGACTCAAGGCACGAACCCGTCTTCCAGAGTTCGCTAGTGCTAAGAGGAGGGCATTACCAATAAAACCCGTGGCTCCGGTCAGTGCCACAAGTTCAGACATAGAGAAAGAACTTAGCCTAGTTCGCGTTGAGGTTTTGCTTCCTGATTCCAGTCGGCTCTTTCCATGAAGCCTTTTCGGGCAGCAACACGCGATAATTTCCCAGAGGAAGTGCGAGGTAGAGTATGTTGTTTTACTAATTCGACTACGCAGTGGATGCCGAAACCTTCGTAGACAAGACGCTGTAGTCGGGATATTAATGATTGTCTTCCTGAAGTATTTGAAATTCTACATTCAACAACCAGGACTACAGTCACTTGGTTTTCATTATCATCATCAAGGCCAAATGCCGATGCATCACCCATTCTAACTTCTGGTTGTTCTTCAGCGAGTTCCTCAAGATCCTGCGCGCGAATATTTCGACCGTTTACTATAATGACATCCTTACGACGACCGCTGAGGTAGAGATTTTTCTCAAATATATAACCCAGATCACCTGTGTCCAACCAGCCATCTTCGGAAAAAACCGCAGCTGTTGCATCCGGATTGTTGAGATAACCTTCCATCAAACTTGGACCTCGCATCAATACGCGTCCAATGCGCAAATCGGGCTGCCCATTGCCTTCTTCATCGATAATTTTAATCTCGTGTTCAGGTAAAGCACGACCACAATTTACAATTGCGTTTACTTTTCTGTTGTCGGAACGTACCCGGACTGCAACGCCTCTTTCTGCCAGCGCAAGTGCATCAATATACATAACGTCAAGACCCTCACCGAGAGGTGAGAAACTTGCAGCCAGTGATGCTTCGGCAAGTCCGTAGCAAGGTAAAAATGCAGTGGAACTAAATCCGGCAGGTGCGAGGGTAGCGGCGAAATTCTCTAGAATACTAGGACGGATCATTTCAGCGCCAACGCCTGCAACACGCCAGCTGCTGAGATCTAATTCTGCAAAATCAGCTTCACGAACACGCCTCGCGCACAGCTCATAACCAAATGGTGGGCTAAAGGCGATGGTGCAGGTGTTACGGCTGATAAGACGCAACCACTGTAAGGGGCGAATCGCAAAATCACGAGTACGTATGTAATCTACTGTAAGTTGGGAAACAATTGGACCGAGAACAAACCCAACCAGACCCATATCATGATAAAAAGGCAACCAGGAAGCACATCTGTCGCCGTTACGCACCGCCAGACCGCTTCGAACTATGCCTTGCAGATTACTCATGATTGCATGTTCGGAAATTACGACACCTTGAGGGAATCGCGTACTGCCTGAGGTAAATTGCAGATAGGCTGGTTCATCACTTGAGTTTGGAGCAAATTCAACGTCATCTGCAGCAAGTTCATTAAGTTGTTTTGGCGTACCCACCCATTTAATACTTTCTAGTCCTGCAGAAGCTTCTTTTAAAAAACCTATAAAGTCGTCGGGTGCGATAGCGATCGCTGCATCTCCCCCTTTTAATAGACCGATAAGCTGTTGAACATAAACATTATGACTGCCCAGATTAACAGGGACTGGCATTGCATAAGGGAGCATGCCAGCATAACGGCAGGCAAAAAAGAGTACGATGAAATCAGCTTCCGTATCGGCAATTAGCGCGATGCGGTCGCCCTTTTTCAAACCGAGTTTAAGTAAGCGTTGCGCTGAAGCTTGTGCGCGATTACGAAGTTCTTTGTAAGATAAAACATCTTTGAGATTTCCTCTGGCATCGAAGAAATTGCATCCTGTAACACCATCTGCGGCGTAGTCCAATGCTTCGGTCAATGTTTTAAAATCTGCCAATCGCTGAGGCAAAGTGTTATTGGTTTTTATTACGTCTAATTTCACGGTGTTAATAACTCCGACTCAGGTTATATGTATTACAGATAAATTGATCGTCTATCTGCATGAAGTCTCATACCCAGTCTATTTAAAATTAAAAGTTTCCCTAGATTGACATTTCCGGTGACCACTAGTTGCAGTCGATTCCGCTTTCCCCCCCGGGAGGCGATCGCGACGCATCGTACACAATATAAGTCAAAAATGCATCAAAATCATGAAAATACCTGTTTTCCTATCCATTCCAGTTTTTAGACAAATAATCGACAATTTGCTGATTAGTCGATGAATCAGATTCATTTGCCAGCCCAAGATTTGCAGGTCCGGGCCAGCTGGTATCGACAAATTCCTTATCAGCGAAATACTGCACTTCCGCATATCGGGGGATGACGTGAAAATGGACATCCGGATCCACCATCATCAACATTAAATAGTTGATCTTATCGTACGCAAAAGCGTTTTTAAGGCTTGTTTCCAGATCTTTCACTACTTTTCCAAATTCTGAAAAACTTGCTGAGCTAAGTTCTGAAAAGCTAGTAACCGGCTCGAAAGCAGCTAAAACAAGCGAACCTAAAGTCACCTGGGCTGGCCTTAGCATGACACTCCAATGCTGATAATTGCGAATACAAGTCTCTGGCGCTCCGAACTTGCGCATGGTCGCATTTAATGCTTGTGTGTCAAGATTAAGAGATTCAGCCATCTTGCTGAATAATATAATAAAAAAAATGACATTGCACGCTCAAATTTATAGGTCTTTATTACAACGAGCTTAGAGGAAAACGATAGCTTCTTGCTCAAATTTGGCGCCTTATCGTGCATGGCTATGTTATTCTGCCAAAAATTCTGGGTATAAGCCCATTAAGTTCAACTAGGGTATGAGTTCCAATATAGAAAAACAGCCTTCCTCCGCTAATCACGATATTGTTGTACGTCCTGTCAATAATCGTAGAGAAATCAAAGAGTTCATTGATCTTCCCTGGAGTATATATAGCGATGATCCCGCCTGGGTTGCGCCGCTGAAACTTGAGAGGCGACTCCATTTATCTTCTCTGAATCCGTTTTTTAAACATGGAAAATGGCAAGCTTGGCTTGCCTATTGCGACAGTGTGCCCGTGGGTAGAATCAGCGCCCAAATCGACGACTTGCACAGGGAGATTTATGGGCCAAACACAGGGCATTTTGGCTTTATTGAAGCGATAGAAGACACCAGGGTATTTGCAGCCCTGTGTAAAACGGCGGAAGACTGGCTGCTTGAGCACGGCGCCACAGAGATAACGGGACCATTAAGTTTTTCATTAAATCAGGAATGTGGCGTGTTAGTAGATGGTTTCGAACATCCCCCGGTATTGATGATGCCTCATTCGCGTCGATGGTATGGATCGCTGCTCGAAGAGCAGGGTTATTTACCAGCCCAGGATTTATTGGCCTACTGGGTAAATGTCGACTTTGAGGAAACCCAGGTCATGAAAAGGGTACTGCATCGCTACGAGGGTAAGATTAAGTTGCGTACATTAAACCGTTCGCGTTTTGCAGAAGAAATGGAGCTTCTTCGCGACATGTTTAATGATGCATGGTCTGAAAATTGGGGATTTGTACCTTTTACCGAAGCGGAGTTTGCCGAGTTGGGGATGAGTTTACGGCTATTGGTACCGGATGAGCTCATTCAGATAGCAGAAATTGATGGCCAGGCGGTTGCTTTCATTGCGGCCCTACCTAATATTAACGAACTGATCTCCGACTTTAATGGGCGGCTTTTTCCCTTCGGCTGGCTCAAACTAATGTGGCGAGTCAGTAGACGCCAGGCGACAACGGGCCGGGTGCCGCTTATGGGCATTCGAAAAAAATATCAAAAGAAAGCGATTGGATCGGCACTGACCTTTCTTGTCGTTGATGCGGTCCGACATCAGTTATTTGCCCACGGGATTAAGGAAGTAGAAATGTCCTGGATTCTGGAAAATAACAGCGGCATGCGAGGTTTTCTGGAAAATGTGATTGAATGCTCGATGTATAAGCGCTACCGGGTATACCAAAAAACACTCACGGCCTGATACCTTACGAATTTTATGCTTAAGCAATCTTCGTCCACAGCACAGTTTGTTGCTATTGTCCTGGCCGGTGACAGAAATAAAGGCGATCCAGTCGCTGTGGATGCGGGTGTATCCTGCAAGGCCATTACGCCCATATGCGGCAGACCAATGATTCTACGTGTGTTGAATGCGCTGGAGGAGAGCACCGTAATTCGTTCGATAGTACTTTGCGGTCCGCCGCAGGCATCATTGAAAGACTGTCCGGAACTGGTCAGAAAAATTGAACAATCCAATATCAAGTGGCTGCCCAATCTGGATTCACCCAGCCGAAGTGTCGAAGCCGCACTGCAGGAAATAGATAATAATGAACATGTGCTATTGACCACAGCCGATCACGCTTTACTGCAAAGTGAGATGGTTAACTACTTTGTCTCTCAATCTATAAATACAAAAGCTGATGCCTGTGTCGGCCTGGTTGAGTACAAAACCATTAGCGATGTCTATCCAGAAGTGAAACGCACGGTGATAAAATTAAGCGATGGGGGCTTTTGTGGTTGCAACTTATTTACCTTCATTAATTCAAAGGGGAGAAAACTGGTACCGTTCTGGCGCCAGGTCGAGCAGAGTCGCAAAAAACCGGTGAAAATGATTGCAGGTATTCTAGGCGTTCAGGGTGTGTTGCTGTACGTGTTGGGAAAACTAAGCTTAAAAAGCGCGTTGGCAAAAGTCTCCGATCGTTTGCAAATTGATATAAAACCCGTACTCCTGCCATTTCCTGATGCTGGTGTGGATGTGGATACTGTTAAAGACAGACAATTTGTGGAAAAGATTCTACAGAGTTCAGGGCTAGAATAAGGAAAATCAGGAAATAGTTATAAAACCGTGTGAGACAAAATGGTTTATCTCGACAGCGATTGATATTTATAGTTGGACACTTTAATCGGACATGAGCTTGCGGGCGGATTCGAGATCAGCTATAAAATCTATCTCAGCCCAACGCATACCAGACACAGAACAGGCTTGCACCAGATTCTCATTCGCCAGGGTATCAATTACTGACAAAAACCAGGCTTTCAAACCACCTGGAACTTGCATGGCCTTTTCGATATTTTCTCTAAATAGTTTAGGCCCACTCTCGCGGAAATATAACATGCCAATTGATTCCGCATGGGTATGCTCGTCAGACAGGACTTTACTGACGTTTTTGACCTGAAGACCATTCAATTCAACTCGCATATCATCTTGATCGTAGCGGTCTTTCCGATCAATCGTCAGAGTGATTGGTGCTGCTGGTGACGCTAAGACCTGCTTTGGAACAGCAGATTCAAAAATTGTATCACCGTTTATCAGGAGAAAATCAGTATGCATACAAGAGCGGGCGATCCAGCAACTGGCGAGGTTGTCTGATAGATTGAAAAATGGGTTATAGAGTATTTTTACGCCAGTCTCGTCCGCATAGTTTAATTTCAATAATTGCTCAACGATATCGCTATGAAAGCCAGTAACGATAGTGATGTCCTTAATCCCGACTTCCAGTAAAGCGTCAAGTTGCCATTGCAATATTGACTTGCCAGCGACAGGTAACATACATTTGGGCAGGTTTTCCGTCAGTGGTAATAGTCGACGACCTTGTCCTGCGCTTAATAAAATTGCCTTAGTCATGGTCAGACGCTTCCTGGTCATTCATACTCATTGCCTGAAGAAATTGTTCTTGCAGCTGTTTCAAGCGGCGTATCATACAGAGTGCTAAATATATTTCCATCCGGAATAAGTGGAGAATTCGAGTCTAGAAGTCTATGACAAACATCGAACGTTATATCTTTGTCGAAGTTATCAAACCTCTCGCTGCGGTTTTGAGCATATTAGTAGGCCTATTCGCTTGTTTCAGTAGTGCCCGTTATCTGGCAGAGGCCATTACCGAGACTTTGGGTATTGCGTTAATGTTAAAACTGGTCTTTCTGAAAACGTTCATCGCGCTGGAGGTGCTGATCCCAATAGCACTATACGTTTCTATTATCATCGGTCTTGGTCGCATGCATAGAGATCAGGAAATCATAGCAATGCGTGCTGCCGGCATAAGCGGTGTGCGGATTATTAAAGCCATTCTGTGGGTGGCTGTGCCCGTTGGCATCGTTGTTGGTTTAACATCATTTGTGGGGCGCCCATGGGCCTATGAAGATAGTTATATTTTGGATGCACGCGCCAATGCGGAACTAAATACCGATAGATTCCAGCCAGGCCGGTTCTATGGAAATGACGATAGCGGTCGAGTGGTATACATTCAGACGAAAAACGAATCTGACGGCATAATGAAAAATTTATTTCATTATATAGACAAAGACGGAACCAAAGAAATTATCCTGTCCCGATATGCTAGTCAGGTGCAGGCCAATGAGGAGAATCGAACCCAAATCCATTTGCATGATGGTTCGATACATCGACTTAAGTATGATGGTAGGGAAGATGAAATTATAAAATTTGAAAAACTAGTGCTGTTTCTCGATGATGCTGAAGACGACATTGGTTATAAACGTAAAGCTGCAACG
>JBLIML010000056.1:0-18715 GCA_047638675.1 Planctomycetota bacterium | reverse complement strand
AGAAACGATGCACAACGCATGGAACTACCCCTGGTAAATGATCTCTTAGACATGATTTTTCTCCGCCGACTTTGAATTGCTTGCGCCTGGTATTATGGCGCTTTGTATACGAAATCCTTTCTCGGATGAACGCTACCATTTTGAATAATCCATTCGATTTGTCGTATGTTCTCGATGTTCTCAAGCGGGTTCGCGCTCAGGATCAATAAATCGGCTATTTTACCGGGTTCAATCGTTCCCAAGTGATCACCAACACCAATAACTTCCGCCCCATTTTTAGTCGCCGCTACCAAAGCTTCCATGGGTGTCATGCCACACTCAGTCAGGATTTGGACTTCCCATGGTGTGTTGTAACCCTGAAAGTTATAGCCCACTGTTCCACCGGCATCCGTACCCACCGCTATCTTTACCCCGGCTTCATGCATGATTTTATTATTGTCACAAAAAACGGGATTTCGCTCCCTGGCCCAGCCGTAAGCATCCATCCTCGCCACTTTTGTAAAACGTTCCTTTTCGACCTTCATGTACTCTGCCTTGCGCATATTTTCGAGCAGGAAAGCAGGAACGGTTCCTAGCAGAATCGGATCGTCCAGATCAGCGCCTGCGAATGGGGCAGCACTTAAAAAAGCTCTGAACAAACTGAGGGAGGGAACAACGGCTATGTCATTGGCGAGTAGAGTCTTGATTATGTTATCACCGGCTGGTATCACATCTTCCAGGCCATGCACTATCGCCTTTGGTTTCGCATTGGCGGAGCGGCGGTATTCTGGCAGACCGATAGCATGGATATACGTGGGGATATTGTTTTCTTTGGCGGCACCCGTCAGAGCGTTAAGAATTTCGTCTGACATTTGTTTATATTTTCCTGAACCCTCGCCCAGGCCATCTTCGATAATGATCTTCAAACCATCCGTACCCGCGGCGACATATTCAAGCACCAGATTTCGGGCTGACTCGGGATCGTCCATGGTGCCGCCATGCCGACTGCCCCATCCATCGGCGACAGTGAACGAATGACCCGTGGCATAAATTCGGGGGGCGACGACATATCCGGATCGCTGGTTCTTACGTAGGGCAAAGATCCACTCTGCATTAGATGATACGTTTAAGACCGTTGTTACACCGTTGTAAAGAAATGCTGAAGGCGTGTGACTGACCACACTTTCCTTTTCTTCCGGACTGAGTTGAAAAACAATAGGAGAACTCAGGTGCACATGGGCATCGATGAGCCCTGGCATCACGTACTTTCCAGTGCCATCAATAATGACGTTCGCCACCGGGTCCCTTGATGCACCGTTGATGGAAACTATCTTGTTACCCTCTAGCAAGATGTCGACACCGACCTTCGGCTCGTTGCCAGTGCCATCAATTAATGTGGTGTTACGAATTAAGACAGTTGCTTCTGTTCCATTTTGTGCAGTCGTGATGCCTGGCAGTAGCAGATAAGTAATGACGAATAAAAACGAAGCACAGCGCGTTGGAAATACAGTTATAAGCGATCTGATAGACATAATTTTCCTCTCCTCGATTTGAGTCTCCACAGTAAGCGATCCCCCACAAAAAACGAATTAATTATTTTAGCCCATATAGCCTAAATATGATGAAATTATGTCAAACTATAGTATGTTAGTTACTATTCCTGACTTAAGTTAAGCGCTTGCGGGAAGCATTCGTTCTGATACTCACTGGGGGGAAAATCAGATATGAACAATCTTATTAAGATCATATTGATATCGTTATTATGTCATGTAGTTACTCCGGTGTTCGCTGAGAGCAGTGACGATGATGTTCTGGTTCGGATGTTTACCTGGTGGAATGCGGCGATGAAAGATCCCGATGGATTGACTGAAGAGAGCTTCCGTAAGTACTACACAGAAGATGCGGCGATATTTATTAATGCCAGAGAGAGAGTCCGTGGCATCAAGGCCATGGTTGCACATTTCAAAGGCATTCAGCAAAGATCAGAATACGTCGAAATTGTTTTGCCCTTCGAAGAAGGTTTTGAGTCCGGCGATCGTATTTTTACCCACCATAAGCTTCGTGCTCGCGAGAAGGGAGTAGATAGAAAAGCTGATCTTATGGGCTATGCCATTGTTGAAGATGGCAAACTCGCCCTGGTTAGTTTGATTAGTTACACCTCACCTGTAGCAGAATGAACATAAAGCAATATTAATAACAGGCTGCATTAGTGAAAAAATCCAATGCATGTTCTACCTCACTTCTTCTTTTTTTCTTGTTGTGTTCGTGCGTTGTTCACGCAGACTCGAAGCTCGATGAGCTAACACAATTATATATCGAGAAATGGATTGATTTTTATCCAAGCGACGCTTTTACAAATGGGCATAAATCTTCAGCCTGGTTTTTTGAAGATTTTACAGAAACGCGTATAGCAGATTGGCTTAAGCTTAACCATCAAAGTTTAAAAACACTTGCCGCTCTTGAAACAGAGTCTTCATCAAATCAAGATATTGATGCGCGGGTGATAAGACGTAAGATCAAGCAGGAACTGGAACTCTGGCAATACGATAAGGTGCTTGTTAATCAGCCTATCTGGTATGCAGAACTTATTTCTCAGGCAATGACCTATGTGCTGGTACGAGAAGAGTTCACACGAACCGAAAAAATGCGAGCAACGACAGTTCGCTTAAAGGGCGTGCAAAGCCTTTCTGGACTCGGTGTAAAGATGTTAAGTAATGGCAGTAAGGAAAGAACAGCAAGAGCCATCAATATTCTCGAGCGAACAGCCTCTTTTTATGACAACAGTTTAATCGAGTTGAGTCGTGATTGGGCTAACGCAGATGAACATGAAAAGTTAGCACAACTGGCCAGGGACACCGCCGGCAGCATCAGGCAGCTCGCCTCGCACGTTCAAAACAATATTTTGCCAGTTGCATCCATTCCCGATCACTTTGATAACGCTGACTACGCACGAAAATTGCAGATTGATGTAGATAGCGACATCACACCCGGACAGCTCAAAGAAAAAGCATTGCAGGAGATTGATAAGGTGAGGGGTATGATGGTCATCGAATCAAAAGCCTGGTGGCAGCAGCGGCATCCTCAATCCACACTGCCCGAAAATGAACCAGAGTTATTAACGGCGGCAATGACCGCCATGGAAGCAGATCGCGATGATAATCGTACCGACTTTCTGCAATTCTTTACTAAATATACCCAGGAGGCCGAGCAGTTCCTGATCGATCACGAGATTGCCACAGTGCCGTTACCGCACACCTTACTGGTTGATCTTTCGCCTGATCATTTTTCAGGTGCCGCTTATGGTGGTGTCTACCCCACGGGTCCCTTTAACCCGGATGCGAACACCCTTTTTTACCTGCCATCCATCCCCGATGATTCTCCGGACGAGCAAAAAACCGGATTTTATAAGTCCTTCAATAAGCACTTCAATACCATGATCATCGCCCATGAAATGTACCCGGGACACTATTTGCAATACAAAATAGCCGTGAGTGCTGCACCCGCAATCCGTACGCTGTTTGCCAACGGCGTTTATGCCGAGGGATGGGGTACTTTTAGCGAGGAGCTAATGCTGGATGCTGGCTGGGGAAAAGGACAGAAATTGACCCGTCTCGCGCATTTGAGAAAACGACTTGAAAATGCAACGCGAGCATACCTCAGCGTCATGGTGCATCACGAGGGTTGGGAGAAGGATCAAGTAATGGATTTTGCAACGAGACGTGGATTGCTAGCGCCGCAGTTTGCGCTTAACCTGTGGAACCGGGTAATGAACAGTCCATTGCAAATAACAAACTACTTTCTTGGGTTTCATGGATTCAAAACGCTATGGCAGCACGAACAATTACGCCTTGGTGATAAATTTACCATCCGTAATTTTGTGGATGGCGTACTGCGGGCAGGTCCCATTCCAATTGATGCAATCGGTGCCACGCTTCAATAATTCGACAAAAGGAAACATTGTAATGAATGTGAGAGAAATTTATTGAAAATCGCATTTAAAGCGATAGCAATTGTACTCATTTGTTTGACTACTGGCGGTTGTCAGACAGCGCCCGTAGCGGAAAGTAAGGACAGTGTGCTGGTGCAAATGTTTAAATGGTGGAATCAGGCCTATTTGAAAGATCAACCTTTCACCGAAGAGGGATTCGCACAATATTTCACCGACGATATTGTTTTCGAGCTTAACGGTAAACGTTCCTCGGAAGGTATCAAAGCATTGACCGAGCGCTTCAACAAAATAAAAGACACGTACCACATTATTGAAATCTTATTACCTATGAAGGAAGAATTTAGATCAGATAATAGAATTTTCACTTATCATCTAAATCGTGGGCAAACCAGGAAGGGCGATTCATGGGGTCCGACCAGCCATATCATGGGGTATGTCGATATAAAGGACGAAAAAATTGATTTCCTTAGTTTCGCAAACCATGACGAGGAAGTAGAAGAGGAATAAGAATAAAACCACATGCGGGTTATGCGATGAGTGGATATATGCGACATTGAAAATTTAAGCTGCTCCAATATTATTGGTTGAAGAAGAAGTGCCTGTTTGGATTTGTAAAAAACGAAATTTTAAGTTGTTAAATTAGTGTTTTTTTAATTGGGAGAAAATCAAAATGAACAAAGTTCTGTTACCAGTAGTGCTAACTTTCTGTCTATTTATACTAGTTCCTGTTCACGCAGGTGAAATGGCCGGAGCCAAGGCCATCGTCGGTGCAACAGTGGTAGATATATACGGAAAATCAAATATAGAAGATGCAGTAGTCCTGGTTGAGGGTGATCGCATAACAGCGATCGGTAGCGCAGGTAGTGTTGAGGTTCCTGCGAATGCTGAGATCATCAATGCGAAGGGCACATGGCTCATTCCCGGTATGATGAATATGCATGTGCATCTCGGTCTTATTTTGCCCGGAAAAATGAAAGCGGAGCTGAGCGGTGAATCGGAAGGTGCTCTTGCCTTGCGAATGGCAGCCAGTGCACGGGAAGTGTTGCAGGCCGGTGTTACTACGATTCGCCTGCCAGGCGATTCGAGACATGCTGACATCGCGTTAATGAAAGCTATTAACAAAGGACAGGCACATGGACCTCGAATTTTCAGTGCGGGTGAAGCACTTACCATCTCAGGGGGACATGGTTCGGGTAAAGAGGGAAAGAAGCTTTACGATGGTCCCTATGAACTCGTAAAGGCGGCACGTACACAGATCAGCGCGGGTGCAAAATGGATAAAAATCCTGATTTCAGGGGGTATCGCAACAGATGGGGGCGGTATAGCAGAAGCGTTGATGACACCGGAGGAAATTGGTGCCGTTATCGATGCCGCACATCGCTTCGGTGCCAAGGTCACTGCGCATTCGGGTTCATCGGCGGCGACTAATGTGGCTGTGGACGCTGGCATAGATTGTATTGAGCATGGTTACTTTCTGGATAGACAAGTGCTGAAGAAGATGAAAAAGAACGGGACCTGGTTGGTACCTACCATTGTAGTCAGTCAACCGGCAAGTGCGTCCTTTTTCAAAAAAATCGGATCACCTGACTGGTATCTGAAGCGACGCGACTCTGTCGGTAAAGAGCACTTTAAATCTCTTCAGACGGCCATTGAAGAAGGTGTAAATATCGCCCTGGGTACGGACCAGTTACCCTCAGAGCCTAACGATGGAACGACGGCAACCGCCCGGGAAGCGCAGTATTATGTAGAAGCTGGCATGTCGGACTTGGAGGCGCTGCGTGCGGCTACCATCGCACCTGCCACCTTGCTAGGCGCCGATGATGTGAGTGGTTCTCTGGAAGTCGGTAAGTATGCCGATATTGTTGCCCTGCAAAGCGATCCAAGTAATGACATAAAGGCGCTTCGGAATATTGTTATGGTGATGAAGGGCGGAAAAGTGTATCGGGATGAGCTTGGCAAATAGCGCCAGCTTTGAGTGTGACGCCTTGACTGACTATCAAGGCGTCTTTCAAAGAGCGGATGCTGAAAATTATTTATCTTGCGTTTGCTCTTGTAGCTACATGATCGTTTTCTCTCCGTCTCAGGCGGGGAAAGAACGTTGTCTAAAGTCATCGATCGTGTTCAGTTATAATAACTAATGCGAATCGGTTTTTGGCCTCCTGTGTATGGCAACTGGATCATGACCGACAATCCAGATGAGGGGGTAGGTTCCTATGAGTATGTAAAAGAGACTACGTTGTTAGCTGAGCGTGTAGGCTTTGATACTTTGTTACTCGCTGAGCATTTTATTCATCCCAATGGATCCAAACTGGATCTGGTTGATGCCTGGACCACTGCCACCGCATTGGCCGCCTTAACCGAAAAAATAGAAATCATCGCTGCAGTTAAACCTGGTTTACGCGCGCCGGGGGTCATGGCAAAAATGGCTACCAGTATTGATCACATCAGCAAAGGTCGTTTTGCTATCAATCTAGTTTCCGCATGGTGGTTACCCGAGTACGAAATGTTAGGGGCACCGGTGCTTGCCCATGATGATCGCTATGCACGATCTTCTGAATATATCGACATTATGAAAGGCCTGTGGACGATGGATGATTTTTCTTACTCGGGTAAGTTTTTTGATATAAAACAAGCATCAATTTCACCAAAATCATTACAACAACCCCATGTACCAATCTATATAGGCGGAGAATCCGAACAAGGTTTCTCGCTCGCAGCAAAGGTAGCTGACATCTATTTATTTAATGGTCGTCCACCGGATCAAATTATGGATATCGTCACAAACATGAAACAACGTGCAGAAGAACATGAACGTACTCTGCGTTTCGGCATGTCAGGCTTTGTCATCTGCCGTGAAACTGAAGAGGCAGCTCAAGCTGAGTTTCAGCGACTGTTTTCATTACTTCACACGAAAATCAAAGGTGGTGATAAGGAAGTAGCAATGCACAAGGTATTATCGGATGACATAAAAAAAGTGGGGACTAACGGAGGTACCGTTGCGGGCCTGGTTGGCACACCGAATCAAATTGCTGAACGTTTGCATGAATTCGAAGCGCTTGGCGTAGAAACTTTCCTCTTACAATTTCATCCAAGCCTGGAAGAACTGGATCGATTTGGCACCGAGGTGATGCCGCTATTGTGATTGTGGACCCATCGAGCAAGTAACCTGGATTTATTTTTATGGCTTAATCATTTTTCCAATTGATTTTTATAAACTTCGCCACTTTTCATTACCAGCTGAATATTACGAAGGGCCTTAATATCCAAGCCTGGGTCACTATCCACAGCAACGATATCGGCGAACTTGCCCACTTCAAGTGATCCTATTTCAATATCTGCGCCTAACATTCTTGCAGGTTCGATAGTCGCGGCGCGAAGTGCCTGAAGTGGCGTCATACCTGCTTCAACGTAATATTGTGCCTCACGGACTGTTGCCGTGGTGCCGTCATTGGGTTCGAAGGGTAATTGATCGGTACCCAGAGCGATATCGACCCCTTCTTCAATAGCCATTTGCAAAGCCTTCCAATGCACCTTACCGACTGAATTACGGCGATTCAAAAACCATTCCGGCGTGCCCATCTCCTCAAAAAAAGCCTGTGTCGCTGGTTGAGTGACCACGATGGTAGGCACCAACCAGGTCCCATTTTTCTTCATCTTCCTTATCACCTTTCGGCCAAGCGTATACCCATGTTCGATACTATCGATGCCAGCATCTATAGCAAGGTCAGTGGCCGCGTTTGAACCGGAATGGGCGGCAACCTTAGCGCCGAATCGATGGGCAACGTCAATAACCGCCCTGATTTCCTCAGGGGTCATCAGCGCCTGAGAAATATCACCACCGTTTGTCGCTATACCACCTGAGATCAAAATCTTGACCCAGGTAGCGCCGGCACTGATTTCCCTACGTGCCGCTTTCATTAATTCATGGGGGCCATCATAGTAAATCTTTCCTGGTTTTGAGCCGTGGCCTCCAGTAATAGCGAGTGTTTCACCGGCACTGAATATACGTGGACCCATGGCCTGACCCTTCGAAATGGCTTTTTTCAGGGCCAAATCAACATGATTTTTCTCCCCCGGTATACGTATCGTTGTCACGCCTGCCTGAAGAACCTCCCGTGCGTTGGCTGTGATTCGGAGAATCAATTCTCCTTCTGTTTCATCTGCTAGCTCCGCCTGATTCTTGCCGGGAAAAATAAGTCCAAGATGCACATGCATATTCATCAGACCCGGGATTAGCCAGGTACCCCTGGCATCGATAACATTAGCGTTCGCTGGTACGCTCACGTTATCTGCGTTGCCAATCGAGGTGATTCTTTCACCGGTCACGATGATTACGGAATTTTTAATGGGTTTTTTCCCATTTAGATCCACCACAGTGGCGCCGACAATTGCGACTATCCCGGATTTTTCTGCCGCAGCCATCGGCGTTAAAAATAGATTAATTATTAATAATATTGTGATAGTTAACTTTTTCATACTCACTCCTCAAGTGTTGCACCCTTGGCGCTTAATCAGAAATTATCATTAGATTTTATGTCGCGTGTGCTGATATCCAAACTAGATTAATGACGTTGTCAGTATGAATTTATAACATTTCGTTAGTAATATGGCTGTCCGTAACAATCAAGATAAGATTTTTCCATGATAGCAACGCGACGACCCTCTGATGCAGTGAGCTTTTGCGAGGTATAACCAACTACAACGAATGCTACTAATTCCAAATGCTCAGGGATTTGTAGTATCTCACTAACCTCGGGGATCCGGGCCAGCCTGGCTATCCAGGTGCTATCCAATCCTAGTGCTGTCGCGGCTAACAACATGTTTTGAATCATTGCTCCCATACCAAGTAAATACAATTCGTCCTGACTTCTGTCTGCCAGTTCTTTTGTATTAACAAAACGTTCCCGGCTCGTCGGTTGACCACAAACACCAATCAACGCGGGTTCCAATAACAGAGCGGCTTGTTGTTCGCTTACTTTACGGTATCTAAGGTCATCATGCTCGAGTGCTTCTTGCAAAAAAGCCTGTTGAATTTTAGCTTTTATCTCAGGAGATGAGACCACAATAAATTCCCAGGGTTGGGTGTTTGCTGCGGACGGCGCCCAACGGGCGGCCTCCAGTATGTTAACAATTGCCTCTCGCGAAACGGGTTTATTTAAATAGCCCCTTGAAGTTCTTCTTTCGCGGGCCAGCTCGAAAAATTGATTAAAATCCGGCATCATTTTTTTATTCACATTATTTCGGAAATAAAGTGACTATCTGACCCTTCGCAATACCTTCAGCCAATTTTCTATCAAACAGATAGTAAAGCACGAATATCGCCAGGAGAGGGATAATGCCTGCCATGATAAACACCGGGCTATAACCATAGTTATCCAGCGTCCAACCAGTGAGCAAGGTAAACCCTATGCCACCCACCCCCGCTCCCATGCCACCAAGGCCGGTAACCGAACCAATAACATTACGCGGGAAAGCCTCTCCACAAAGGGTCATCATATTTGGCCCCCACAAGCCAAAGCCAAAAGTCGCGGTACTTATAGCTAAAAATACAACGAATATATTAAATTGGAAAGCAGCAAGCAGTCCAACGAACATACAAAGCATACCAATCAACATGACGGTAAAACGCGCAGACACGACCTTCATCCCACGATGGTAAAGCCAGTCAGAGATGAACCCACTCAGGAGGATCCCTGTTCCATGAGAAACAAAAGGTATCCAGGCAAATTTGGCAATATCGGTGAGGCTAAAGTCCGCAGTTCTCTTTAAAAATTCTGGAATCCACGAAAGGTAAAACCAGATACAGGGATCAGCCAATGATCTCGCCAAAATAATCGCCCATACATTCCGCGATTTCAATAATGTAAAGAAAGGGATCTTGGGCATCGCTCGCGAAGAGTTGTCCTCATCCTTATCCTGATGTATGTGCTGCAATTCTGCCTCAGTAACTGCAGGATGTTCCTCTGGTAGGCGATAAAACTTTAGCCAAATGACGAGCCAAATTAAGCCTAGTAATCCTGTCATTACGAAAGAGTACTGCCAGCCAACAACAAGTGCTATCCATGCTACAACAGGGACGGAAACCACCAATCCTACACTGGTGCCGAATCCCCATAATGCATTAGCTTTACCTCTTTCTTTATGTGGAAACCATTCGGCAACCGATTTTACACAAGCCGCCCAACTGCCAGCCTCACCAGCACCGAGTAAAAAACGGTATATGGAAAACGACACCACGCTGTCGCCAAAGGCATGCAACATTGCTGCTATGGACCACCAGGCCATGATGACGGCAAAGCCTTTACGCGTTCCAATTTTGTCTATTAACCAGCCGGTAACAACTTGCATTATTGTATAAGACAAAAGAAACGCAGAAAGAATTTGGGCATAACCACTATTTGAAATACCTAACTCATCGCGAAGCATCGGCGCGATGACTATAAGGTTTTGTCGATCTATATAACTAATTGCTGTGGCAGCGAATAATAAGCCCAGCACATACCAGCGGCAGTTTGCTATTTTTTTCACAGAAATCTGGATTCAAATTCGAAGTGAATTTTAATTTGGGTCCAGAATCATCTTCAGGGTTAATCTAAACAATTCACTTTCTTCATTAGCCAGGGACACGGCTGTGTCTTTATGATCTTCACCCTCCATTAATAAATAATAAGCATCAGTACCCGCGGCCTTTAATCCATCGGTGAACGCAATCGATGATTCCTGATATTGCTCTTTGGAACCCACCGCCACCAATGCTGAAGGAACAGGATCATTAATATGTAGTATGGGACTTGCCTGTGCCTGGAGTTCTGGTGTTGGGGCATAGCTAGATTGTTCACCAGGCCTTCCTTTTTGACGCATATCATAAGGACCACTAACGGGCACGATGCCTCTCAACGCTTCTTTTGGTATACCCATCTCTTCCATCCATGCACGATCAACACCTACATCGGCAGAAAGAATCGCCCCTGCCGAATGTCCGCCAATGACTAGGGCATTCGGATTTCCTCCATACTCAGCGATATTTTCATACAACCAAAGGACAGCATTTTTCACATCATCAGATTGAGCAGGATATTGAAAGCCGTCCGTCGTTAAACGATAACTGGCGACCGCCGTGATAACGCCGTTTTTAATGAAGGGTTCAGCAGTCGCACCGTATTGCGCCCTGTCGCCTTCACGAAATCCGCCACCATGCAGAAACAGAAACACCGGTGCTTCGGATATCTCACCTAAGGGTAAATACAGGTCGAGTGCCTGTTTCGGATCCGATCCGAATGCCAGGTTGAGGTGATGGGGGTATTCCTTTCTGACCCGGGCCGTAGCTTCAGTATTGGTCTTGTAAAAGCCCGCCCAGTCAATGGTAAATTCATCAGGATGCATGACGGTATAATACTTTGAACTGTCTTGTGCATTGACAAGCATTGTTAATAGCATAAGCAAGGGAAAAAATAGCTGGGAACGTCGTTTGTATTTAAACATTACTTCAAACTCCTTTGTAATTGTTGCTCAGAATAATCTAGATGGACTGTATATATTGCGATGCTTCCTCCAGTGAAATAACATCACCATACCGTTGTTCGATATCGATCAAGTTGGCTTCGTTCGCCAACAATGAACGATCAGCAACTGTCTCTCTGACGACAATGGGGCGAAAGCCACTCTGGGCGGCGTCAACCGCAGAAGCCCTGACACAACCGCTGGTCACGCAACCTGAAATTAATAGGGTATCAATATTTAACACCTGGAGTTGCTCCGCAAGACGGGTCTCAAAAAACGCCGATCCGTATTTCTTACTGATAATGATATCCTCCTCGAGCGTGGCTAATCGCTGGTCAATTGCGATCCATCTAGAGTCTTTGATTAGAATTTCAATACGGGGAGATTTTATACTCAGTAAGTTCGCTTTTAATTCACCAGGGTTGTATTCGACGGTGGTAAATATTACCGGGAGACCTTTCTGCCGGACGGCGTGTAATAACACTACTGTATTATTTATTTGCTCATCCCAATCGCCTGCCAGTGGAGATGACTTGTTTGTAAAACCTTCGATAAAATCCACTATCAATAGCGCGGGTTTGTTACCAGCTCCCATACGTGGTGGTTCGGGGTTACCGGCATAATGCTGTTTCATTTCAGCAATGAGTTTCGTCATATTCATAGCGTCGATAATTGAACCTGCAAGCACCAAAAAATTAGGGCAAGATTAATAAGTTGAATTCTCCATGATAAATAATAATGGGTCTTCAGTAGAATCTGTGGGTGAAAAATATAATATTCTATTGAGCCTGGAATAACAAAGCTCGTCATTCCCGCATGCTTTTGGCGGGAATCCATGGAGAAAGAGGAATCAGGATAAAAAAGAAGCCCGTTGTGTAAATGCTAGTCCGAAATTAATTGGATCAATTGTTTAACTGGATTTGCATCCTTAGCTCCGTAAACGCATGCATCCATGCAGCACTTCTCCGCCAACAGCATGCGGGAAGCGCGAAGCCTGCCCTTGGGGTATGATGGTTTTTTTAACCGGCCTTTCCTGTTAACCCACAGATTCTGCGGAAGAGGCATAATAATTAGAAGTTCAGAAGTTCAGAAGTTCAAATAATTCTCAGGCTTATAAACTTTACCGTCTTTAATAATCAAGACGACCTTATGCTGCAAGAGAGTAATATCCTGGAGAGGGTCACCATCAATTATGATCATATCAGCGAGCTTACCTTTGCTAACTGTCCCCAGGTCTTTTTCGACACCCTGCATCTGTGCTGGTCTTAGTGTTGCACTCTGAATAGCCTCCATTGCTGACAGACCCGCTTCAAATAAATTTCCAATTTCTTTTGTTAAAGGACTATGTAAATTAAAAGGGGCGCCAGCATCTGTTCCAGCCACCAATTGTTCCCTGCCCCCTGCCTCGATAAATTGCTTCAATTTCCGTTTAGCCGCTTTTATACGTTCAGGCGCACCCTGACCCCAGGGTACAGCTTCAGGATGGGTCCAGCTTGCGCGCAAACTTTCATACACTTCTTTGGAATATTGTTGCTTAAGCCGTGGGTGATCCAAACTCTCCCGATACTTAAATGCTCGCACATAGGCATTACGCATTTCGATAGTGGGTAGTATGAAAGGTCCACGCAATATATTGGCCATCGGTCCGCTTGCCGCTGGTTTTAGCCCGCGAACTAATAATTGCATATCCTCATCACTATATCCCGACAAGGAATCTGCGGTAAAAACATGATGTAAGCGATCAACGCCTGCTTCGATAGCGGTTCGGTAAGCCGTAACATGACGGACATCAGCATCAACGCCAAGGCCCGCTTTATGCGCCGTCTCGCATATCGCGCGCAATATATCCAGATCCCAAAATCCATACACCTTGATCTGGTCGACACCCAGAGCAATTACCTTTTCTGTTACCTGCTTTGCCTCTTTCGGGGAGGCGACTGTATATTCGCTTTTCCTCGCAGTGGCCTCTGGGCTACGTTGTCTGAGGATTGGACCGGCAAAATACAATCTTGGGCCGGGAAGTTTCCCCGCCTCGATATCAGCTCTTAGTACTAACTGCTTTTCAATAGGTCCACCTGTATCACGAAAAGACGTGATACCAGATAAAAGTGAGGTCTTCGCTACCGATGCCATGATTGAATCTGCCTGGTCGGAAAATCGACTCGGAAATAAATTCGGGTCTCCTTCACCAGCATGGAAAAGATGTCCATGTGATTCCCACAAACCAGGCATTATGCTCATGCCATTTACATCGACTATTTTTATTCCCTCAGGTATAGATACTTCACTAGCGCGACCTACCTCAATGATACGATTGTCGGCAATGATGACTGCAGCATCGCGCAGGGGCCGTCCACCATAACCATCGATGAGCTGTCCGCCAATTATTGCCAGCGTCGGTGTAGTGGGTAAATCCATCTGCTCAGCACTGGAAAAAATGCTGACACTTAATAAAAGTAAGCCTAATAAAATATGTTTCATGTTTTCACTCCTGAGGGTAATTCTCATATCGGCCAAAAAGCATGGCTGTTATGTCATCTATGAATATCTTGTGACAGTATTTATAAGGCTATCTACACAAGTTTACCCGTGAATAGTATACGTTCAACATCCCTTAGGATAGACTTTGTTATCTTGTACGCAACTAGTTTGATGTAGTTGAATAGATAAATTAACCAGGTATTTATGTGACATCTGGCTTCAAGTTCTTCAACTGAAGTTTTGGATTTTATTGAAATAGACGAATTGACGCTGCCAGTTGATTTCTAATGAAAGACTATAAATCCATATGGAGAACATAATCAGGAGGAGATCATGCAAATAAGTGATTTATACCCATACTGGAAGCGCGAACGCGACATGCTTTTTGATGGATTGACCATAATAGTAGATGAATTACGACAAAGACTTACGCCTGAAGAGGTAGAACATGTATTTAACTGGATTCCGGGTGGTGGTGGTCGCAGCATTAGTGATACTTTACGACATGTCGCGTATGTAGAATATTACATCATTGAAAAATTAATCCTTGATGGAGAACCCAAGGATATTTTAGCTGGATCGCTTTTCCCGAAAAAGGACTTTCCGCACTATGACGATGTCATCAAGTTGATGCATGAAGTACATGATGGAACAATCGCCGCTTACGCGAAACTGACGAAGGAAGATTTAAAAAAGGAAATACCAGCATTCCGCAAAATGCTTACTATAGAAAGGTTGCTTTGGAGTATTGTTCAGGAAGAAGCTCATCATCGGGGACAGGTTTATATGCTCTTACGTATGCAAGGCATACCACCACCGCAGCGCAAAGATTAAAAACGACTATTCCTTACTGTTTATAGCAGTAATTAGTAGTTGCAGGTCAATCACAACTAAAATTTCATATTGATTTAAGTTGGAGGTCCTTGATTGGATCATCGATTCTCATGGATTCCTTTATCCAATAGGGTTCAGCGTATTTGACCTCGCATTGTGAACCATAACAGCGAGCCCAGCACCGTATATACGATTCCATATCTTCATCCAGACTCAGGTTTTTGGGTACACCTTCACTGAATTGTGATCGATAGGCAGCCACCGCTTGCAATTTGCGATCTATCTGCTCGGTAATATCTATAAAAAAGGACGGTGTCTGTTGTTGAAATGAGGTGGCATAAAGTATTTTATCCGGACGATGTATATCACCTGTGACAGGAAACTTTTTTAATCCTGCTGCAAAGATACCTGCGTACGCTATCTCGGATGCAGCATTGTGATCGGGGTGTCGCTGTTTCTGTGTCGGCAAGATCACCAGTCTTGGTCGCATCTTACGTATAAACGTAGCGACTACTTCGCGTGCTTCTTCGCTAAGAGTAAGTCGACTGTCGGGCAGACCAGCGTTCTCCCGTGCAGACAGACCCATAATCTTTGCCGCAATTGCGGCTTCTTCAGCCCTGATTTCGGGGCTGCCTTTGCTCCCCATTTCCCCACGAGTGAGATCGAGAATACCCGTTTTGTAGCCTTGATCAGCCATGCGTATTAACAAACCGCCGCAGGTGATTTCAACATCGTCAGGGTGTGCGGCAATTGCCAGGACATCAACAGTACTCATGCGAGCGTCCTCCAATAAAGTTCTTCATACATAGGGATGACACGTTCTGCGTCAAAGCGCTTCGCACTTTCGCGCGCCTGACTGCGACAGTGCTGACGAAATTCATTATCTTTGACTAATTCCAGTGTCTTCATTGCCATAGCATCGGTATCTCCCATAGGGACGCGATAACCATTTTCACCATTGCTTATTAGTCCATTCAGGGCAGCCACGTCATAGGACACAACGGGAACCCCACAGGCCATGGCCTCTAATGCCGCCAAACCGAAACTTTCCTCTTCCGACGGTAACAGGAATACATCGCTACATGCCAGGAGGGGTTGCACATGATCCTGATTGCTAAGTACATGTATACGATCACGTAGATTTAAACGTTCGGCTTCTCGCCATACGCTCGCCATCTCTGGCCCATCTCCAATCAACATCAGTCGTGCCGGATGCTTTTCGTTGACGAGTGCCAGTACCCGTACTGTGTCCACTGGTCTTTTAACGGGTCTGAAGTTAGAAAGATGAACCAACAAAATCTCATCCTCAGTTGCAAATCGTGCACGTTGTTCATCATTCACTGTTGGAGTGAAGACATCAAGATCGACAAAATTCGGTATCACTTCTGTCTCGTTACAATCTGGAAAAGTCTCAATCGTTTTCTTCTTCAGATATTCAGACACCGCAGTGACCGAATCCGAAATCCGTATAGAAAAACAGGTAATATCATAAAGGGATTTATCAGAACCAACCAAAGTAATATCTGTACCATGTAAGGTTGTTATCAATTTCGGGCGTTCGGGATTGTCCAGAATAGCCTTGGCTAAAAACCCCGCGGTGGCATGCGGTAGTGCGTAGTGGACATGAAGTATATCTAACTCAAACTGTCGTGAAACTTCTGCCATTTTTGCAGCCAGGCTGAGTGTATATGGTGGATATTTGAACAGGGGATAGCGAGATGCATCTACTTCATGAAAAAAAAGTTTCTCATCGAAAAATGATGTTCTAAACGGTGGAGCATAGGAGATAAAATGGATCTCATGTCCTCGCTTGGCCAGCAAGCGTCCGAGTTCAGCGGCAACCACTCCCGAACCACCCGGAACAGGATAACCGGTGATCCCGATCTTAAGCGGAGTTGTCATCGTTAACTACTCCAGTGTCCATATAAGGTGTTCTCGAGCCCCTACAGGCCAATCCTTATACAATTTGGTAAGAAAATCCGGACCAAAGCGTGACCAGTAATACACTATATTAAAGCAGCGTTCCTGCAGCTCACCGTGTGGAAATAAGTGTATTGCTAATTGTCTAATTTGTTTCTCTGTATTTGCCTCTCTACGCCTATGTGCGGCATGTGTTTTTTTAGCCAACCTTTGCAATTCATGCTGTGCACGTATAGCCGCTAACTCTGCAGTTTTGTTCAGACCGGGCTCATATTGCTCAACAGTTGACTTGACTTCCTCAAACGCGGTGCCAATTTTTTGTTCGGCCACATGAAACAGTGTATCTAGTTCATCAGGGAATTTCGTTTTGAGTATACGAGTAATCTCGTGGTTAACATCCTGCTGTAGGGCATCAAGTCCAATATCATATTGTAAGAGACGATTGCATATGTTTTGTTTAACAAGTGTCACACTGGTTCTTGGCATGATAGCCGGTCGCGGTACATCAAGGTAATCATGTAAATCTGAGATTTGTGCATAATATGAAATTTCGGAAGGACCCAATACGACACCTAAGGTGGGAAATAACCTATTTTGTATGATCGGCGTCAACAGCACATTTCCCGAGAAATCTTCAGGTTTTTCGGCTAGCAACTTACACACATGATCAGTTGTGACCGGCTTTTCTCCTTCCCAAATATAATTATCGTTTTCATCGCGATGGATACTATGGCGTTCAGTAGCTTGATAAAATAGAAATGTTTGTTCGGGGCTTTTGTGAACCTGTCTACGATAACCATTGCTCTCTAGTCGTTTTGACGTTTCATCGTATATCGAGAAAAGACGTGTAGCATCACAAAGTGCCTGTCGCATTACAGGTTCTGCCAGTTTTTTCAGACTTCGATAACCCGGGGAGACAAATACCATCTGACTTTGCGGAAACATTCGATACCACAAACGGGCGAAGGCAACAGGATAAGTAACACCAGGGGTATAAGTCTCGTTAAGTATGTTAAGCACATCTTCGCTGAATTCAGATGAGGGGAAAAGATCGATCAAATCTTTCGTTAGCGACCCAATAGTAGAGTCCAATGTTATACGGCCTATTGGCACCTTGCCCGGGGATTGGCTCGGTGTATATTTAACGGTAGTGATATCCATATTGTCAGGTACCTTGATATGATCTACCTCCACAAAATCATGATCATCCGAAGCAAGCCAGAAGCAGGGCATTACCGGCACTGAAAACTTGTCCGATAATTCAGTGGCCCAGCGTTCTACAGTGAGTGCCTTATAAACCGAATAAAGTGGACCGCCAAAAAGACCGGGCTGCTGACCAGCGAAGACAACGAGCGAGTCCCTGTTGCGCAGATTATCAATCTGTGTCCTGACGCTTGCAGGAACATCGATATCCCTTGCCATTTCCTCCAGTGCTAATGCCAGCGCCTCACGCGGATAATCACGTTCTTGCAATTGTGAGAACAATAGTCGAAGTGCCGCTTCATCGTCGAACATGGGACCAAAATATTCGCTGGTTTTCTCAGGGGCATTGAGAAAATCGGAATACAATCGTGTTGCATTGGAGTGCTTTGATATCGAGGTCGGCACGTAGGCTAAATTCTCTTTTCGCATATCCATCCCGATCATGTCCGGCGGTTGTAGACAATGTCTCTGCTTACTTCTTTTTTTGTTTATGTTATCACTTTAGATAACTAGAATAGCTGGCCAGTGCGGCGAAGGTGATGGATTTCCGTCAGTATTTCAGATACCTGCGGGACGTGAATTGATGACATTTCAATGGCCTCTGAACTCATGTCATTCAAATGACCATGACGTCCCTTTTTTTATTATGGAACACTTCGATAGTCTGTTACGAGTTGAATTTTAAATTTAACGATTAATTTCCTAAATCATTTCTATAGACCTCTCCGCCCTTCATCACCAGGAGAATATTACGAAGCGCTTTTATATCTTCAGCAGGATCACTACTTACGGCAATAATGTCAGCATACTTGCCAACTTCCAATGAGCCAGTCTCGGCATCTGCCCCTA
>JBLIML010000055.1:0-18729 GCA_047638675.1 Planctomycetota bacterium | reverse complement strand
CCTGACCTTGTGTTTTTTTGGTTTGTTGTATTAAACTATTCATGTCTTGCAATAGGCCCTTGCGAGTGTCATCTACATAAATCTCTATATCGTCATGACCAATGGAATTTGCAGGAAACAAACCAATCACAGCGCGAGCGCTGATCCACTTTTCCTTGACGATCAGCGCCAGCATGGCTTTAGCATCCTCAAATAGCTTGCTTGCTTCAACGCCGACAATCTTATCTTTGAGGATACGGGGATATTTCCCAGCCAATTCCCAGGTGATAAAGAAAGGTGTCCAGTCGATGTATTCACACAACTCATCCAAAGGATAGTCATTGAACACCTGTATGCCTAATTGCTTTGGAATGACTGGTGTGTAGTTGCTCCAGTCGATCTCATGCCGGTTGGCACGTGCTTCTTCAAGACTCAACCAGTCTATTTTGGCTTGCCTGCCTTTATGTCTTTCTCGAACGGTGACGTATTCTTCTCTTATCTGCTTGGCAAATTCGACCTTTTTATCGTCACTGATCAAGTTTTGTGAGACGCCAACGGCACGGGAGGCATCTTTCACGTGGACTACTGGAAAATCATACTCTGGTTCTATCTTGACCGCGGTATGAGCGCGTGAAGTTGTGGCGCCACCGATTAATAAAGGTAATCTGATATTCTGGCGTTTCATTTCCTTTGCGACATGAACCATTTCATCCAGAGAGGGGGTGATCAATCCGCTCAAACCAATGAGGTTGGCATTTTCCTGAATGGCGGTTTGCAGTATCTTTTCTGCCGGCACCATGACGCCGAGGTCGATGACGTCAAAGTTATTACATTGCAACACCACGCCGACAATATTTTTTCCGATATCATGAACATCGCCTTTTACCGTTGCCATGACGATTTTCCCCTTACTTTGTGTACTGCCACTGCGTTTTTTTTCCTCTTCAATATAGGGTAATAAGTAGGCAACCGCTTTTTTCATGACGCGCGCACTTTTGACCACTTGCGGTAAGAACATCTTGCCGGAACCAAACAAATCACCGACGATATTCATGCCGTCCATTAAAGGTCCTTCTATCACCTCCAGTGGTTTGTCGTAATTTTGACGTGCGTCTTCAGTATCTTCGTCTATGTAATCAGCAATGCCTTTTACCAGGGCATGTGCAAGGCGTGCCTGAACAGATTCCTTACGCCACTCAAGGTCTGTTTTCTTCTCTTTAGCTTCACCTGGTTTTACCGTTTCGGCAAAATCAACAAGACGATCTGTTGCATCAGCGCGTCTATTTAATAGTACGTCTTCGACGCGTTCCAAAAGCTCCTTTGGGATCTCATCATAGATCCCAAGTTGTCCGGCGTTGACGATGCCCATGTCCATACCAGACTTGATGCCATGGTATAAAAAGGCCGAGTGCATGGCTTCACGTACCGGATTATTTCCACGGAAGGAAAATGAGACATTACTTAGCCCACCACTTACCAGTGCATGGGGCAGGTGCTCTTTGATAAGACGGGTGGCTTCGAAAAAAGACACAGCATAGTTATTATGTTCTTCCATGCCAGTGGCGACGGTGAGTATATTGGGATCGAAGATAATATCTTCCGGCGGGAAGCCTACTTGATTAACGAGAATGTCATAGGAACGTTTTGCTACTTCAAAACGGCGTTCAGTCGAGTCAGCCTGGCCCTTCTCATCAAAACCCATGACAACGACGGCGGCGCCATAGCGGCGAACCAGTTTTGCCTGTTGAATAAATTTTTCTTCACCTTCCTTCAAACTAATGGAGTTGACGACACCTTTACCCTGAACACATCGAAGTCCTGCCTCGATGACCGACCACTTTGACGAGTCAATCATAATAGGTACACGGCTGATGTCAGGTTCACTGGCAATGAGTTGCAAGAATTCTTTCATTAAGTCCTCTGATTCCAGCATCCCTTCATCCATGCATATGTCAATTATCTGCGCGCCGTTTTCGACCTGTTGCCTGGCGATGGCAAGTGCCTCTTCAAGATTTTCTTCCTTGATGAGTTGCAGAAATTTAGGTGAGCCAGCGACATTCGTGCGTTCGCCCACATTAAGGAAATTAGCTTGAGGCGTAATGATTAAGGGTTCCAATCCACTTAGTCGTTGATACGGTAAAACTGCCGGTATTTTCCGCGGAGGTAGTTTGCACACCGCCTCATTAATCGCCTTAATATGCGCAGGCGTAGTGCCACAACATCCACCCACAATATTGAGAAAGCCACTCTCACCAAAGTCCTTCAATAGTCCTGCCATATATTCAGGGGATTCATCGTACTCACCGAACTCATTCGGTAATCCAGCATTTGGATGCGCACTGACATGGGTGTCAGCGATGTTGGATAATTCCTCAACATACTGACGCAGGTCTTTTGCACCGAGGGCACAATTCAGACCGATGCTGATGGGTTGCGCATGTCTGACGGAATGCCAGAAGGCGGCGCATGTTTGACCGGTGAGCGTACGACCGGATGCATCGGTGATGGTGCCGGATATCATCACTGGCAGACGTACATCATTGAGTTCAAAATACTCATCAATAGCAAATAATGCTGCCTTTGCGTTCAAGGTATCAAAGATGGTTTCAACCAAAAGGATATCCACGCCACCATCCACCAGGCCGCGGATTGCGTGAGTGTAGGATTCCGCCAATTCTTCAAATGCGATATTACGAAACCCCGGTTTATTCACATCCGGAGATATAGAACAGGTACGGTTGGTTGGACCGATGGCGCCGGCAACGAAGCGTGGTTTCGCGTCCGTGGCTTTGTCGTCTGCAGCGAGACGTGCGAGAGTGGCACCTTGATGATTCAACTCGTACGCTAACTCTTCCATTTGATAGTCGGCCATTGCTATTGAAGTCGAATTAAAGGTATTGGTCTCGATGATATCTGCACCGGCATCGAGAAAAGCATTATGAATAGCACTTATAACCTCAGGTTTGCTTATTGAAAGCAAATCATTATTACCTTTCAGATCGCAAGGATGCTCACGAAAGCGTTCACCACGGAAGTCAGCTTCTTCGAGTTTGTAGGATTGGATCATGGTGCCCATAGCACCGTCGAGCAGCAGGATGCGTTCTTCAAGCAAATCCATCAGGAGCGTATGCCTTTTACTCAGGTCGTTTTCTATCATTATCAACCACACTCAATATCAAAGGATGGAATAACGCGATAAACGAGGAGATATTTGAGATAATGCCTCGCTTATTTTGTTCGATTCCAAACAGTTAAAGCGAGCGCGGTTGCTAATTGTGATCCTCTTCGAGCCTGGCAGGTGTGACCTGTCGCAACGCTCCTCAAAAAGGTTTGCTTACTAAAGCGTGTAATTCTAGTACGAAAGTTTCGGAATTTCCAGTAGAAGCTTGTGATATCAGTTATTATCCCGCCGGTAAAAATCATCATTTAAGTAATGAAAATCCCAACTTCAGCATTAATTAGACTAATTTTTCTGTCACTTGCAAGCAGTGTGTCAGTACTCATGGTACCCCTTACTCTACATGCCGATCTCAGTGATCTGAAAGTGTACTCGCCGCTTGTTGAAAAAGGTCATATGGGTATTGAAGTGCTGGGAAACACGACTTTTGATGGAGAAAACGAATTAGGTGGGTCTCAATATCACGAGTTTGAACTGGAATACGGTGTGACTGAATGGTGGGCGAGCTCTATCACCAATAGCTTGAAAAAAGCAGCTGATGGCCCTTTAAAATACAATGTTTTTGGTTGGGAGAATACTTTTCAACTCACGGAGAAAAATAAATATTGGCTCGATTTCGGTATACATATTGAATTGGAGTTCGATGATGAAATGGATGAGTCAGATCAGGTAGAGATCAGGTTTATGTTTCGAAAAGAAGTCAATAATATAGAGCACATTCTAAATCTAAATTTCGAACAGCAGTTTGGCAGTCAGGCAGATGAAAGTCTGGAACTGGAGTATATCTGGCGCTCGAAAATTAGAGTTACAGAGAATATGGATCTTGGTTTTGAAGCTTATGGTGCGCTCGGTGAAATCAAGAGCTTTGAAGCATTACACGAACATGAACACATATTCGGTCCCGCTTTCTATTATGAATTTAAGCTGGGCGAGATAGAAATTGAGTCTCATTTTGTCTGGCTTTTTGGCCTTACAGCCGCGAGTGCTGATGATACACTTCGTTGGCAATTGGAATTTGAATTTTAGACAGGCTGCTAGATAACTTGCCGCGTGATGTCTATTATTTAGAATAAACTCTATAATCTCATCTAAACCTGAGCAATTTTGCCCTTCTATTAAACGTTGAGGAAAACACATGTCAGAGAACACACAGCAAATTGTTATCGTTGGCGGTGGAACCGCGGGTATTACCGTCGCTGCCAGTCTAAAACGACAGACTGGAGGAAGTAATCTTGACATTGCCATCATCGAGCCATCCAACGAACATTATTATCAGCCTGCATTTACATTGGTTGGGGCTGGCGCTTATACATTAGATAAAACACGAAGGCGGGAACAAAGTCTGATCCCCAATGGCGTTAACTGGATCAAGGACAAGGCGGCAAGTTTCGATCCGGAAAACAATAAGCTGACGCTCGACTCTGGCGACACGCTTAGCTATGACTATTTAATCGTATGTCCCGGTTTGGAGTTGAACTGGGAAAAGATTGAAGGTGCCACAGATGCGTTGGGTAAGAACGGTGTTTGCAGCAATTATTCCCCTGAGCATGTGGAATATACCTGGAAATGTATTCAGGACCTTAAACCTGGTAGTAAAGCTTTGTTCACACAAGCGCCTTTACCATTTAAATGTCCAGGGGCGCCGCAGAAAATTGCCTATCTAGCAGCCGATCACTTACAGAAAAAAGGTCAACTTAAAGATTGCGAGTTAAGTTTCCTAACTCATGGCCCCGCCATGTTCGCCGTGCCAATGTTTGCAAAGGAATTGAACAAGGTGGCAGAGCGCTATGGTATCAAAGTGCACTTCCAGCATAATCTGGTTTCCATCGACGCTGCCAACAAGAAAGCGACATTTGCTGTCGTCGGTGGTGAGAAAGAAGGTGAGAAAGTCACTCTGGACTATGACATGTTGCACTTTACACCACCACAATCACCACCGGAGGCTGTTCGCTCAAGCCCACTGGCAAACGATGGTGGCTATGTTGATGTCCATCAACACACAATGCAACACAACAAATATAAAAATGTGTTCGGACTTGGTGATGCGGGTTCCACGCCTAATTCAAAAACTGCAGCGGCTGTTCGTAAGCAGGCACCTGTTGTAGTGAAGCACCTCATGTCCTTGATCAAGGGCGGCAATCTCGATCAGGAATACGACGGTTATGGTTCCTGTCCACTCACCACCGCCTATGGCAAAGTCATTATGGCGGAGTTTGTTTACGGTGGTAAGGTCACACCCACCTTTCCCCTGGATCCTAGAAAAGAACGTTGGTTCAATTGGTGGATAAAGGTAACAGGCTTACCTGTTTTTTATTGGCACTACATGCTCAAAGGCCATGACTGGTTCTTCAAACACAATACCGACTATATAGATCCTACTCTCTAAGGAATAATCTAGTCACCTCGACCGATGCATCGGCGACTACTCTTGTCCTCTCGACCGGAGCGTTAGCAAAGACTCTTGTCATCCCGACCGGAGCGTCAGCGAAGCGGAGGGATCTTAAGCATTCCGACTCTGTTGGCAAGACCCCTCCACTGCGGTCGGGGTGACAATACCTGATGCTCAGGGTGAGAATATCCCGTCCGCTTCTGGTGGGATGATTTAATTCAGTCCGCCTTTGCGAGGGGTCATCATTCATTTAGTGTTCCCAACCGGCGCCGCAAAAGCATCACTTATAATGATGTCTACATTGTCCCCCGTTAAATTATTCAGGAAAGCCAACAGTTGTTCCATTTCAATCTGAGATAAATTTAAAGGTTGAATTGCCGGGTCCAGTAATTCATTACTAATACCGCCACCATTATAAAATGCCACAACCTCTTTCAAACTCGATAATGAGCCATCGTGCATATAGGGCGAGGTCAGGGAGATATTTCTCAGTGTGGGTGTCCTATACTTCCAACGGTCATCAGGATTGCCGCTGATTTCGTAATAGCCCAGATCGTTGGGTTTAGGTTCTGAAGAATCAGCGACCACGTTATTGTCGATGCTTAACCAGGTGCCTGGAGCTACCAATACCTTTCTTGTTGGCGGATCTTTTTGCATAGAGCGCGCAAAGCCGATGCCGGTATTATGTAATTTATCATCAGTGAAAAGCGCATGTTTTTTCTCAATGGTATGACAACTGGCACAGTGGCCTTTACCAATAAACAGGTAATACCCGGCAGTGGCTTCAGCATTCATTGCCTTTTTTTCCTTAGCATAGAACCAACGATCAAAATTACTATTGGCAGAAACCAAGGTGCGTTCATAACTGGCAATAGCCTCACCCAGGTTTTTCATGTCGGGTGCCTGTCCTTCAAACGCTTTCTCAAATTGCTCAGAGTACTCAGGGATGGATTTTATTTTTTCGATGACACGGCCGACAGAAGGATTCGCCATTTCATTGTGAGCCAGCAAAGGGCCCCAGATTTGCTGTTCAAGACTATTTTCACGTGCGTCATGGAATAGTGATTTGGCGTAGGCAATATTATAGAGGGTAGGGGCGTTGCGTCGGACGGTACGGCCCTCAATGCCAACCGCAGTTGCTAGTTCGTTGCTACCAAAGCCTTGCTCGGGAATATGGCACATGGCACAGGAAAAAGTATTGTTATGAGATAAGCGGCGATCGTAAAACAGTTGTCGCCCGAGCTGTGCTTTCTCTTTCGTTATGTTGTTGTATACGGGGATCGGCAATGCGGGTAAACCCAACGGAGGCTTTTGCAGGTATTTTAATAAGTCCATAGCCTCGCCGGTTCGCGATACTAAACTCAAAGCACGGGTTTGGTAAGTTCGATTTTCATACTCTTTTTTGTAATCGCCTGCGCCATGCAGTTCATGTATGTTGGCAGGCTGTGGTGGATTTTTTTGAATATTATTGTCGGGTTCCTGCACAAGCGTTTTGATGTCATTAACCACGGTATCCGGGTGTAAAAAAGACGTGCTGTAGATATTACGTATCTGCTTTTTTGTGTCGATAAGAAATACTCGCAGTATATGAGAGATGCTGCCGAGTGTTTCACCATTTTGATCCACGTCTCTGATTATCGATTGACTGTATTTCTTCAGTATCGGATCCAGCTCTGCCTCTGAATCCGTGGTCAAAAACTGCCAGTCAAAATCGTCCTTGGTGAAATTTTCTCCATATTTTTGCATTACTTCAGGTGTATCGTTTTTAGGATCAAAACTAAGACTGATAAAACGCACTTTGTCTTTTAACTCGAGATCATCAAGCAATCTATTTTGTACCTGACTACTGACGTAAGTCGCCAGTGGACAGCCATTCACATCATCGCATTGTGTATAGATGAAACTTAAGACGACATACTTATCACCGAAGAAGTCATGCAATCGTGATGGTCGGCCTTGCATTGTAAGAATATTGCCATCTGCAGCATGGCCAATGGGAGTCAGAGTATAAGAGCCTGCTGACGGCGCATCAAAACTGAGTGTTTGATAACCGGGAGCAAGAATTTGCGGTTTTTGTTCGTTCTTGTTTTTGTGTCCGTCGTGAGCGAACAAAAAAACTGATAATAAGCTTAGAAAAATGCCGGTAAGGCAAGGCTTTACCGGCATCGGAATTTTTCGCAATGTCTGTTGCCTATTTTTGCGAAGCAGCAACCTTGATATCAGATTCAATGGGAGAGCGTTGTGCATATAAAGAGTAGGCACCGAAACGCATTTGATGTGGCAGTCCCAGCTTTTCCGCGATAAAGTCGATGGAAAATTTGTGACTCAATTCTTTACCGTCCCAGTCGTAGGCTTTAAAGTATTGAATGTCACCAGAGTCGGCCTGCTTTTTGTCCCAGTTGGTCAGTAAGGACGAGGTAAAATAAACTCGCGTCCCATCCCAGCTTTGTGAGGTCATATTGACCTGGGCGCCAATATTCTTCGTGTAGATTTCTTTAGGCGCGAAGGGATCCGAGATATCAAATGCACGCGCCATGCCATCATTCCATGTATCCACCCAGAGCAAACCGTCATCGGCAGAAATCGAAATATCAACCGGCAGAGGTATCTTGCTGGCATCGGCAATATCAGCAACGGCCTTTGCTTGCCATTCACCGGCATCATCTTCATAAATCAGCCATATTTTGGACGTCAGTGCGGTAGTCGTAAAACAGTAATCATTTTTCGGACCCCATGCACATCGGATTTCTAATGGCGCACCTGGCACGTCAAGTATCTTCTTTGGTTTGCGAGTATGTAGATCCCAAATCACCACCGTGTTGCCGAAATGTTTCATGGCTTCAGCATCACCCATCATTTTACCGAGATCCATCATATAGTTATTCCAGCCCGTAAACGAAGAGGTGACCATGACATTACGACGGGGCAGGGCACGTAGATCATAACCGTAGCCATCAGCGAATTGACCACTCTTCACCGCGCCGCCCAGATTTTCATCCGTTGGCATCCAGTGTGTGGCAATATATTCGCCTTCATTTGTGTACTCAACCATACCGGTTCGGCCGCCGTGGTCCTTGTCATTGGATAAACCCGTAACCATCATGCGTCCGGGAAGGGCATAGGAAGTGTGAGGCCCAACCACGCCACCACTCTTTGAGGTAAAGTTACTGATGGTTTTGTGAAGGCTGGGTTTGGCCGGGTTTGAATGGACATCAAAAATAAATATCTTATTTGTGTCGAGGCCGCTTGCCCATAAATAGTGACGGTCATCAGTGAGACCCGAGTGATGAGCTTCGTTTCGCCCACCAACGGATAAGGAATTGATGACCTTTCCGTAATTTTTTGATTTGGGATTAACATCTACGGTAACCAATTTGTCCTGCTCATCACCAAGACCCTCGACACCCAGGGTCCAGACGTAAATAAAATCTTCCTGACCCACTATCTTGGCCATATAGGGTGACATACAGGTCTCGTCTGCCATAGTTTGACTGGCTGGAAGCACACATAACAAGCATGACAGAATAACTACGGGTAAATTAATCTTCGCTCTAAGCATCATCCTCTTCCTCATTGGTTATTTACAATTAATTAAAGCAGATTTAGCGGTACTTTTATATAACGGACACCATTTTTTTCTACCGGCGGCAGGTTGCCACCACGCATATTGATTTGTACTGAAGGGATCATCAAGGTTGGCATGCCCAGTGTGGCATCGCGTGTGGTACGCATCGATACGAATTCATCTTCTGTTATACCTTCATGCACATGCATATTGCTCTCGCGCTGTTCCTTCACGCTAGTTTCATAGCGAGTTTTTCTGCTATCTGGCGGGTAGTCGTGACAAATATACATACGTGTTTCTGCAGGTAGACTCAATAATTTCCGAATCGATGCATAAAGGGCATGAGCATCACCACCCGGGAAATCTGCACGTGCCGTGCCTACATCGGGCATAAAGATGGTATCACCCACAAACACCCTGCCCTCGATGTAGAAACATACGCAGGCCGGAGTATGGCCAGGCGTATGCAATACTGTGCCGTTTAAAGTGCCGACGGAGAAGGTCTCTCCATCCTTGAACAAATGATCAAATTGTCGACCATCTGGCTTGAACTCGTCTTCTGCATTGAAAATTTCTTTAAAAATACTCTGTACATCCACAATTTTTTCACCAATGCCAACACGCCCACCGAGCTGTTTTTTGAGATCTGGGGCGGCGGATAAGTGATCCGCGTGAATATGTGTCTCCAGGATCCAGTCAAGTTGATAACCTTCATCCTTGATAGTCTTGATGATTCGTTCAATAAGGCTGGTATCTGTGCGTCCGCTGCTGTAATCAAACTCTTTTACGGCATCGATAACGGCACAGGTTTTGCTGACAGAGTCCGCGAAGATATAGCTGTAAGTACATGTTATCTCATCGAAAAAAGGATGGACTTTAGCTGTCATATAAGTAGAATTTAGTTAAATTGATTATAGAGATTGGTAATAAGATTATAGCTTGAAGTTATATGGTTTGGTGGAGAAATTAGCAATTTGTTTGGGAGCCTGACATGCGATTTTTGTCTTTAGGAATCTAAACCATCCTGCCCTGATTTTGATTTAGTGTACTATAGCGCGCTCGCTCTAAGGCCCCATTAAAATTAATATCACGACGTCGAAAACGGACTAAAACTAGTTAATAGCAATGTAATATGGGTAACAGACTTTCAAAAATCTACACCAAAACCGGCGATCACGGCGAAACCGGGCTTGGCGATGGTTCGCGAATTGACAAAACCGCTGCGCGCGTCATGGCAATGGGAGATGTCGATGAGCTTAATAGTGTAATCGGTTTATTAGTCACTCAGGATTTGAGTGATGAAATGCTTGGATATTTACAGGATATTCAGCATGTTTTGTTCAATCTGGGCGGTGAATTGTCCATTCCTGGAGCCAGGTTGGTTGAGGAAAAAAATGCATCAAAGCTTGAAACGCTGATTGATATGTACAACGAAGGTCTGCCTCCACTTAAAGAATTTATATTGCCAGGTGGGAATCAAGCTGCAGCAATTTGTCATATGGCCAGAGCCGTGTGCAGACGCGCTGAGCGAAGTGTTGTACAGGTGGGTAAGCTGGAAGATATTAACCTTTGTTCTCAAATTTATTTAAACAGATTATCGGATCTCCTTTTTGTAATGGCCCGGATTATCGCCAGACAAGCGGGTGGTGCAGAAATATTTTGGCAAAAGGATCGCCTATAAGCACTTTTTAATGTGCTTAACCCTTTCCACTAACTACCTTAGCTTATGCAAGAAAAAACAAACCCTTCGCTGACCTATCCGCTGGCGTCAACACCGGAACCGGGCTGTGCTGTGCAAGTTCATCCCGGTGTTTATTGGTTGCGCTTACCTATTCCTTTTGAATTGAACCATATCAACGTCTGGCTGCTCGAAGATGGCGATGGATTTACTCTGGTGGACACAGGTATATCTGCTGGCCGGACGTGTAAAGCCTGGGAACAGATATTTGAAGAAGTCATTAAAGACAAGCCTATCACCAGGATCATTGTTACTCACTTCCATCCTGATCACTTTGGCCTGGCCAAATGGTTAGGCGATCGCACCGGGGCTGAGTATTACACTAGTCAAGAAACTCTCGAACGTACCAGCTTCCTGTTGAACACAGCCAACAAGGAAGACATTGACTCAAGAATGATCTTTTATCAACAGCATGGTATCGAGGACAAGGATTTGTTCGAAGAATTTCTAAAAGGCAACCTTTACAGCGTCATTGTCTCCGGTTTACCGGAACAATGTCATATTATTAGTGAAGGTGAGAAGATCAATATAGGCGGTAACGATTGGGAAGTGATAATGACTTATGGACATGCGCCGGGTCACATTACTCTTCACTGTGAAACATTGAAACTCCTTATATCGGGTGACCAAATACTCCCAACTATAACAAGTAACGTCAGTGTCTATGCAGATCAACCGGATGCCAATCCCCTGGATGAGTTTTTGCAATCATTCAATAAATTTAAAGCCATAGCTGAGGACACGATTGTCCTGCCTTCGCACGGTAAGGTGTTCCAGGGCATACACACGAGAATAGGCGAGATAGTTGGACATCACGAAATCATGTTGATAAAGGTATTGTCAATCTGTGAGCAAGCCCATTCATCTATGGAGCTGGTGCCTCAACTATTCAGACGCAAGCTTGAAGGTATTAACACTGTCCTTGCTTTTGGCGAGACACTGGCAAATTTAAATTACCTATGGGCAGAGAAAAAATTACAGCGTAGCCTGGAGTCGGGAAGATATATTTATCGGCATTAAGCTGATGATCCCGAAAGCAGGATGAGGTGCAGGGAAGGTCAGCGAAGAGAACCGGCAAAACATAGCCCTGATATCGCGGTACTATACTATCTAAAACTTGAAAGCATTCGATACTGACACGCTCGATATTTCGAAGTCTATTAAACTGTATTGGTCGGCACTTCATCTGTTCAACGGTGTCAGATTTCATCTAGTCTGAATGACTGCTTTACCTCCCAGCTGCAGACATTTAGCCTGGTTGGGTATGACAGGCCGCAATCGACCCATTGCGGACGGTCGCGTAATTAGCCGCCCTCACCTAAATAAATGTATAAAACATCCTGGCATGAGAGACATTGGGTCACATATATATCAACAATGTTCTACACTCTATTATGTTACAGGCTGTGAAATTTAATTAGCTGTTCAATTCAAATTAGGGGGTATCAAATTATGGCCATCGCTGTTTCTTTTCCGCCATCAGGAACGACAACTGAGAAATACGACGAAACGATAAAACGCCTTGAAGAGGCTGGGGCTTTACCGGCACCCGGCATGCTTTATCATGTGTGTTACGGAGATCCGGCGAGTCTGCAGGTGGGCGAAGTATGGGAGTCTCGAGAGGCTTTTGACAAGTTCGGTGAAGTGCTCATGCCCATCCTGAAAGAAGCCGGTCTTGACGGTGATCAGCTTGAGATCGCGGACGTACATCACACGATGAGTTAATTCCTTGTCCTCTTTGTAAGTCTTATACAATCTAGCAGCTCCAAATATTCTGGCGTGTCCTAAATTGCTATTTTTGATGGCGCCCCTTCCGGGGTCAAACATTTAAACATGCCCTAAATGCCTCTAAACGAAAAATCGGTTATTTTTTATCTGACAGGCTCACCAATGGCGTAAATACCATGCATATTGACCACGTCGTTTTATGGGTTGACAACCCGAAAGTCTCCCTCGAATTCTATTGCGATGTGCTGGGCATGACCCCACTGCGGGTAAAAGAATATATTGAAGGTAAGGCGCCTTTTCCCAGTGTTCGTCTCAATGACGAAAGCATCTTTGATCTGATGGATCGAAAGATGGTTTCGCCCAACAAAAAAATGACCGGTGGCGACGCCGGTGGTCACCCCATCAACCATGTTTGTCTGTGTCTGGACCCTGCTGGCTATTCGAGCATGAAAACTCGCTTAAACAATCTGGGCGTCACGCTAAGCCCCGGTCCTGAAAGTTCTTTCGGTGCGCAGGGTCTTACACCGCATTCCGTATACTTCCCGGACCCCGACGGGAATATTATCGAGATTCGTTGCTATGACTAAAGACAGGCGGCGTCCAAACATTTGCTGCCAGCTGGATGTTCAGGGTAAAGTGGCAGGAGAAGGGGTGTTTATTCTACTTATACTCACGTTTTGGTTTGGCCGTTGTCTATCGTGATGTAACGGCTAGCCCCAGTATGGTTCCGCTGCGTGCTGGTCGGCAAAATACATGCCGGTAAAGTGTATTGATTCTTCCTATCCTCATAACTTTGGAGATTTTTGTGCCTAAACTGACTTTGATATTCGCGCTGTTGCTGATCGCTCTGGGCGTCGGCGGGTTTCTACCTCAGGGCAGCCGAACCGCGCTGGTGCCGGCCTATGTTGGCGGCGTCTTGCTCGTACTGGGGCTTCTGGCGATGGCTTTTGACGTTGCGCGTAAGCACTTGATGCATGCCGCCTCAGTTATTGCGTTGCTCGGTGCGCTCGCGCCGGCTGCGACGCTATTGATTCGCGCAGCGCAGATGAGCCCGCTGGCATTGACTGTCAATGTGGGGATGCTCGCCTTATGCGGCACGCTGCTTATCTTGCAGATACGTTCATTCATCGCCGAGCGCCGAGCGCGGATAACAGCACATTGAAGTCGCGGACGGCTCAGCAATTAGAGAGTGCGTGACTCGTAGGCAATGTCTTGATCGTCGATCCGCCAGTAGGCGAAAGCGGACCTGAGGGCTGAAGGATTCCTGTGTTGCATCGACCGGTTGAATTCACAGCCAAGAGCCGAAGCTACCCGAATCTAACGGTCTGCTCGACCCCTGCGGTCCCCCAGTCGTGACTTTGCTTCTAATCAGAGTCCTTTTATGATGTTGTGGGAATGGGTTCCGAAATGGCTCTGGCCCCTTATTTCCCTTTATTCCGATTTATATCTGCACGCCAAATCGATCGGCCAGGGATCATTGCCGCTTGACTCTATCAATTTATGGATAGATAGTTGAATGATAAAGTAATATGCAAATAAAAAAGGTGGTTGTGACAGTGATTACAGAAGCGAAGACAGTGCTGGCGCTATGGCGCGCCGTGGGCGAGTTAACCGGGCGCATCGATAATGGCCTGGGCGCGGTGCACGGGCTGGGTCTGGCAGAATTTGTGGTGTTGCACCTGTTGGCGGAGGCACCCGGCCAGAGTATGCGTCGCATTGATCTGGCTGATGCCCTAGGGCGCACGGCATCGGGTGTGACCCGTATGCAATGTGAGAAACCAGCGTATTTATAGTAACAGGCGGCGTCCAAACATTTGCTGCCAGCTGGATGTTCAGGGTAAAGTGGCAGGAGAAGGGGTGTTTATTCTACTTATACTCTAACATTGATCTTTAACGAGGCACATCGTTTTTCATTACAGTGGATCGAGAGAATTGAGAGTTATCATGTGGTATTGGTTTTAGCTTTCATATACTAGCAAAATTTTTCGAATTTTTACTCTGACCCCAAATATTTTTGTTCAGTCTTTGCTGGACTTATTCTCAGCTTGTTCATGTTCTGCTTGCAAGTGATGAGCAATGACCTCTTCTAGCGTAAAACCGGTTAACCGGCGTATGGTCCGCCACAGGTAGTAAAAAATAAACATCATCATTATGGTGGACGGTATGGCAATCATGGGGTAACTCAACAAGGTCATACGCCCAAGCTCTTCATTGAAAGCTTGTGTGCCGGAAGGACTGGTGACAATCCATCGCGCTAACACATAATTTATAATGGATGAAAACAAAAACGTGAGCGAAAAAAAATAGGTGGCATTTAGCAAGCGATTATCAAATTCTTTTACCTGGTTCTTACTTTCCAATACCGCTTGAATCTTATCCACATCCAGCACCTTGGGGTTATAGAGCAAGGTGCGCATCAATGGGTATTTGGTTTTGGTAGAAATCAACACCGCCAGACCAATAATGGCGGGTATGGCCGCTTCTTTCACAGCCAACCACTGAGCATCTATTTCTAAGAGGCCAATGCCTCCGGTAAGCCCTACACTAACCATACCTAATACCGCAATAAAATTTATCTTCTTGTAACGGATCAACTCGAAGAGTCCCCAGCCCAGAGGAAAGGCCAACCCAATCAGTAAGGCATTGACGCTACCCAGGTGCTCATCGCCACTGAATTTCATCAAAATCACTGAGGGAATAATGATACTGACCAATAAGTCTATAAATGGTCGTGGCTTATGGTCTGGGTGTTGCGTAGATGGATTCATTAATTTTCCTATTACTAAAAATCAAGGTAGATTCACGCTGATCTCAAAAATCTATTCTAGCAAACTTTTTAGAATTTTTACGCTGACCCTGAGTGATCCGTTCATTTATGTTACTGATCGTTTGGTACGAGCCGTCGAATCACTCCATCTCCCTTATTCAAGATGAACACCTGCCCATTCGGTCCGGTGCCGAAGCGCAAGTCCGCGCGGACGGAAGGTTCGCGCCTTTGTTCTCGATTCTTGGCCTGGATGACCTCAAGCAGTGTTTTCGATTCACCGTCGACATTGAGCAAGACGCGACGGATTCCTGCCTGTCCACCATTGGGTAGATTATCCGCGTCCAAATAAAAGATCTCTCCGCTAGGCAAATCTCCCCACAGTACGAGGTTTTTGAGTTGAGAAATTTCATTGGCGCGGTAGATGATCAGGCCGGTTACCGATGATCGAGACTGCAATAGCGGGTCCTTGTGTGCGTATTCTGCGAGGGGATACGTCACATTCTGATCACCCCGAACGTTGTCAAGGCTGACCCCTTCACGGCTCAAGTAGCGGAAGCTGCCTTCCCAGGTATTCCAGCCCAGGTTTGCACCCAGGGTAACCAGGCAGGCGGCGTCCAAACATTTGCTGCCAGCTGGATGTTCAGGGTAAAGTGGCAGGAGAAGGGGTGTTTATTCTACTTATACTCCAAGATACAACCTGACAGTCTGCTTTACCCGCCAGGAGCAGACGTTCATTCGTCACGATCACGATAGGCAGCAACCGACCCACAGCGGACAGTCAGTCGAATCACTTACTAATTAAAATTTGAATCGAAATAGAAAACTCATAGAGCGTAACAGGAATATTTCTCGCCTTGTAATTGTCTCGTCATACTGGACTTGTTCAAGCACCCCAATCGTCATCCCCGCACCCCTCCGAGCATAAACTCCGGCGGGAACCAGTAATAAACAACCGCTAAAGGCGGCACACCATACAACGCGATCCGTAAGCGTGGTATCGTTCAGGAATCAGTGTTCCAAATAAAAGTTTCTAAAGAGATCCAGCCTAAGTGCCGTGCAACTATACTATAGACTCAAAAATACAACCCAAACCTATTTATGCAATGCAGGAGTAACGAATGAGCAATGACATTATTATTGAAGCTTGGAACACGGTTTTATTCGAAAAGTTTTCCCGTTTTAAATACCTGTTCATAGAAGGCTATGCGTCCATTAGTGAAGAAGCCTTGAGAAGACACCAATACCCCGAAGACGCAAAAGTGCTGGATGTAGGCTGTGGGTTTGGTGACTGCACCATTAAAATCGCCCAATCCCTCGGCAATGAAGGGGTCGCCAGAGGTGTTGACTGTGCCAGTAACTTCATCGATGCGTGTATTAAGTCGGCTGCCGAACAGGGCGTTAACAATGCAGATTTTTTCGTTGCGGATGTTGAAAGGGATGACCTTGGCGGCCCTACGATGAGGCTTTTGCTCGCTTCGGTACGATGTTTTTTAACCTGCCCGGACTGGCGATGAAAAATGTTCGCTCCGCATTAAAGCCCGGTGGGAAATTTACCCAGGTAGTGTGGCGCAAACGGGAAGACAATCGCTGGCTACATGATGCTGAACTGTGCGTAAAGGAGATCGTGCCGGTAGTCTCCCACGACGACACTGATGCAGTGCATTGTGGCCCCGGGCCCTTTTCCATGGCGGGTCCGGATATGGTCAGTGACATGCTGCAATCAGTAGGCTATGAACGGATTCAGTTTGAACGCTTCGATTCTGAGATTTGTATCGGACGCGATCTGGAGGAGGCGATTCAGTTTGCTCTGGAAATTGGGCCGGCCGGAGAAATTATTCGCCTGGCGGAAGAAGAGGGCGAGCGTCTGAAAGGGACAGTGATCGAAGCGCTTCAAGACGTTATTGGGAAATATGTCCGGGAGGATGGCACGATTTGGGCGCCCTCCAGTGCCTGGTTCGTAACCGCCCATAACCCGGATTAGTAAGATTGGGTATTTTTTGCTATTGAAGTTCCTCCCTCACGGTTGCTGGTGATATTGTTGGTCCTGTTTCCTTTTGCCGCTAGTGGCGGTGAAACGAGGTCAAAGCGACACTCCTTTTCTGCTCTGAAGCTGAGGGGCTACAGTGACTCGGGATGATAACCGCTCCAGCCCGCCGACTGACTTTATGTCTGCTCTTGGCACACAAGATCCATTCTCCAAGGAATAAACTGTAGGCACTGATGGGCTACTCTATATCTGGAAGCAGACCTTCAACCAGAGCCGGTGCGTACTTCTGCATCCGACCCAAAGCAGTCATTCGCCTAATTTCTCTCACTGGTAAAACCTCGGATATTCACGGTGGGATTCTCTCAGGAAACGTCTAAATTTCTCCTTATCAGTTTTATGTTGAAGCCTCCTAATTTAATAAAAAGTTAACATCCTTTAAGAAAATATCAATTTCAATTAACATAATATCAATCTAATATCGTGTTCAATCTCTGGCATTAGCCAGCAAACTCCAACGCACCAATATGACAAAGTAGGACTTATGACAATCTCGAAGATCAAGGATTTTGAAAAGTTGACCGCCGCCGCCGAAGCTGCGTTGGCCGACTGCGATGTAAAAACGCTGCAGGGTGGATTGGCCCCTGATGAACAAGCACAATATGAGCTTTACCACAATGTCGGTTCGGTTTGTGCACAGAAGGTGCGCTGCGTGCTTGCCGAGTTGGCCGTGCCTTATGTATCCCACGACATCCCCATCGTTCAAGAGCCCTGGCCAACTTATCAGCCTGACTATGTGAAGTTGCGTGTCGCCGGCAGCAGGGGGCAAGATTTTGTCAGCGGACATACGGGTAGTAGCTCTGCCAGCCAGCATGGCTTTGATCCTACCGTCGTCCCCACTTTTATTGACCGTGGTGCAGAGAATATTGTGATTGATTCGCAACGTATCTGCCGTTACATCGATTCGCAAATCGGACAATCAGCGCTGCGCCCTGCGGCGTTAGCAGCAGCGATTGATGAACAGACGGCGATCGTGGACGACATCCCCAACATCGCACTTGCGTTTGGTACACACCCTGGTGTTGATCCCCGGCCGCAGAATATCAGGAAGTATGCTGATGGTGGCATGCCCCGCAAGATCGAGGCTCTGAAAAAGGTGCGTGAGATTTATAGTTCTGACGAGACAATCGTCAGGGCCGTTGATGCCAAGATGGTTAAGGAGCAAGCTGCCCTCGATTTCCTGAACGATGCACACTTCATGAGTGGTGTGCTTGCACGGACAGCTGATTGTATCGCCACCCTGGAGGGTACGCTAGATAGTGAGACAACAGATTGGCTGTGCAGCGATAGCTATACCATGGCCGACCTTTTCTGGGGTATAAACCTCTATCGCCTGAAAGC
>JBLIML010000054.1:0-19073 GCA_047638675.1 Planctomycetota bacterium | reverse complement strand
AGCCGGCTAAAACCAGCAGTGCGGCAAATGCCTTAGCGACAAGGCGAAAACGATAAGTATTCATTGGTTGTTCCTGCTAATAAATTTCTGGGTAGTGATGCAATGAATTTTAGTCCATGGTGTTGTCACCTTGGTCGAAATGACATTCTTTGCGTGACAGGCAACAGGGTATTGCTTTGGTATATCTCTCCGGAGATTCTACTGAAGAGTCAAAATAAAAAATGCTTCTTATTATGAGTCTTCATCAAAATCTGTGGGTAGAAACACAGCAGTTCTAATGAGGTTGTTAATAAAGGCCCGTCATTCCCGCGTGTTTTTGGCGGAGTAATGGCACATGGACGTGCCGCATATGAACCAAAGGATGGAAATCCAGTTAAACAATGGTTTCATTCAATATTTGATATCGAGCCAGTAAGTTAGTACCGGATTGGCATATTTCCTTAATTCTCCTTACCTTCTAGATTTCCATCCTTTGGTTCGTAAACGCTGCGTCCATGCAGCACTACTCCGCCAAAAACCTGCGGGAATGACGATGATCTTTTATTTACCTTTTATGCTAACCCACAAAATCTGCTGAAGAACCCTTTTTATTATTGTTAACCTTTTCTGAAGGATTCCAGCTCTTCGCTGTAATGATTTTTGAAATCCAGTGGGTAGGTATATTCCTTTCGTGTCCTTTTTATCAAGCCTACTCCCGGTGCATACCAATCGAGTGTTTCGATATTGATACTGTCGATGTTCATAAATTCTTTTAGCTGACCACCGCCACCGTAGAGCGTGCCGAAGCCTTTCACGCGGACGCAATTTGTAAAACGTCCCGCAGCCACCTTCACTACTTCGTCAATACTGTCGATTTCGTAATCGATCGTAATGTCCTCTTTTATCCGGCCATTGTAAGTGGCCTCAAAGGCGCCGGTGACTTCCAGGAAAAGTATTTTAGATGTTGCCTGCCATTTGGATCCGAGCACGATGGGTTCCTGTAGTATTGGTGTTTTGCTGCCATCCTCCAGGTCAACACGGAAAACGCCCTTTTCCGTTTTTTCGAAATAATCAATTCGTCCATCCGCCCGTTTTCTGGGATACAGCTTCGTGTCATCTACTTTAACTGCTGGCAAATTTGCCAGAACCAGTTTCTGTATATGCGACTCGCCCTTTAACGATTTGATGGCGGAATATTGCCACCAATAACCTTCACTAAGAGGAAACAACGATGTGTCTGGTGAGCCACAACCATAAAACAACAAAAGAAAAACGAAGAGGCTGTAATTTTTTTTCATTATTTTTTGATTACCTTAAACCAGCTCGTCTTTGGCATCTCTACCAGGCGATATCGAAGAAGAAAAATAGTAAATCAGAATGGCTAACAGCAACAAACCTGAGGCAAGATAACCAAACTGGTGATCTATTTTATTTACCAGAAAATCATACGACGATCCACTTTTATAGTTCGTTAAATAATTCATAAACTTCAAGGCTGCGACGATGCCTGCGTGCAAAGCAATACAGGGAATAAGACTCTTGCTTCGAATGCGAATAAGCGCAAACAAAACACCTAGAATAAAAAGAGTTATGAACGAATCTATGGTAACAGGATTCGAGAATCGGAAGAGTGCTATAGGAATGATTTCTACACCGGTAAACCAACCTATGTCGACCTCCGCTGGCACCTCGCGGAATTTCAGAAAGTGTACGGCAGCATAGACCAGACTTGTAGCCAGTAACGCGATAGTCGCATTCGCTTGTTTATTCAGCCCACCAAAAAGCGCTCCCCTGAATATTATCTCTTCGACCAGGCCAACAAGTATTCCAGTGGCTATTGCTTTGATAGCAACCCATAGCAAAGTCACGGCGCTCGTATCCACACGCGCGTCAAGTTCATATATGCCAAGCAGTAAAAGGCTGCTATCCAATAACAATACAATCAATACGCCGCTGGCAAGGCCTGTGACGAACATGCGTTTTTTCGTGTGTGTCCCTGTTCGCCAGCCAATTCCGTCTTTCGTCAACTGACCACAAAAGTACAAATATGAAATGCTGAATAGCAAACCACTGAGCAAGAATGTTCGTGATATTACTTTATGAAACGGCAGCTCATTAAAATGCGCGAGGCCAATATAGACGGGGTAAGCGGCGATGGCGCCGAAAATTAAAGCGCCGACAAAAACGGAAATGAAAATTAATGCTATACGCAAAAGCAAAGATCCTTTAGAGCCTGACTGATTTTTATTTTATGATGACTCTGGCGGACTCGCTCAAGCCTGAGGAGTCTGTCCAGCCAATGCTCAGTGTATCACCGGGCACGGCCCCCATGAAGACGAATGACAGATAAGGATTTTTCGATACTGCGCGACTCCAGTCACATCGCATTACAATTTTGTCATTATGTTTGCAGATGACTTCTTCAATGAAATAAACGGGAATGATTTCTCCTGTGTCAGGATGACGATTGAAACCGGTTTCCATGGGATGTTTTATGATGGAGCGGACGGTAGTCAGGCCATCCACGAGGCTGGTTCTGATTTTTATTCCAGAGGCCATATTAACCGCAGCCGCCATCGACGACTGTGACAAACTGTCGCTTGCTGTACAACTTACCTTCAGATTGGACTACGGCGATGATGTCCGAAGGCGCGCCAACCTTGATGCGGGTAGCGACAAAGGCCTTACACTCAGGACTCAGATCAAAATGTGCAACTAGCGCGTTGGGGTTTTTTTCTACCAGAATTGAAATCGATGAAACCGCTGGCAGGTCACACTCAATTTTGACAGGTACGACGGCACCATTTTCTACCAGGTCATGTACACCTATTCTTATGGCGTCGCTGCTAATAACTTCGCGGCCTGGGAAAATTATGTTGAGGGCCTCAGCTTCCGTTTCTGCGGCGAAGGCATCAACGTTCCATTCAGCCCTGGCGGCGACGGATTTTAGCAAGCCACCAAGGATTGGAAGCGCGATAAAGAATTTAACAAGCTGTCTACGTTTCATTGGCGCTGATTATAAGCAAACTTTGATTTGTTTTCCGGTACAAGGACTTCTTTTACTTGAGCATGACTCTCTCAAGTTCTAAATCTTCCTGATAAAAAGCCATTCGCGCCTGGATACGCTCTTCCTGATAATAGTCTGGTTGCAAATCTCGCTGTTGCAAAATATACCTTAATCGTTCCAGGGCCACCCGCGTTTCACCAGACAAGTAATAATATTCTGCGTTGGCGATACCTGCTTCAACCGAGTCACCTGATTCTTCTTCGGCCCGCGTCAGGTAGTTTAAATAAGTCAGATCGGGTTCATGATACTTACCGTAGTGTTTAAGCACTTCCTTGGCCTCTGCAGGGCGATTGGCCTGCAGCAAGGCTTCAGAATACGACAGTACGACTGGTCGATAGTCGGGATATAAATTTCGCACTATTGCGTAATAACGGAAAGCTTCATCATAATTACCGGCCTTCAATTCCATGTCGGCTGCGGCCAGCAAAAACGATGAGTTCTCACCATCTACTTTGATTAGTGCGCGTATTTGCGCGCGCGCTTGATCGTAATCACCTGCTGCGGCCAAAGCCAGGGCATGCCCGTAACTCAGGGCGGCGACATCCTTGGGAAATACTTCAGTTTTGATCTGGTGCTCGAAATATTTCACGGCTTCTTTTGGATCTTTGTGAGACAGGACCATTAATTTGGCCTTAATAAACTCGAAACTTGTGCTTTCGCGGTATTCCTTATTTAAGGGATAGACTTCCGACCTTGCTTTTGCGTCAGCGATACGATTAGTCGTTAGAGGATGTGAACGTAAGAATTCCGGTGCCTGGGCAAAATAACGGGACTGTTTTTGTAGCTTTTCAAAAAAACCTGGCATGCCACGTGGATTAAAGCCAGCTCGCTCCAACAGTTGCATTCCGATACTGTCTGCCTCCTGCTCATTGCCACGGGTAAAGTTTATTTGTGCTTGAGCCGCACCTCCCTGTATCGCCACTATCGCTGCCTGACCGGCTTCCGGGTTTTGTGTTGCCACCAGTATGGCACCCAACATTGCCGCCATCATCGGCACACTCATTCTGCTTTGAGCCTCAGCACCTCTGGCCATGTGTTTTTGTGTGACATGTACAATTTCATGCGCCATTACCCCGGCAAGCTCGCTCTCCGTCGCCGCGTTAAGAATGACACCAGCATTAATACCAACAATGCCACCGGGAGCCGCAAAAGCGTTAATCATGGAATCGTTAATTACGAAGAAAGTAAACTGCTGTTCGTTATTATCACTATTGGCAACCAATCGATAGCCAATGGATTGAATATAGGTTTCAATTTCAGGATCTTCCTGGATTGGCGTGTGTCTGCGTATATGATTTAAAAATGACTGCCCAAGACGCCGCTCAAATTCCGGTGAAAGAATAGATCCTGTGGAATCACCTATGTCGGGTAAATCGATCGTGTTACCTGCCAAAAGCTGAGCGGCAAATAGCAACAATGCAAAAAAAATCGTAATGCTAACTTTCATAGATAACAATTTATCGAGAAGAAGTAACAGTTATGAGCCTGTAGTAATATTTTAGTTCCAGTTGAAGGGCTGTAGTATAAACCCTTCCTGCGTTTTACTGACATCACTATAATAGGCACACCAATAAGCAAACAATATGAAAATTCGGAGTTAGAGCAATATGGGACAAGCAAAAAATGCATTTTATGCGCAATCTGGCGGGGTTACTGCGGTCATCAACGCTTCCGCCTGCGGTGTTTTGCAGACAGCCAAAGCGCACAGCGACAAAATTGCCAGGGTCTATGCCGGCAATAACGGCATTATTGGGGCATTAACGGAAGACCTTATTGACACCAGTCAGGAAAGCGATGAAGCGATTGCCGCCCTACGACATACCCCTTCTGGTGCGTTCGGCTCATGTCGCTACAAACTCAGGGGGCTGGATGATAATCGAGCTGAATATGAACGACTAATTGAAATCTTCAAGGCCCATGATATTGGCTACTTTTTCTACAACGGAGGCGGAGACTCTGCTGACACCTGCCACAAAGTCTCGCAAATCTCCCAAACTTTGAATTATCCCATTCAGGCCATCCATATACCCAAGACTGTTGATAACGATTTGCCTATTACCGACAACTGTCCCGGGTTTGGCTCTGTGGCAAAATATATCGCTGTGTCCACTCGTGAAGCCTCTTTCGACGTGCGCTCCATGGCCAGAACATCGACAAAGGTATTCGTGATTGAAGTTATGGGCAGGCATGCAGGCTGGATTGCAGCGGCAGGCGGTCTTGCGGCAGATGAACACAACGATATTCCCGTCGTCATTTTATTCCCGGAAGTAGAGTTTGATCAGGAACGCTTTTTGGCCACAGTAAAAAAGAAAGTGGAAAGTGCGGGTTTTTGTTCTGTTGTGGTGTCCGAGGGCGCACATTGGCCGGATGGAAAATTTCTCGCTGAACAGGGCACACGTGATGCCTTTGGTCATGCGCAATTAGGCGGTGCAGCGCCGGTTGTAGCAAACATGGTGAAAGAGGCTTTTGGTTACAAGTTCCACTGGGCCGTGGCTGATTACCTGCAACGCTCCGCGCGTCACATCGCCTCAAGAACGGACGTTGAACAGGCCTATGCGGTGGGCAAAGCCGCGGTGGAATTCGCCGTTGCCGGTGAAAACGCCATCATGCCGACAATAGTGCGCACATCAAATCAACCCTACCGCTGGGAAGTTGGCAAAGCTGCGCTCGCAGATGTCGCCAATGTCGAGAAATTCATGCCCGGCGAATACATAAGTGAAGATGGCTTTGGCATTACTGAAGCCTGCCGACAATATTTATTACCGCTTATAGAAGGCGAAGACTATCCTCCTTACTTAAATGGCTTGCCGCAGTATGTGGTGTTAAAAAACGTCGCCGTGCAGAAAAAACTCGAGGGTAATTTCGAACTTTAATTTCAATGAAACGGACATACCGATGGATATTGCTGGTTCTCGGCATTGTCCTGCTGGCGCTGGCATTTACTTCACCGCTGTCACCTTATGCGGCTCGTTCTTTGAGGCATGGCTGGGAACTCGGTCACATTTTCCTGTTCGCCATTTTGACCTTTTTATTCTTCTATTATCCTGCTAAACGATTTCCTCGATCGCACAGATTTTTTTATATAACGCTCCTTTCAACATTACTCCTGGGTCTGGCCATTGAATTTATCCAGATGTATGTCGGTCGGGATTTCTCACTTGGAGATCTGGGTTTTGATCTTATTGGAAGCCTGACCGCCCTGTGCTGCCTTATCGCTGGCGGGGCATTGGTCATCAACCGGTGGTTGTCGCGAGCAGTGACCGTGCTGACGGCCGTGCTTGGCATTTATGCTATTGCGCCTGTGCTCTTCGCTGTTGTTGATGAAGTCAACATGGGCAGAAGTTTCCCCTTGCTCGCTGACTTCGAAAGCACTCTGGAAGTAGATCGCTGGCAAGGCGATGTCGAGATTGTTAACTTGTTGTCGAGCCGAGGCGAAGAGAAAGTCTTACGGATACCGCTCAGCACGACTCATTATAGTGGTGTATCTCTTTCGTATTTTCCCAGGGACTGGCGCGCTTATAAACAATTGAGCTTTGAATTCTTTAACCCCGATCGTCGCCCCCTCGACCTGACCATTCGCATTCATGACAATAAACATTATGATCTGGGTAAAGGCGATTATGATGATCGCTTCAATCGCGTTTTGGAAGTAATGCCTGGCTGGAACAGGTTTTCGGTGGATCTGCGTGATCTGGCCAAAGCACCGGCTAACAGGGATATGGATTTGGCCAATATTCAGGAATTCGGATTATTCAGCATCGACCTGCCAAAACCTCGCGTTATCTATATTGACAAGGTGAGACTGGAACCCTAAGTCTTTGTTGATTGTGCCGCTGATTGCGTAGTTTGCATCACGGCAAGGTAATACCGTAAAGTAAGGCGCTATGTGCAATCTACACATAGCGCCTTTTTTATGAGCTTTATTTCTTTCTACCTTTCAGCAGCTCTGCTGGTACTTGCAGCAAACGAACCTCATAGCTTCACCATCATCGACTTCTGGCAACGCAAATGTGATGAAGGTGACAAAGCCGCTTGTATTAAAATGGAAAATAATAAGCTCGCTGAGGTAAAGCTCGACAAACTAAATGCGCTTGCCAGTGAATTTCGAGATAGTATCAAACCCGAAGAATTTTTACTCGAAGAAAAACCCAACCTGGCTAAAGCCTATCCCCTTGTCATCAAAAGTTACCTTGCAGCATTCAAAGAGCCACAGGATGCAGCACCTGAAGAATTCACTATTGATTATTGTGCTGGCCATTTTCACAACTATTGGTTAAATAAAAAATACTGGTGGCCCACTGATATTGAGGACAAACCCGACTGGGGAACTATCTACGTCTACATCGTCGATCACTATCATGGAATTTGTTTGAATACATCGTTTTAGGAAGCCTATTAATCCTTCCTATCTACTGCTTATCTTTATCTAATCAGACTCTTTCATTAATAATTAAACTGCACCTGAGACACGCATTCTGAAACAGTACCTTTCCAATTACCTTTAGCATCATCGGGCTGTGTACTCAAACACCATCCTCCGCCATCGTCCCTTCCATGATGCTGCTTTTCATTTCCACCTTTATAAAGATAAAGCTCGTCTATGAAAAAAGCGTTCCCCCCATTAGTCTTTACGATAACGTGAGTAATCGTGTAATCGGAAGTCGTAATGAAAGATTCATCGCTGCTGTTACAATTAGCATCTACACCATTTTTGGATTTATATACAACCAAAAGATTTTTCGACCAAAACTCCACTGTGATTTTGTTTGTTGTATCAGTGCTATCAAGATCGCCGTGGCAGGAATCTATATCTACTCTCCATTCGTTTTTTGACGTGCCCAATATTCCCAAATCTTTTAAGGTATTAGTTGTTGTTTCTCCGACATCGGTTGCGTAATCCTTACCTGCCTCGCCCACATCGTCCACAACCCTATTGAACCCGTCTTCAATAGGTCCGGTTGGACGATGTTCACCGGGCATGGGGTTTTCGCCGCATAGCGGTTTGTCGAACGCGTTGATAACCCCCACCACACCGGTGGGGTCCACCATTGCCATGATCTCCCGTAGTTCCGGGATTTGACTGGCCTGAGAATGGGCGATTTTCTGAGCCGCTTTCCTCACCACCATTTCGGAATATTTCTGTGCTAATTCACGTCCTCCCTGGCGAGCGCTCTTTTTAACACCGTAGGCAATGACCTTGGCGCCGAACCGATTCTGAAGTTTGCTTGCTATCTGGCCGCGAGCTGTTTTGAGAGCAGTCTTCAATGCGGTGCGAGCAGCGACCTTCTGTCCCGCCTTCGCGGCTGTTTTCGCGGCCTTTATGCTGGCGTTGGCCGCACCACCGGTGAGCGCGGCGCCCGCAATGTTGGCCACGAGCTCGGCAGTCGCCAGTACCATGTTGCAAACTTCGACCACACATTGATTCGACGATTGCCCGCACATCAGCGGGCCGCAATTGACATTATGTGAGTCATCACATTGTCCCACACAGGACGGTCCTCCATTATCATAACCCGCAGGACATTTCGGATAGCAAACAACAGCCGATTGGTCCTCGCCCGGTTTGCATGGGTTCGACGTTAAAGAGATGGGGGTGCCGAATCCTCTATCAAAGGTGTCTCTCCAACAGACAGGGTTTTCCTGTCGTGCCGCTTCTTCGATGAGCCAGTCTACGAGTTCGTTGGTCGTTCTGTCATCCACACCCGGGAGCCGGACAACTTCTATATCCAGATCTGGATCTGGCTCGGTTGGCCTTGTATTCGAACCTGGTTGAACTGGCTTTGATATTGGATCTAGATCGGGTAAGGGATTAACCGTGGCCACCAGAATATCGTTTATCCGGCGTGGTGTTTTCGAGCGAGCATCACTGTAGAGCACCACCTTGCGGTATAGATCAAGTTGAACATCCACCTGACGAGAGCCATCGCGTAAGTACACCGACCAATCGTCACGACCCGTTTCTGTGAAGTGGAAAAGGCTAGCCCCCGGCTCATCACCGATTGCCTCCCAATCCTTTTGCCCCACCTGTTTGTATGCCCCCTGTCGCTTGCCCTTGTTGCCTATCACCAGGTGCGTCACCGTCCGGCCATTGGCCTTGAGCTTATTATCTATCGGCGATTTCGGCGAAGGGTCAATGGTTCCACCAACGCGAACAGCAGATGCGCTTGCTGTTAGAACGTCGTAGAGCGGACGTGGGTTTGCCGATTTAGCATCACTGTAGAACACTTGCTTGCGGTGCAGATCTAACTGGATACGCACATTCCGTGACGAGTCATGCAGGTACACCGACCAGTCGTCCCGGTTCACTTCATTAAAATGAAAGGCTTGGCCCCCCGACCCGATTTCATCCCACTTTCCCTGAGCGACCTGACGGTAGGTCCCCATTTTCTTGCCCTGACGACCGAAGACGGCTTTCGTGACCGTGCGACCATTGGCCTTGAGCTTACCTCCTTTTTTCGGCGGCTCGACAGGTGAATTTACATTTTGTCCTTTTGGATCGGATGCCACCGTCGGTGAGTTCGCAGCCAAAATATCGTAGAGCGGACGCGGTGCGGCTGAGTTACCATCACTGTAGAATACCTGTTTGCGGTGCAAATCTAACTGAATACGCACATTCCGTGACGAGTCGTGCAGGTACACCGACCAGTCGTCCCGGTTCACTTCATTAAAATGAAAGGCTTGACCCCCTGACCCGATTTCATCCCACTTTGCCTGAGCGACCTGAAGGTAGGTTCCCATTTTCTTGCCCTGACGACCGAAGACGGCTTTCGTGACCGTGCGACCATTGGCCTTGAGCTTATCTCCTTTTTTCGGCGCCTCGACAGGTGTTTGACCCTTTGGTTTGTTCGGGCTGGACGCTACCTTCGGTGAAGTCGCTGTCAAAATATCGTAGAGCGGACGCGGTGCGGCTGAGTTGCCATCACTGTAGAACACTTGCTTGCGGTGCAGATCTAACTGGATACGCACATTCCGTGACGAGTCATGCAGGTACACCGACCAGTCGTCTCGATTCACCTCATTAAAATGGAAGGCTTGCCCCCCTTTTCCGATTTCATCCCACTTTCCCTGAGCGACCTGACGGTAGGTCCCCATTTTCTTGCCCTGACGGCCAAAGACGGCTTTCGTGACCATCCGACCGTTGGCATCGAGCTTGATAGGCTTGCCTGTTGGCTCGACTTTCGGATCTTTTTTTGGTTCAGGCTTAAAGTTCGGGGGTGGAATATGACTGAGCCCCTTCTCCTGGTTAGCGATAAACAAAACTTCCCAACCACCGCCCTTACCAAGATCGACCTTCACCTTTTTACCTTTCAAAGGAAGCCGAATTTTTATTCCACGGCCTTTATCTTTGAGGGTGATGTTTTTATCGTCGCGCTTTACTTCTTTGAAAGTAAAACGTGGTGTCTGTTGTCCGTTGAAAAACTCACCCCACTGTTTCTTGCCTATAGACATGATGTAATGCCCTGAGTTGGCATCGTCGACAAAACGTCGAGCGTTGCTCTTCGCCACACTCAGTGCGGTTGTCAAGGAGGCTGAATAATTGCCCGACAGACCCTCTGCCCTGGTCATCGACGAGGAAAATCCAAACGTCAGGAGCACCGCGATGCAAATGACAAATACTCTGTCGGTCAAATGGGTAATAGCGGAGGTGTGCTTACTATTGCGAACTGTTACTGACAAACTTGAGAATGCACCACACGGTTCATCATACTTTTTCGAAAAAGTGACCATTTTTCTCACCCCCCTTTTTTTATCCCAGTGTAAGAGTGAATGGGATCTCAAAACGACAATACACCTACGAATGAAAATACACTATGGATAGTTTTAGTTAAGTCACGAACCCGGGCATTTATCAGACACGGGTATTGATGACCACGCTACACTTTGCCCATCCTGCGTAGAAATAAAAGATCTAAATTGACTTCAATAATTTCGCTGTTTCAGATAATGGCAATCCCATCACGCTGGAATAGCTACCTTCAAGTTTGCAAATGAACGCTGCTGCTCTGCCCTGTATTCCATAAGCGCCTGCTTTGTCGTAAGGTTCGCCTGTATCGCAATAGGCGCGACACTCATCTTCTGTCAGTGCTTTGAAACTTACTTGATTAACACTGATTGAGACCTGCTCTGTTTCGTGCACGAGAGCAAGTGAGGTGTAAACTTCGTGAGTGCGTCCAGATAAGGACATAAGTATTGAGATGGCGTGTTCGGTGTTATCTGGTTTGCCAAGAATTTGATTATCGAGCACGACTTCCGTATCCGAGGCCAATATGGGCCAGTCATTTTCTGCCATGATTTTTGCCGCTCTGGCCTTGCCGATGGCTAGCCGCGTGACGTAATCCCTGGCACTTTCCTTGCCATCCCAGATCTCGTCGGTATCGACAGCCAGAGTTTCAAATTTGACTCCCAATTCTCGTAGCAAAGCCAGACGTCGAGGAGATTTGGAAGCGAGATACAACAGGGCCAATTACTCGCGATGATAGGGGTGCTTATTAATGACAGTCCAGGCCCGGTAGAGTTGTTCCATCAGAAGCACTCTGGCAAGACCGTGGGGCAAGGTAAAATCGGACAACGACCAAAGTTCATCTGCCTTGTTTTTAATATCTTCGTGTACACCATCCGCGCCTCCGATAACGAAGCTGATGTTTTTTCCCTCTCGCATCCATGAATCCATATTCCCCGCCAACATGGTTGTTCTCCGTGTCTTGCCGTGCTCGTCAAGAACAATTAAATGATTGCCTTTTACAAAGGCCTTACTGATACGTTCCGCTTCCTGTTTTAATATCGTTTCAACATTCACAGATTTACTACGCTTGATTGGCTGAATTTCAGTTAGCTGAACGTTTATTTCTGGCGGAAAGCGTTTTTTATATTCATTCACTCCCTGATTGACCCAGCCAGGCAAGCGCATGCCAACCGCCACTACGGATATTTGCATTGATTAAGAAGAGGCGTTTGTTTGTTGGTGTTCTTCAGACCAGAGTTTTTCGAGTTGGTAATAGGCTCGCGTAGTTGGATGCATTAAATGGGCAATCACATCACCCAAATCAACCAGCACCCATTCCCCTGTTCCACCTTCCACACCCAGCGGTTTAACACCTTGTTCTTTCGCAGAGGCGACAACTTTCTCCGCCAATGATTTGACCTGCCTGTTCGAACGACCACTGGCGATGATCATTCTGTCCGTTATCGTTGTCACAGCGCTGACATCGATCACTTGAATATCCATCGCTTTGCCATCATCCAGCGCGTCGACAATATTCTGCGTAAATTTATTAATATCTATGATAAAGGTCCTCTTCCTCAATGTACGAAATCACATTTTCAGGTAATAAAAAATGCAGGTCTTGTTTTGTGCCAACCAGCTCGCGTATACGAGTTGACGAGATATTCAGTTCAGCAATATCTACATTATAAATACAACCCGATTTGCCGGTATGCAGATCCGACAATTCTGTCGTTTGGTAAGCTTTGTAGAATTGCGCTACTTCTGTGTTGGCCAGTTCCAGTTCAGCGCCAGGTCGCCTCACCACTATAATATGAGCCAGGCTAATTAACGATGCCCATTCATGCCATGTGTCCAACTTTTGAAAGGCATCCATCCCCATGATTAAACACAAGGCTTGTTCACTTGCGTCTTCACGTAGCGAACGAAGTGTATCCACAGTAAAAGATACACCGGCCCTTTGCAACTCTCGATCATCGGCAACCAGACCTTTCACACCCTCGATAGCAAGTTGCAGCATCTTCATGCGCTGTTGCTGTGATGTGTTTGGCGCCTGTCGATGAGGGGGGGTATGTAAGGGAATCAATCTAACTTCTGCAAGCGCGCATGATTGTCTTACTTCAATCGCCATTCGCAAATGTCCGTGATGTATCGGATCGAAAGTGCCACCGAGTATGCCAATAGGCTTTGTCATCTTGACAGTGAAAAGCTAAAAGTGGAAAGTGGAAAGAAGATCATACTTTAAACTTTAAACTTTAAACTTTGTACTTTTCACTTTTCACTGTTTTATATGTCCATCGCCTATTACAATGTATTTTTGTGAAGTTAATCCAAGCAATCCGACAGGTCCCCGGGCGTGAAACTTGTCTGTGCTGATACCTATTTCCGCACCTAAGCCATATTCAAACCCGTCGGCAAAGCGCGTTGACGCGTTGACGATGACAGAACTGGAATCAACTTCAGTCATGAAACGGCGGGCACAACTGAGATCTTCTGTGACAATACTATCGGTGTGCTGCGATCCGTAATGACTGATGTGATCAATCGCCTCGTCCAGGCCTGAGACGATCTTCAGGGACATGATGGGTGCCAGATACTCAGTGAAATAATCTTCTTCAGTTGCCGCCTTGATGTCTTTCATTATCTTTATGGATTTTTCGCAGCCACGAATCTCCACACCGGCGGCTTTATACATCGGTCCGAGTTTCGACAATACGGTTTCAGCCATTGATTCCGCTACCAGCAGACACTCCATAGTGTTGCACACACCATAACGTTGGGTCTTGGCGTTGAAGGCAATGGCAACGGCCTTGTCGAGGTCAGCGCGGTCATCAATATAAACATGACAAATACCATCAAGATGTTTGATTACCGGCATACGTGCTTCAGCACTTACTCGTTGTATAAGACTTTTACCGCCGCGGGGAATAATGACATCAACATACTCCGGCATTCCCAGCAGTTCACCGACGGCAGCACGATCTGTTGTCTGAACGACCTGCACTGCCTGAATCGGGAGGCCTGCTGATTTCAATCCGCTTTGAATACAGGCTGCAATTGCCTGATTAGAGTGAATGGCCTCAGATCCACCACGCAATATGGCGGCATTACCTGATTTAATACACAGCGCGGCCGCATCAGCGGTCACATTTGGACGGGACTCGTAAATAATCCCGACCACACCAAGGGGTACTCGCATCTGACCCACTTCAATGCCGCTAGGACGATGGGCCATGTTGGAAATCTCGCCAATGGGATCAGCCAACGTTGCGACCTGCATCAATCCATCAGCCATGGACTTGATACGCTCAGGTGTCAGTTCAAGTCGATCCAGGAGAGCTGGATCCAGTCCATTGTTTCGACCCGCTGCCATGTCTTCGCCATTTTGCTCCATTAATTTATCTTGCTTGCTCAGTATGACGGACGCGATCTCTTCCAGCGCCTTGTTCTTCGCGCCGGTATCAGCCCTGGCCATTGCGCGCGCCGCATGACGTGCATTTTGACCAAGTTCTTGCATGTAAACTTTGAGATCCATCGGATAAAAACGGCAATATTATTGTGTCTAAATAATGATTATTGAGTAGGAAAGGATTGTAACCTGACTCCGGCAATGCGAAACAAGTAATTTTCCAGTAAATCCCAGGCATTAGCCCTTATTGCGCCCTTCATCGCTTTGTCGACGATAGTCGCTCTTTGCAACAAGACATGCAGCTGTTTAACTGAATATCGTTTCAAAATACTGTTGGTCGCAAATTTTCTTTGTTGCCAGACTCTATAAGTCGCAAATACTGTTTCACCTGGTGTGCCGGCAGCAATTTCGTGAGACATGGAACATACCCTGCGTATCTCCCACATTAAGGCGCCAAATATACTCATCGGTTCAGCCCCCTCTCCCCTCAAACCACGCAACATACGCGCGACACGTTCAGTGTTGCCACTAAAACAACTCTCTACAAGGTCAAAGACTTCAAATCGTGAACTGTCCGACACGGCTTCCATCACATCTTTTAGATCGACATTATCTTTAGCCACCAGCAGAGCCAGTTTGTCTATTTCCTGTCTCGCGGCGAGAAGATTGCCTTCGACACGTTCTGCAATAAGACTGGCAGCATCGTGATCCATTTTTTTGCCGTGACTCAACATTCTCTGTTTTATCCACTCAGGCAGGCGCCCTCGCTCAACAGGCCAAATCTGAATTGTTACGCCCGCATTGTCCAACGCCTTGAACCAACGACCTGTTTGAATGCGTTTATCAATTTTCTCTGATGTCATCAACAACACGTCTTCAGAATTATTTTGCGAGATATAATCCACAAGGGCATCTGCACCCTCCTTACCGGGCTTTTGGCTGCCCAGGCGCAACTCGATCAGACGTCGACTGGCAAATAAGGAAAGATTGGCGCTGACTTGACTGAGTAGATTCCAATCGAAACCTTTACCTACATCCAGAACTGATCGTTCTTCGCAACCCTCCTGACGTGCCGCACGACGAATGAAATCGGATGCTTCAAGCATTTGTAGCGGTTCATCGCCGCTGATGTAATAAACGCTGGCAAGCCCCTTACGCTTGATGTTCTCGCCAAGTTGATCCGTTCTGAGACGCATTTTTATTTATTTTGACCTTGTCTCAACATCCAGGCGACGTACGATTTGCGTCGCAGCTTCGCTCACCAACTCATCACGCAAGAGTTGCTCTTCCCCGAACTTACTCAAGACTGCGTTCTCGTCAAAGGTATATTCGCGGGTCAGATAAATTTGCTCATCCGATAGCAGTTCATTGCCACTATCATCAATCACCGACATATTCACGGTAAACGTCAACTGATACTCCTCCACTTTGCCAGTTCTGCCTGAAACACTAAGCACGGTCCGGTCAAAACTCTCCTTATCGAGCTTCAGAGCAAATTTCGCCATTTCCTTACTTTCAACGACTTTGACACCCGATCCAACGAGTTGTAATCTCACCTCGTTGGTAACCTCATTTGCGTGAGTATTACTCACATACACCTCTGAAATTGCCATACTTAAGCTTTGTTGCGAGCCTCGCAAATGGAAACCACAGGCAGATAAGGTGAACAGTAAGATGATGATTAGATACTGAGTCTTCATAGAGGGATACCCTGTGCAATCAAACTTGAGTTGGTGTAGGTCGACATATTAACTCATGCTACAACGATGTTCACCAATCGACCGGGGACGACGATAATTTTCTTTATCGTTTTGTCAGCGACGAAACGTGAGACATTCTCGTCCGCCAGCGCCAGCGCCTTTATATCATCCTCTAGCTCGTCGACGCCAACGCTAAGGCGCGCTCTTAGCTTGCCATTCACCTGCACAATTAACTGGATCTCGCTCTTTGCCAGCGCGCTATCGTCGGCCCGAGGCCATGCTGCATCAATCAATAAGCCCTGATTTCCCAGGGTCTGCCAGATATGTTCGGTAATATGGGGCACGATTGGCGCGAGTAGCAATACCATTGTTTCCAGTCCTTCGCGGATAATTGATCGTCCATTATCTGAATCATCGTCGCTTCGCGTTAAGGCATTCAAGAGCTCCATAACTGCGGCAATGGCGGTGTTAAACGTATAACGCCGGCCAATATCATCATTTACTTTGGCTATGGTTTCGTGGATCTTGCGTCGCAATTGCTTTTGTTGATCTGACATGGTCGACTTATCCAACACTGGCGGTATTTCTTTTGCTGACTGCAGCGAGGCAAATTTCCACAGGCGTTTCAGAAATCGATAAGCGCCTTCGACCCCAGTGTTGGACCATTCCAGACTTTGCTCTGGTGGTGATGCAAACATGGTAAACAAGCGTGCTGTATCTGCGCCATAGTGTTCGATCAAAGAATGGGGATCGACACCGTTGTTTTTGCCTTTGGACATCTTACCCATGCCGCCACTTTCTACTGCTTGCCCATCTGAGCGAAGTCTCGCCGTCTTGCGCTGGCCTTTTTCATCTAATTCCAGGTCAACATCAGCCGGGTTGTAATAGACAGTACGTTCGTCTCCGGATTTGCGATAAAAGATCTCATTTAACACCATACCCTGAGTGAGCAGGTTGGAAAAAGGTTCGTCGAATTTAAGCAGGCCGAGATCACGCATTGCCTTTGTCCAAAAACGTGAATAAAGCAGGTGTAAAATAGCGTGTTCAATACCGCCGACATACTGATCAACAGGTAACCAGTAGTCAACTCGCTCATCCGTCATAGCCACTTGCTGATCCGGACAGGCATAACGAATGTAATACCAGGATGAATCGACAAAGGTATCCATCGTATCCGTCTCACGTTTAGCATCCTTGCCACACTTCGGGCATTTACATTTATAAAATTCTTCTGACCTCGCCAGAGGACTACCCGCACCGTCAGGCACCAGATCATCTGGCAGCACAACAGGTAAGAGATCGTCAGGCACGGGCACCTCACCACAATCCTTGCAATGAATGATCGGGATGGGACAACCCCAGTAACGTTGTCTCGAAATACCCCAGTCACGTAAACGATAGACTGTTTGATTGCTACCAAGTTGTTTCGATTCTAATGCCCCGATAATAGCCTCACATGCCTGCTGGAAATTCAAGCCGGAGTACTCAGCGGAGTTAATAGTAATACCGTACTCGCAATAGGGCTCGGCAGGAGATAATGCAAGTTCCTCATTCTCCGGTCTGATGACGACTTTGACAGGGAGATCATATTTCGTTGCGAACTCGAAATCGCGATCATCATGGGCGGGCACGGCCATCACCGCACCTTCGCCATAGCCCATCAATACGTAATTGGCGATCCAGACGGGTAGGTCATCTCCTGTCAGCGGATGCTTAACAAACAGACCTGTATCGATACCCAGCTTTTCCTGAGTCGCAATATCTGCCTCCATCACCGCACCACGCTTACACTGCTCAATGAAGACCTGTAATTCAGGATTATTTTTTGCAGCCATAGTGGCAAGCGGATGTTCTGCCGCTACTGCCATATAGGTGGCTCCGAGCAAAGTATCCACGCGAGTGGTAAAGACCTTTAATTCACCTTCACCCTGACTGTAAGGGAAACGTATTTCAGCGCCTTCGCTTCGACCAATCCAGTTGGACTGCATCGTTTTTACCCGATCAGGCCAGCCGGGCAGAGCATCCAGATCCGCGAGAAGCTCATTGGCATAAGCTGTTATGCGCATGTAATACATTGGAATTTCGCGTTTCTCGACCAGCGCACCGGTACGCCAACCACGACCATCTATGACCTGCTCATTGGCCAACACGGTTTGGTCTATCGGATCCCAGTTAACTGTGCCGGTAGTCTGATAAACCATGTCCTTTTCCAGCATGCGCAAAAAGAACCACTGGTTCCATCGGTAATAATCGTCTTTACACGTTGCAAGCTCCCGACTCCAGTCGATAGCAAAGCCTAATGACTTAAGCTGCTCTCGCATGTAGTCGATATTGTCTTTCGTCCAGCTCGCCGGTGGCGTGTTGTTAGCCATTGCGGCGTTTTCAGCAGGCAGGCCGAAGGCATCCCAGCCCATAGGCTGCAATACATTCTTTCCATGCATGCGCTGATAACGGGCAATTACATCACCAATAGTGTAGTTGCGCACATGGCCCATGTGTAATTTACCACTAGGATAGGGGAACATAGACAGGCAATAGAATTTTTCCCTGTTGGGGTCTTCCTTTACTTTGAAAGCCTCGGAATCCTCCCATTTTTTTTGTACAGCGGCTTCTATTGTCGTGGGATTGTATTGCTTATCCATTCTTGTGCGTTGTTAGGTGTGAAAGCACGTAAGCATACAACAGTGCGCCGGACACGAACAGACAGGAGAGTACTTTACTCTCGTGCGATTGGTAATAATTTTATCGCTAACAAGCTAATTGAGAATTTCTACGACACACGTCAAATAGTTCAACCTGGATATTAGATACTCAAGTATCCAGTGACATAACTTCTCTGGGTGATTCGGTGTTTTTACGGCTGCCTCTGTAGTCCTCAAACACGTCTTTGTAATCTGACGCACCATACTGAACAAATAGTTCGGCAAACACATTTGGCATTTTTCGATAGGGAGAGACACCCAAATCCTTAAGCATGATATCGATATATTGCTGAAATCGTGTGTTTACAGCGCAGGACCGTGAAGGCTCGAAGTTGATATTCTGACGTTTCCATTCAAGCACACGACTCATGCTTTGTTCCATTTTTTCGACCGATGGAAGCTGTATTTCATTGTTCAGCAATGCTGACAACCAGAGCATCGCGACTTCTACAGAGGGCACATGCATAAAGCCATGATTAAATCCTGCAAAAGC
>JBLIML010000053.1:0-19651 GCA_047638675.1 Planctomycetota bacterium | reverse complement strand
TGCATAAAGCCATGATTAAATCCTGCAAAAGCTAGATTCGGTATGCGGGGATGTAGTAAGTGTCGATATAACTGAATACCATCAATCTCAGCTTCCAGGATTTGTCGATACTTGTCCTCTAAAAAAGGAAAAGAAGGCGCTTCAGAGCCGAGGCACAGAACGACCTGATCACATTCGAGAATGGAGCCATCTTTCAGCTTCAAGCCGTTCTCAGTAAAACCTTCCAGTTCAGACTGGATTGGAAGAATTTTTCCTTCAGCTATATACGGAAAATAATCCTCCGGCGACATCGCCGCAGCAGATCGCAGATCCCTGACCATGGGGTGCGTCGGCAAAATCGTTTTTAAGCGTGTTAAGGCCTCCTTACCTAAACCACGCGCATGCAGTTTGCATTGGAGAGAAATGATCCCCTCGATTAACTTCCAGCATCCCTTAACAATAAAACTCAATTTTTCGTGTAACACACGCTCGACACGACTTGGATAGGCCCAGGCAGGTATTATCATCGTGCCCATGCGACAAAACATAATCTTCGCATAATGAATACCCAGCATATAAAAAGGAATCATCCAGCGAGGTGTACGAAAAACATGGTAGACCTGTCTGGCTCCTTTAGCGGCAAAGGTCGTCATATCCACAGCGCTTTTACCGAAGCCAACGATGACGGTATTTTTATTGTCAAACACGTCCAGATCTTTAACATCACGTTCTGTTAATACTTGTCCTTTGAATTTTTCCTGTCCTGGAAAACGTGGTTTATGTTTACCTTCCGTATATTGACCCACAGCCACAAGAACGAAGCTGAACTCCTCTTCATGATCGCCTTCAGTGTCATGGTATTTCAACCGCCATCCTGTGTCACATTCAATGAGTGCAAGGACCTCATGCCCTTTGCGAATATCAAGTTGAAGGCTTACTGCGGTTTGATTCAGATAGTCCCGAATCTGAGCACCGCTTGGGTGTAGATCCGGCTTGATTCGCCAGGGCATATCAGAGAGATGATATTCTCTTCTGGTGTTTTGCAATTTAACGCCTGGGTAGGCAAGCGCCCATATGCCACCAAGTTCGTTTGATTTTTCAAACACCACCACTTCATGACCGCATTTGGTCAGGATATGAGCTGCAGCGATACCGGAAATCCCGGCACCAATAATGGCAATCCTCATTTTATAATTAAATTGATAAAGGCTTTGATGCTATAGTTTAAACTCATTTAGAAGGAGAAAAATATGTATTTAACCGCCGGTCATTTCAAGTTCAAAGCAGACAGTATAAAACGAGCTGCCGAGTTAATGAATGAGATCGTAGTCATCGGACGTCAGGAAACAGGCATTCACCAATATGCCTTTTACCTGAATCCTGAGGTGGAGCAAGGCTACTTTCTTTTTGAAGAATGGAATTCAAAAGAATCACACGATAAACATTTCGAAAGCGATGAAATGCAGGCACTGATACCCGAGTTTTTTGAACTCCTCGCTGAGCCGGCCAGTATTTCTTATTTTGATGCTACCCTGTCATCGAAAGTCTGAACATGATTTGTTCCGCCGGTCATCAAATCAGTGCACTATTGAAAATCACACAGTGACCAATAGACTGACAAATAAGTTGTTACTTCAGGGTGTGGCAGAACTATCAGCTACAGACAAAGGCCTTGGACGCGTTGTTGAGCTATACGGTCCACCGCCGATGTGGGGACGCAAAGCTGGTTTTCCTGCCCTGGTAAAAATAATTCTTGAACAACAAGTCTCTCTGGTTTCGGCGGAGGCCGTTTTCCGTAAGCTACAATCTAGCGTCTCGGATGTCAGCCCTGAGCAGATAAAAAAACTTTCAGTTAGCGGATTGAGAGAGATTGGTTTTACCCGGCAGAAAGCGGGCTATTGCGAAGGGCTTGCTGAGTTAATCCTGGCTGGAGAATTAAGCCTTGACTCGCTAAAGCGTTTAGACGATGAGAGCGCTCATAATAAACTCTTAGCCATAAAAGGAATTGGACCCTGGACGGCAAATATCTATTTACTTATGGCACTTCGCCGCCCCGATGTCTGGCCCGATGGTGATCTGGCACTGGCTGAGTCAGCACGCCGGATAAAAAAACTAAAAGAAAGACCCAGCTATGAACGTCTTAACAAGATGGCACAAAATTGGCGACCCTGGCGTTCGGTGGCTGCACGAATATTATGGCATGCCTATTTATCTGAAAACGCTTTAATCGGAACACAATAAGAAGATGGAGTTTAATCTCACCAATGCCAATCCTGCCTTGCTCATAATTGACCTGCAGGCCTTGTTCAGTAGTGCAAGCGGGCCGTTTGAAAACACGCTGGCAGATGAACTCATAAACAGTGTGAACAAGTTTTCCCTGTTTTGTGAAGAACTAGGCTTGCCTGTAATTTACTCCCGTTATCTGTTTCGTGATGACCTTGGCGACGCGGGCTTGCTTGTTGACAATCCCCTGGTTCAGCAAGGCTATTTCTGTGAAAGCTCCGTCTGGATGAAGCTTGATGAGCGCCTGGTGCAAACAGACTCAGCTATTCATTTACAACGCAGCCGCCCTGGTGCCTTTTGGAATGACAGTCTCGATAAAACACTAATACAAAATAATATTGATACGCTTCTGCTTTGTGGCCTCAGTGTTAATAACGCGATTAGCACCACGGCCAGAGAAGCATTCGCACGAGATATTCCCGCTGTCGTTGTCAAAGAATGTACCGGCGCCGCACCATTTGAATCAGAAACAGAAATTTACTTTGACATCCTCAATACCTGGACCGCAGAAGTTGCAGCGGCAGAAGATATTAAACAACGATTGAACAAGTCGAGCTAAACTGATTCAGCAAAAACATTCAAACTTAAACCTGGAGATTATTATGTTATTTATTTGTTATTTTGAAATCTTGCCCGAAAAAATTGATGAAGTTTCCAAGTCAACGATTTCCCATTCGGGTAATGCCGACACGGAAGGGGTAAAAGTTATTTTCGAAGGCGTCTCTGCTACACATTGGGGGATCGCTGCATTCGAAGCAGAAAACGAAGAAGCCGTCTTTCGTTTTATTCGCCCATGGACATCATTAAACAACAAAGTAATGATTGCGCCCGCATTACGCGTCGATAATGGTGAATACGCCGATCGTTTTCCAACCGAAATATTGAAATCCTGACCATGAACTTATAAGTTACGATAAGGCTCTGTAAGTGTCATATCAAAGGGCATAACTTCGCTGATCATAATCTCAGGCTCATTGTGCATGAGTTCTTTTAAACATTGAAGATTCTCAGATGTCCGCAATACTTCGGTAAACCGTTCGGCATCTTGTCGTTTATTAAAGCAGAGCGCCCAAATTAAAGAGTTATCAGGATCAGAGCCCGGGACTATTCCTGAAATGCAATGATCCAGCTCTGTGGCAATCACCCCTGCATTAAGCGCATCCAGATCGTCTAATAGTTTTTTCAAGGCCTCGGTAATATTCTCGCGCGAAGCCGCTAAATTATGCTCGAACGGAAAGAACAATTTCACACGGTAGCAAGCATCTCCAACGGCCGCGAGATCGAATCTTTCACATTCACCCGCCACCATGTTAGGTGGAATAGTGGTGTAATTTTTTTCATCATTATCAATCTTTTCTGACTCGGGATGTGCCTTTACGAAAAAATTGCAGAAATTGATCATGCTATCTTCACTATCAAAATGCACCATACATACACACACATGTGGTGCCTCATCGTTAACCGCTTTGTCAGCATCGCAGAAATTCAATCCACTGTGTCGCATGGAGGTGCCGACGGCGAGCGGCAAATGATTGTTCATGTAGTATTCCCAATTAAAAGACGCCCCGGGCGTTGTCGCATAAGTGATGGAAATTCTATACATGGCTTAGCTATCCTCTGATTAACTGACAATTAGTAGCACTGGATAATTATGATGGCATGAAAAAATTGGCTCTTGCTAAGAAATCAATCGGGACTTGAAGGTTCGACCTTTCAATTTCCCTTCAGCTAATTTTTTGAGCGCAAGTTTAACCACATCTCGATTTACTGCCACGTAAGCACAGTAATCGAATATATTAATTTTGCCGACCTGATTTCCCGCAATACCATACTCGCCTGTCAAGGCCCCCAGAATATCGCCTGCCCGGACTTTTTGTTTTTTCCGACAATCAATTTGTATGCATGCCATTGCGGGTTTTGTTATCGATTTCTTTATCGAACCGGGAGAAGGCAATGTTTCGCTTTCTATAATTTGATCCAGGTATTCGCCCAGCATTTCAATTTTGTGACTCTCTTTTCTGGTGTAGATGGAGTGGGCGACACCGGTATTCCCGGCACGGCCAGTTCGACCAATTCGATGGATATGTACCTCGGGATCTGTCGCAATGTGATAGTTGATTACACAATCCAGGGCATCAATGTCGAGACCACGAGAGGCCACATCGGTGGCCACAAGTATTGCCACACTTTTGTTGGTGAAACGCACAAGTGTTTGTTCACGATCTCGTTGTTCCAGATCCCCATGTAAGGCAAGCACGCTGTAACCCAGCCGACGTAAGTCGTCTGCAAGCGCTTGAACATCCAGTTTGGTATTGCAGAATATTACTGTGGACTCCGTAGATGCCTGGGAGAGAATCAGTCGTAGTGCGACAATGCGCTGCTCATTAGCGTCAACCCGGTAAAAATGTTGTTGAATAGTTGTGCTGTCATGTAAAGACTCAACTTTGGTCATTATCGGCTTTATCATGACGCGTCTGGCGATAGATTCGATTTGTACTGGATAGGTCGCGCTAAACAATAGCGTTTGACGTTTTTTTGGTATCTTTTCAATAATCGCATCGAGCGCGGGCTGGAAACCCATCGCAAGCATGCGATCGGCTTCATCAAGCACCAGCATGCATACATCACTCAATTTAAGTGTGCTTTTAAGCAGATGATCATTGATTCGTCCCGGGGTCCCAACAACTATATGGGCACCGCTTTTCAGAGAGTCACTCTGGGCTTTGAATGGCATGCCTCCACACAGGCTGAGTACTTTTATATTTTGAGTAGTTCGAGCCAGCCTTCGGATTTCGTTCGCAACCTGATCGGCCAGTTCACGTGTAGGACAAAGCACCAGGGCCTGAATGCTCTTTCGTTTAACATCAAGCATTGCCAAAACGCCAAGTGCGAAAGCGGCCGTTTTCCCTGAACCGGATTTTCCCTGACCGATAACATCTTTACCTTCAAGAATATGAGGCAAGCTTTGTGCCTGAATCGGCGTCATTTCCGTATAGCCAAGAGAGGCTATGTTCTCCAGGAGAACAGCGTCCAGTTTAAGCGTTGAAAAAGCGGTCTGACTCAAAATTTTTATCCCTTTTTTTTGGTGTTACAGGGTAGGTGAACCTGGTCTAATTGCCAGGTGAAACTTTCATTCTCTGATCTTTTATCAGCATCATCCCCACAATCAGCAAAACCGCCGCCAGAGCTGAAGGTGCAGCAAAACTTTCTGTCATCTCAGCCATCCTGCCCGCAAGCGCAGGTCCAAGCAACTGTCCCAGTCCAAAAGAAACTGTCATCCACGCGATTGCTTTATCCTGATTAGCACCGGCCACTTGCCTTGCGGCATTGAGTCCCATCGCCGTAATAGCCATGAAGGTAGCGCCCAATAAAGCGCCCCCTAGTACGACCGCGAAAGCACTGCTGGCAATACCAGCAAGTAGCACGCCAATGGCTTCAATAGCGTAGGCAATGCGCAAAGCTTTAAAGACGCCAATGCGAGTTGACAGGCTTTGCCAGATGAATATAGAAGGCGCGCCAACCAGCCCGACGACAAGCCATGTCGTTGGTTCTAATACCTCAGCATTATCAAACTGTCTTGCGATGGCAACTATGAAGGTTGCCGTCACCACATAGCCAAAACCAAATAAGCCATACGCTACAATAAGACCTCGTAAAGATGCGCTTGAAGACTGTTCAGCTTGCCCGGACTGTTGAGATAAAAAACTGTCAGAATCTCTTGTATGGTAACGCAAGACCATCCAGGCGAGCGCTAACATAATAAGCGACATGATTCCCAGAAGTCCCCATTGCGCAAAGATTGAATAATGTAAATATCGAGCGCTTTCTATTATCACAACTGAGCCAATGATGCCCAGGGATAAACCGCCAAAATACAAAGAACCCAATTGTGGACGAGAATGTCGTGCAGTTAGCTCCATCACCACCGCGCTGCCCAGTACCAGGCAAAAAGCACTTGCCACGCCGGACAAAAAACGCAAGCTCAACCACAACGGGTAGGAAGTGATCCAGGCGCAAGCAAGCGTCGTCAAACCACTAAAGAACATTCCCCCAAGCAAACCGAAGTGGCGCTGCGGGCGATGCACTAGTAAGGAAGCCAGCATAGCACCCAACATATAACCCAGATAATTTGCGCTGGCAACGTCACCTGCTTGCGCCACGCTCCAGCCCAGAGTTTCCTGCATACCCGGCAATAATGGCGTATAGGCAAAGCGTCCAATCCCCATTGCTGCCGCGATCACAAACGCGCCGGCTGTGGCTACAATGAAAGGGGAATGACGTGGGCTTATACTATTAGTGGTCAATTGAATTACTTGAAAATTTTATGAACAACGGTTAATTAAAAACCGTGACTATTGAATAGTGTTCTTATTACGCAAACGCGATGAATATACCAGTTATGATGTCTGCTTTGCCGGATTAACGGCTCCTGGCCTAAGCTGAATTATCTATTTATTCCAACCGACTACCATAAACTTTCTTTATCGGAATAGAATCCAAATCTACATCGTCCAGACATCTCACATTTACCGTCCAGAGTTCCGGGAAGTCACTCGGTCGTCGAAACGGCAGTATACCGCACACAGGGCAGAAATAATCCTTTGCTGTTTTAGTGTGCCATTCGTACAAACACAGGTCTTCAAGTGGTGTGAATATTCGCAATTGTGAGTCTTCAACGCGATGATTCAAGGCTCCACGTTTTCTACAAATAGAACAGTCGCAAACGCGAACATAATCAAGATCCATATCCACTTCGAAAGTGATATTGCCACAATGACAAGCGCCTTTATAAGTCTTCATGTTTGTATTCGATAATTAAAATGAATGCCTCAAGATTTTTAGCTATTTGCAAGTACTTTAATACCTTCATGATCCAGGCGATATTTCACCCACCCGTCCTGAGGAGAGGCGCCAATTGAACGGTAGAACAGTATTGCTGGTTCGTTCCAGTCCAACACACTCCACTCGAAGCGACCACACTCCATCGTCAAAGCAAATTTTGCCAAATATTTTAGCAGTGCCTTTCCAGCACCTGCGTTTCTGTGCTCTGGTGAGACATAGAGATCTTCAAGATAAAGTCCATTCTTGCCTAACCAGGTAGAATAATTGAAAAAATAGACAGCGAAACCGACTGCCTCGCCATCTAATTCGCAGATAATTGCATCGCATGTTGACTTCGCAGCAAAAATTGAATCTTCAATGTCGGAAAGCGTCGCCTTGACTTCCGTCTCTGCCTTCTCATAGATGGCAAGCTCTTTGATGAAATTTAGAATTAGTGCGGCGTCATTGACTATCGCTTGTCGAATTTTTATTTCGGACACAAAGTACTCCTAATGTCGGTGCCATCAATGGCTTAATTTATAAAACACAGAAAAGCTGATTATAAAATGAAGCCATTATAGACACTGAACAGCAGGAGTCAGCCTTTGAATCAATAATATCCTCAGGATGGCAAAGCTCTTAGAGTAAAGGCTAACCCCGCCATTGGCGGGATTAGCCTTGTGCTGCGTAGACTATTTGCCCGACTTAACCATCAACATATCGCGGCTTTTCTCCACCAGTGATTCACTTACTCCCTGCACATCAATAAGTTCATCAATAGACTTGAAACTGCCATGCTGATCACGATAGGCGATAATCGCTGCGGCGCGCTTTTCGCCAATACCCTTCACTGTCATTAAGGTTTCCAGATCAGCAGCATTAATATCAACGGCGTCTCCAGCATAACAAACGAGGGGTAGGGTGAGGACAAATGAGAGTGCGAGTTTACGTAGAATATCCATATTAATCTCCTTATTAGATTGTTGTAATTGCATCCTTTACTCCATGCACCTCAATCCTAAACAATTTTTGTAAAAAAGGAAACAAAAATAAAGACTGCTCTTTCAATAACAGTGATGAAAATAAAAAGTTTCTGTTAAACCAAATACTTAAGAGTGAATACAATTATTTAAGGGCAACGATATAGGCGATCCAGCCCGCATCCGCTTCACCTTCTGTGGTCAATTCAAAAACACCGTTACCCTCGTCATCCTCATCGGTACCTTCCCAGTAGACGTCAGCCTTGAATCCTGCCTCGGTGAGCATCTCCGTAATTTCGGGCAAGGTCCACACGCGCCAATCATAAGTAAAGGCTTTTTCTAACCTTGAGCCGTCTTTAAAGTTGAAATGAATATAAAACAGGCCATCACCCGTGATGGGGTTATAGTGCGATTGATCCCAAATATAGGTAAAACCTTTATGCTTTGTGCTCTCTTCCATTTCCCGAAAAGATTCGTAACCGCCAAAGCTATCCAGGATAAACACGCCGTCTTCCACCAGAGAGTCATACACACTTCGAAAATATTTCACCATTGTGCCGCGGTCTTTGAATATCCAGTAAGAGAAATTCATCGCTAACACGACGTCCATAGAATCGACTCCTGATTCCATGACATCGGCGTTGACAATATTTACCCGGCTCTGTTGTTCGCTTGTGAGGCTCTCTATGTGATGCTCTTTTCCCCACTGCAAGACATCTGGATCAAGATCAACACAGTAAGCCACATTTGTATCTCGACGTCTCACCCATTCGCAGGACGAATTCGTGGTGCCACAAAAATCTTCGCGTAAATTTATCGGCATGCGCTTACGCTGCGTCTCAAATGTCTCGTCAACGAAATCAATCTCCGACTCAGAACACTGCACTGCTGCCTCATATAGAATATGTTTTTCGGCTTTATCAGCCAGAGATGGACCATCCATCTTGCGTTTGTTTTTATTGCCTCTGGCCATGCGGTTTTACTTTTTTAGTTGAATTGAATAATAAAGGCTGCGCATTATACCGATATAATCTCAACTCACTATAAAAAAGGAATAATGAAATGAGCTGGTGGGGAAAACTACTGGGAGGCACTTTTGGCTTTATGTTGGGCGGGCCGCTGGGGGCAGTATTGGGTGCTGCACTTGGTCATAATTTTGACAAGGGCCTGAATCTTTCAGAGGAATTGGGCGGCCCTCATCGTGGCGATCAACAGCGCATACAAACCGCGTTTTTTACGGCCTCATTTTCTGTTATGGGAGCAGTCTGCAAAGCGGACGGCCAGGTCAGCGACGATGAAATAGCCATTGCTAAACAGGTGATGGGCCAGATGCAGTTGTCAGCTGAGCAGAAAAAGGCGGCAGTAGCCCTGTTCAACGAAGGCAAAAAAGAGTCTTTTCCATTGCAGGATATTTTGCAACAGCTTAAACGTGAGATAGGTTTTCGCCCCAACCTGCAGCGCATGTTCCTGGAAATCCAGCTATACGCCGCTTACGCCGATGGACTTATGCACCCGGAAGAACTCAAACTGCTGCATAAAGTTTGCGAAATTCTAAGAGTCAGTCGGCGGGAGTTTGAACAACTGGATGCAGCCATCCGCGCACAATTTCATCATCAAAGCTCAAATCTGGCAGATAAGTCAAGCGGCCTGAATCTGAAGGATGCATATGCCCTTCTGAATATTGCAAGCGATGCGAGTGACGCTGAAGTCAAACGTGCCTATCGACGTCTAATCAGTCAACACCATCCTGACAAATTGGTATCCAAGGGACTGCCAGAAGAAATGATGAAAATAGCTACCGATCGTACGCATGAAATTCGACAGGCTTACGAAAAGATTAAGGATGAGAGAGATTTCTGACGTGGTCATTAAGAAAAGAAAAATTATCTCTATTGGTGGTGGCCGCATCATGGTGCCTAAAGGTCAAGATCCACAGACTCTCTCAATCGACGAAGAAATCGTTCGCCTTGCCAGGAAGAAAAAGCCGCGTTTTCTTTTTGTACCCACCGCTAGCCTCGACGACATAGGCTATTGTGAGCGGATAAAAATGCATTTTGGCGAGAAACTTGGTTGCCAGGTGGACACACTATTGCTGTATCGGAATCGACCATCGACGCAAGCAATTAAAAACAAAATCCTTAAGGCTGACATTATCTATGTCGGCGGTGGCAATACCTTGAGAATGATGAATCTATGGCGCCAGCTGGGAATAGACAGGCTAATGACTCAGGCTCGAAAAAATGGATGCGTTTTGTCTGGCCTGAGCGCTGGATCTATCTGCTGGTTTCGTCAGGGCAATAGTGATTCGAGAAAGTTTGCCGATAAAAGCAACCTTACTTTGATCAAGGTAAGTGGTCTCGACTATGTGGATGCGCTTATCTGCCCGCACTATGATGTGGAGAAACATCGACAGGAGGCATTGAAGACGATGATGCGTAAGACCAGGGGAATTGCCATCGCATTAGAAAACTGCACTGCCATTGAAGTTGTCGATAATAGCTATCGAATCATCACTTCATTGAAAAACAAGAATGCCTGGAAAGTTTATTGGCGAGGTGGCCGATATTTCAGGGAGAAATTACCAAAAGACGGCAATTATTTACCTTTGCACGGATTGTTAGTTAAGGACTAAAAATGATCCGGATATTTACCAATATCTTTTTAATCGCGTTTTTACTGGATGGAAGTTTATCGCTTTTTGACGAGCTTGCCAGCTTGTATTTCGAGTTCCCAACCATCACGCTTGTAAGAAATTACTTTGCGGATCTGGTTATTCTTGGCGCCATCCCTTTATATTTTATCGTCGGGCTTAATGCGCGCCTTCCAAAAGTTATTTTTTTCTCGCTTATATTTTTCGTTTTCTGGTGTGTATTTCAGGCTTATCCGCTGTCCTTATATTTTGACAACAGATACCTGACCCTGCCGCTTTCGATTATTCAGGTATTGATTGGTCTTGGTGCCTTTCTGTCTATCCGCACGATGACCGGCGGCGCCTGGTTTTTGAGCAAAGAAAGCTTAAACGGGCCCGCTTTTGTCTGGCGGCAAACTTTGATATTCGTTTTGGTCAATGTTTTACTGGTGCCCGCACTCCTTATAGTCCTTTTGTGGTCAGCCATCTCCTCCACGCTTTTAGATAGCTCGGGCGGTTTTGTAAGACTCTCAACTCAAGGTATTTACTTAAGTGATAAGGAATATCAAAAAGACAATAAAGTTGTTCGACTCGTTGGCATGGTTCACATCGGTGAGTCTGAATATTACAGGGAACTGTATAAATCAATTCTAAAGACGGACACAATAGTACTTAAAGAAGGCGTGACGGATAAGCATAACTTGTTTAGATCCGTTCTGCCTTATAGTCAGATTGCCCGTTATTTAGGACTTCAACAACAACCTTTCCTGGAAATTGAACCCGAGAGGGGGGATTTCGGTCTCTCATCGACACCAGGGAGTGCAAGTCAGGTGAAGCGCGCGCGAATAATCGACGCTGATATTGATATTCAATCTTTCTCGCCGGAAACGCTTGAGTTCCTGAATCACATTTCCCTCAGTTTTGCTGAGACAGATTCTTTTATCAAAGGCGTAAAGAACTACTTTGGTTGGGACAGTGAGAATATGACTGAGGAGAGATATGAAATAATCATCAAGGACATTATTGAAAAACGAAACACCGTCCTGTTGCGACATCTTCATTCTGCTTTGCTTGAGTCTGACTCCATTATTATTCCCTGGGGGGCTATGCACATGCCGGAGATTCAGGCTGATTTACTTGATAAGGGCTTTGCGCAAGGGGATAGCACAGAACATCTTGCTATTGAGTTTTTTTGATTATATCGAGGACAAGGCCAGAGCCAAATTTCTGTCCAGGTCTCCTCTTGCCATATCGTTTCAGTTCAGACAATATCCCTTGCTTTTCATGCAGGAGTAGAACATGCCAGGATTGTTATCTAATGTCGATCCAGATGGATTGTTAGAATATTCGGTCGTCTATACCGACCGCTCCCTCAACCATATGTCTCAGTTGTTCCAGGGAGTGATGAATGATATTTCCACGACGCTGAAAGAAGTCTATAGGGCCAGGGCCGTTGTCGTTGTCCCAGGCAGTGGTTCCTTCGGCATGGAAGCGGTGGCACGACAATTCGCCCATGATAAGAAGTGTCTGGTTATCCGGAATGGCTGGTTCAGTTTTCGCTGGAGCCAGATTTTTGATATGGGCCGTATTCCTGCTTCTACCATCGTATTGAAAGCACGAAAAATAGATGATGGCAAACAGACCCCCTTTGCACCCGCGCCCATTGAAGAAGTTGTGGCGACTATTAAGTCGGAGAAACCCGATCTTGTCTTTGCCCCTCATGTTGAAACTTCCTCAGGCATGCTTCTACCTGATGACTACCTAAGTGCAGTAGCAGATGCCATCCACTCTGTCGGTGGCATGTTTGTTCTTGACTGCATCGCATCCGGCGCGCTCTGGGTAGATATGGAAAAAACCGGCGTTGACGTTCTCATCAGTGCGCCACAAAAAGGCTGGAGTGCCTCGCCTTGTTGTGGACTTGTGATGCTCAGCCAACAGGCGCTGGAGAAAATTGAAAATACCGCCAGTTCGAGTTTCGCCTGCGACCTGAAAAAATGGCTGCAAATAATGGCTGCCTACGAAAATGGCGCGCATGCCTATCACGCCACCCTGCCAACAGACTCTCTGACCCGTTTTCGCGATGCAATGAACGAGACAAAAGCCTATGGATTTGAAAAGGCGCGTGACGACCAACAGGCATTGGGTGCGGGAGTTCGAGCTTTACTCGAGGATAATGGGTTTAAAAGTGTCGCCGTTGAAGGCTTTCAGGCACCGGGGGTGATAGTGAGTTACACCGAGGATGCTGAGATCCAGTCCGGGAAAAAGTTTCTGGGTGAAGGCTTGCAAATTGCAGCGGGCGTACCTTTACAATGTGACGAACCTGACGATTTCCGAACATTCCGCCTTGGGCTTTTCGGACTGGAGAAGCTGAATAATATTGAACGCACTATCAGAAACCTGGAGCTCGCACTCAAACATATTTTAAAATAGTGAAATATTGACATTCAGAACACAGCAATATTCCCGCTTACTCTTTAGTTATGCCTGTGATTTTTTGTCTTGTCTGTTTGTTATCAATGCTATCGACAGAACCTGGAAGCGCTTTTTCAAAACGTATCTTTTTCAGTCCAGACACGCTGTGAAAAAATGAAAGCACAGTATTACATTACTGCTTCCTTACTACTTTCACTATTTTTTTTAAGCAGTTGTAATAGTAAAAACATTCGTGATATTTCTGATGTTGTCAGAGCCGAGGATCCTCTAAGACACGCTGGAAAAGTTCTTGAACAAAAAGGCCGAAATATTGCTACTGACCCTGGCTCACTTCCACAGGAATTGAAAAAACTAAAAGTCAAAATAGATAAATTCAAAGGACTTATTGATTCTATCTGGGGTAAGGAGGATGTCCCCGAAGCAGGTCCAAAAGATTACGTCAAATACACAGATAAGTACTATAACCGCGCCCATATAGATTTTGAGGCCGGTATAGTAACGATAGAAACTCTGGCACCGGATGAACAACTGAGCTATTTAAAAAAAGCCATTATCACCACTTTGCTAACCCCTGATGACCCCAGAGAGGTTGATCTCTATTCCGACACAACACCTGAAGAGGGCAAAGCTGGCAAACCTTTTCTGTACAAACAGGTGCTGGACCATGAAGGCAAGATCATCGAATGGACCTGGCGCGCCAATCGCTATGCTGAATATCTTGTAAAAAACAAACTCACAAAAATAGTCCTGGCTAAACGAAGTGGCCTGCAGGTTCAATTTCCGCTGGTTGCCTCCCATCAGGACGTGCGAGCTTACAAATATGCCTCGCTTGTGCAGAAATACAGTAAGAAATATAAAGTTACCGAAAGTCTGATATACGGCGTAATAAAAACTGAAAGCAGCTTTAATCCTTTTGCGGTTAGTCATGCACCAGCTTACGGTTTGATGCAAATTGTGCCCGCAACTGCCGGCCGGGATGTCTTCGAAAGAATCAAACAGCGTTCAGGAGAACCCAGTCCACAGTATCTCTATGACCCGGAAAATAATATTGACACCGGTGCGGCCTACCTGAAAATTTTGCAGGAACAATACCTGGTGAAAATAAGTGACCAGAACGCTCTGCGTTACTCGGTCATTTCAGCCTACAACGGTGGCGCCGGCAATGTTTTAAAGACGTTTTCTTCAGATCGGGGTAAAGCCGTAGAAAAGATCAACCAGCTCTCTTCCAGTCAGGTCTATGATCAATTAATAAGCAGACACCCCAGCCAGGAGTCGCGACGTTATCTGGAAAAAGTGACCCAGGCACAAAAGGAGTTCTGGAATAACGAGGGCTTCAGCAAAGGTCAATAGACAGTTTGTCCTCTCGTTACACGATACCCTTAATAAATTTATCCAATAAAACTTTGCCTGTTGGCGTTGATTTAGAGAGCCAGTCAATATAGAGATCGATTTTATCTTCTTCTTCCAATTTCCAGTTGATATCTGATTCACGCAGTCGTTCTGTAAGCTGGTTAAGGCTTATTCCGGCGCAAACCGAGAGATTAAAACTTTGCGTAAATCCACACATCGGTACTTTGATGAATTCATCAGCCAGGTCGTGAGCCCTCTGTGTTAATCCAGGTTCTTCAGAACCAAAGCACAAAGCGAATTTTTGGTCGAGGGCTAGCGTATTCAAATCGATACTATTTTCACGCAGGGTCATGGCAACAATCTTGTAGCCTCGGCTTTTAAGTTTTTGTAAGCAGTTGCCTGTATTGTCCTCATCTTTTTCCTTATACCTGTTTATCTCCATCCACTTCGAAGCACCCTGCACAACTTTCCGGTTGAGCAGATATTCGTGTTTATTTTCGATGACATGCAGTTCCTGTAGACCAAGGCATTCGGCACTGCGAATAACGGCGCTGGCATTTTGCGCCTGGAAGATATCTTCCAGCACAACGGTAATGTGACGGGTACGTTCTGAGAGGATTTGTTGTAACAACTTTTGGCGTTGATCATTGATGATTGTCGAAAGCGAAGCGATAAGCTGCTGTTTTTGCACAGCATCAAGACCGGTCATTTTGTGAGAATTAATCGCCTAACCTTTTATGTGCATTCTCTTCCCAACATTCACCTTCAACGATGACCTGGCCTTCACGATAATGTTGCGAACGCTTCTGCAGGACATTGGCAAGCATGCCTCGGGCAACATAATTTCTAAATTGAGGTACGAGGCAGATAAAACCGATAATGTCGGTAAATAAGCCCGGAGTGAGCAGGAATATTCCAGAGAACAATAATATCAGACCGCCAATGACCTCAGTAGCCGGCATCTCACCCTGTTGCAGTTTATTTTGCACGCGTGCCAACGTTTGCAGGCCCTGATGTCGTAGCAAAGCCGCTCCTAATGCAGCGGTAAACACACATAAGGCGATCGTTGGCATAGCGCCAAAATAATTGCCTATCTGAATCAGTAAATATAGCTCAAGCAGAGGCACGGTAAGAAAAAGCAGGAAAAGTAGTCGAAACACGATTATTACTATTTATGTAAGAAAAATGGCTTATTGTTCAATGTATTGGCAAAATAACAGTTTTCAAGTCCCAATACCGAGATTATTTAAAATACACATGGCTAAGAATGCGACTCAATTGCTGGTAATGACCTCCTGTAAAGGTTCTATAACCGCCAAAAAAATAGCCAATGAAGTGGTTTCTCAAAATTTAGGGACGAGCGTCCATATCATGAACGGCGTAAATACCTTCTTCCGCTGGGTTGGCAAAGTTGAAAACTCGGAAGAGCAGTTACTCCTGATTAAGACGAGCAGTGATTCCTATGCTGACCTGGAAAAGTGCATCACCCGGCTGCATCCCCATGAACTTCCAGAGATTATTGCAGTCCCTATCTATAGCGGATTAACCAATATCGACGCTGACTAGAGGATTGCTTCAAAGCCTGATCATGTTGTTTCGTCTTATTATCCTTCTTGTTCTTTTCTCAGGAACACAAAATGCCCTTGGTCAATCTCTGGCTGAACGCCTCAACAGCGTTATTGGTGGTAACACCGCCTCTGATGAAATCCTCGACCCCGATGTTGCTTTTACGTTTCAGGCAGATGTCAGTAAACCTCAGTCGATCACTCTACAATGGCAAATAGTAGAAGGTTATTATCTCTATCGAGACAAGTTTAAATTTGCTATTAGCGAAGGCGATGCGCAGATAGATCAGGCCAACATTATTATTCCTGCGGGAAAATCGAAAGAAGATCCGGCATTTGGAAAAGTAAATATAAATGTGGGTGAGTTTTTCATCGACTTGCCGACACAACGAACAAGTTCATCGCAATTGCCGGTAACGCTGGAATTACGTTATCAGGGCTGTAAAGATGATTCAGTTTGTTATCCTCCCATTACCAAATATATTCCCCTGGTACTGCCTTCCTTTATTGCCTCGGCTCAGGCAGGCACCCTGGATGATGTCGTTTCGACGGCAAGTTCAGTGCGACTTTCTGAACAGGATGCAATAAGCAGGAAATTAAAAGACGGTAGTCTGTTGTTGAATATCATCGCGTTTTTCGGCTTCGGGCTTTTGTTGTCATTGACGCCTTGTGTGTTTCCGATGATCCCCATTTTGTCCGGCATTATTGTCGGCCAGGGAACTCAGATCACAACAGGCAAAGCCTTCATGCTGTCCTTATCTTATGTACTGGCAATGGCACTGACCTATGCTGTATTAGGGGTGATCGCAGGATCGTTTTATTTTAATGTGCAGGCCGCCTTTCAAAATGCGTGGGTAATTACTTTATTTAGTGCGGTATTTGTCGTCCTGGCCTTATCCATGTTCGGCTTCTATGAATTGCAATTACCAGGTGCCATTCAATCACGTCTAAGCGCCACGAGCGCCGGTCAGCACGGAGGAACCTTAAAAGGTGCCGCGTTTATGGGTGGAATATCCGCCATTATCGTCGGCCCTTGTGTCGCACCTCCCCTTGCTGGCGCCTTGCTTTACATTAGCCAGACAGGTAATGCCGTGTTTGGTGGGCTTGCACTTTTCGCCATGGGCCTGGGTTTTGGCGTACCTCTACTACTTATCGGCAGCTCGGCTGGAACATTATTGCCGAAAGCGGGTAGCTGGATGGATGCGATTAAAAAAAGTTTTGGCGTCATTATGCTGGGCGTCGCGATCTGGTTTCTCGAACGGATATTGCCGGGTCAGGTAAGCTTGTTGATGTGGGCAAGTCTACTGATTATTTCGGCCGTCTATCTCGGCGCACTTGACCCACTGGAAGCAAAAGCGAGTTGGCAACGACTCTGGAAAGGCCTGGGTCTGATCCTGCTAATCTATGGCGCGGTCTTGATCATCGGCGCGGCAAGTGGCGGCAAGAATCTATACACACCATTAAAAGGTCTTTACTCAAACACAGGTTCTACGTCTGCAGAACAATTTCTAACCACCTTTACAAAGATCAAAAGTGTTAGTGATCTTGATGCAGCCCTTGCCACGGCTGGTGAAGAGGAAAAATATGTGATGTTGGATTTTTACGCAGATTGGTGTGTTACCTGCAAAGAAATGGAAGAGTACACATTTTCTGATACGACAGTTCGAGCTCTGCTGAGTAATTTTGTTTTACTACAAGCCGATGTCACCAAAAATGATGATCAGGACCGAGAGCTATTAAAGAAGTTTGGAATTTACGGCCCGCCTGCTATTTTGTTTTTTGGCATCGATGCCAGCGAAAAAATGCCATATCGATTAGTTGGCTTCGTTAATGCTGACAATTTTGCCAGACACCTGAAAGAGCTTACTAAATCATGAATCCCAAGGTCTTGTTTACTTCCATCGGTGTGACCTTCGTTATTGTTACTAGCCTGACCGGGTTTTACATGAATCAATCATTGCAGCAAGGGATCACAGTTGCTCAGGCTCAAACCGTGCCCATTATCGCCCGGAACGACAACATCATCGGTAGTATGCGACCCGATTTCACACTTACTGATGTAGCAGAACAGCAAAGAAATATAAGTGAATGGGACGGCAAGGTGCTCGCCATAAATTTTTGGGCGACCTGGTGTCCTCCATGTATCAAGGAAATACCCGAGTTCATTGAGTTACAACACAAATACCAGAAGCAGGGTCTGCAGTTTATCGGCATCGCACTGCAGCGAGCGGAAGAAGTGACTGAATTTATCACCGAATATGGGATGAACTATCCCGTACTCGCTGGAGAAATGGAAGTGATTGAAATAGCCGAATCCTACGGTAATGCGATTGGTGCCCTGCCCTACACCGTGATTATCGATCGCACGGGTCATATTCACTATGTAAAACAAGGCGCTCTGGCGATAGATATCGCAGAAGCCATCATCCTTGAATTATTGTAAAAACCAGAAACCTCTCCTAATTTCCCAAAATTTCTGCTAACCTGCACGAAAATGCGTCGAACTTGACATAATTTATCATTTCCCGAGGGCGTCAATGTCTAAAATTCTGGTGTTACATGGTCCTAATCTCAACCTATTGGGCAGCCGGGAACCCGAAGTTTATGGTACCGCGACACTGGATGAGATAAATAATGCCCTTTTGGACGAGGCGAAAACACTTGGCTACACGCTTGAATGCAAGCAAAGCAATGGTGAGCATGAGCTAATTAATCTGATTCATGACGCAAGAGACGCAGGGGTCAATTTTATCATCATAAATCCAGGCGCTTTCACCCACACAAGTATTGCCCTGCGTGACGCTTTTCTTGGCGTACAGATACCTTTTATAGAAGTTCATCTGTCAAATGTATTCGCCCGCGAATCTTTTAGACAACACTCCTATTTGTCAGATGTGGCTGTTGGTGTAATTAGTGGCCTGGGAGCACAGGGCTACAGCTTTGCTCTGCAGGCAATAAACAAACAACTCAGTAAATAGAAAAGAATTATTACAATGGATATCCGAAAAGTAAAAAAACTAATTGAACTGCTGGAAGAATCCGGCGTTGCTGAAATAGAAATTCATGAAGGCGAGGAATCCGTGCGCATAAGTCGGGGCAACCCCGCTATGTTTGCAACACCAACTCTCGTACAGGCACCACCACCGACGCCAACTGCAGTGCAAGCACCGGCTTCGGCTTCATCTGTAGACCAGGAGCCGGAGATTGTGGGTGATGTGGTGACTTCGCCCATGGTTGGGATTTTTTATGAGGCCCTGGCACCTGGAAAACCTGTTTTTGTGGAACTCGGTCAATCGGTCAAGAAAGGTGATGTATTGTGTATTATTGAAGCGATGAAAATCATGAATCAGGTTGAGTCAGAATATAATGGTGTTATCAGCAAGATCATGATCGAAAATGGAGACCCGGTTGAGTACGGCCAACCCTTGTTTGTTATACGCGAAAAATAACCTTTTCACTCTGCATTTAGCCCTTTAAACCTTCACCCTTAAGTTATGGACGAGAACATCAATTTCTATGCTTGAAAAAGTTGTCATTGCCAATCGTGGCGAAATCGCCTTGCGCATTCTACGTGCCTGTCATGAGCTGGGGATCAAAACTGTCGCCGTTTT